>NZ_JBHXMA010000004.1:0-389046 GCF_042721035.1 Streptomyces sp. NPDC058464
CGAGGGGATGACGGGACCGCGACCACCGAGACGCAGGAGCATGGAAACTCCTCCGGTAACGGCTCCCTTTCCTCGACCGTCGGTGTGATCCGGTACGACCGTTCCAAGAACGGCTCAGGTGATTCTGTCGGGTCCGTCACCTCAACCACGTCCTGGACCCCGCCGGCGTGCTGGTACGCCCCCAAGTACAGCCCCGCCGCGCTGCAGGCATATCTGGAGCCGATCTGGGAGGCCGGTTCGACCGGTGACGCGTGGGACGCGACCCAGCGCGACCGGTACGTCAACGGTCACCCCTACAAGGACTTCAACAAGGACGAGACCGGCAAGGGTTACTGGTGGGACTCGTACGTCAACGAGTCCTTCCCGCCCGGCTGGGACAAGTGCGACGAGCCCTATTTCTGGGTGGCCACGGGCGACGCACCGCCGGCCAACATCAAGAACGCCGTCACGCCACAGATCCTCGCCGAACTCGCCTACAACGAGATCCGGGTGCCCTCCAAGGACGTGAGCCTGGCCCCGGCGGACAAGACGAAGGTCAACCTTCCCACGTGGGTATGGCTGGACAAGACGACGTTCAAGCCGGTCTCGGTCACCGCGCGCATCGATGTCCTGGGCATGTGGGCGACGACCACTGCCACACCCGTCTCCCTCAAGATCGAACCGGGCACATCCGACGCGGTCACCTACCCGGCCTCGGGGGTCTGTGAGTTCAACAAAGGCAGTGCCGGAGTCGGGGAGGAGTACGCCGCGGGCGACGCCGGTAAGACGCCACCCTGTGGGGTGAAGTACCTCCGGTCGTCCGGCAACGGCTCGTATCAGCTCAAGGCCACCATCACCTGGCGGATCACCTGGTCCGGCAGTGACGGCACCAATGACCGCCGTCTGCCCGACGGCTCCTTCGGTCGGTCGCAGGACGTCACCGTGCAGGAGATCCAGTCCGTCAACAGGTGAGGCATCCGTCCCGACCACACCACCCAGCAGGAGTTTCAAGGTGAGCCGCCGGCCCCGTCTGTTCGCACGCACACTCACGGGGGCCGCGATCGTGCTGCTCGTCGGTGGTTGTGGCCGGAGCGGCGGCTCCAGCGGTGACGACAACGCGGCCGGTAGGGGAGGGGGCGGCAGCACATCCGCATCGCCGAGTGCGGTGGCCGCCGCGGACCGTCCCCAGGTCGCGTTGCCGTCGGACGTGAAGGACGAATACGCAGGCTGGAAGACGGGCGATGCCGCGCAGGACGCCGTACTCGCAGACGTCGCCGCACGCATCGACTCTACGAACGACGCCATCCTGCGTGGCGACACGAGCGCACCCGGCCTGTCCTTCTACTACCGGGACAAGGCGTTGAGCGGTGCCGTCGCCTGGATCCAGGCGTATCTGGACGCTGACCTCTCCTTCACGGGCACTACCCGCTACTACAGCCCCAAGGTCACCCTGGCCTCCGGAAAGACCACGGCGACGGTCCTCTACTGCTCCGACGAGAGCGAAGGTTTCAACAAGAACCGCAAGACAGGCAAAGTCGACCGGACGCCTTCGGAACAGAGTCCGTACGTGTTGTACAACACGCGCGTCCAGAAGAACGCCTCAGGAGTCTGGCAGACCACGGCCCTGACCTCGCATCGTGGCGACAGGGCCTGTGCCGGTTAGCCGACGCGCGTGTGTGTTCTCCGCACCTCATGCCCCTATTCCAGTTGCCTTACCAGGAGTCATTCGTGAACCCCCGTTCTCGCCTGCCCATGGCAGCCGCAGCCGGTCTGACCGCCGTACTTCTCCTCGCGGGATGCGGCGAGGGCGCCGGGGACGACGGGGGATCGAAGCCGAACGACACGGCGAACAAGGTGTCGGCCACGCAGGCATCGGCCGCGCCGAGCGCATCGGTGACCGCGTCGAGGCGCCCGACGATCACGTTGCCCTCGGACCTCACCTACGCCTTCGACTGGCCCAGCACTGGGGATGCGGTCAAGGACGCCGTATTGGCGGACAGCGAGCAGAACATCAAGGCGGTCGACCTCGCCATCGCGAATCAGGATCCGTCGGACAAGGCCTATCGGTTTTATTTCGAGGGTGAAGCCGCCGCCCAGATACAGCGGTACGTCCAGGCCTATGTGACGGCGAAAGCGCGGACCACCGGTCACTACCGCTATTACGACCCGGTGGTGAACGTCAGCGCTCCGGATGTGGCGTCGCTGGTCTACTGCGAGGACCAGGGCAAGGCTTACGACTTCTATCTGGAAACCAAGAAGGTCGACAGGACCGCTGTCAGCAAGAACAGCTACGTCCTCTACAGCACGCAACTACACAAGAACGACAAGGGAGTCTGGGTGACAGAGAAGCTTTCGTCGCAGCGGGGGAGCGCCAAGTGTCAGCCCTGACCCACCTCGCGAAGGCCGCCGCCGGAATGATCGCGGTTTCCCTTCTCGCCGGATGCGGTGGGAACAGCGGCGACGGAGCGGATGCCGCGGACAACGCCTCGGCCATGCCCACGAGGACCGGCGCGTCGGCTACGGCCTCGCCGAGTGCTTCTGCTTCGACATCGGCCGACGGCCGCCCGAAGATCGCGTTGCCGTCGGATGTGACGTTGACCTTCGAGGGCGGCCGGACCGGGGATGCGGTCAAGGACGCGGTACTCGCGGACGGTGCGGAAAGGGCGCGGGCGGAGGACGCCGCCATCACCGGGACGGATCCCAAGGGGGAGGGGCTCGCCTACTACAACACGGGTAAGGCTCTTGAGGCCACGCTGTCCTGGGTCGCCCAGTTCAAGAAGGCCGACGTCACGATCACGGGCGTCGTTCGGTACTACGACCGCAAGGTGACGCTCGAGAGCAAGACGTCGGCCGTCCTCACGTACTGCGGCGACGAGAGCAAGGGCTTCAGTAAGAACAAGAAGACCGGAAAGATCAACAAAACGCCTGTCACCAAGGACAGCTACGTCACGTACAACACCAGGCTCGACAAGAACTCCGACGGCGTCTGGCAGACATCACAGATCATTTCCAGCAGGGGGGCGGCTCAGTGCCAGCCGTAGCGAGGGCAGTCGGCGTCGGCGTTGTGGGTGTGCTGGTTCTTGGCGGATGCGGCGTCGAAGAGTCGAAGTCCGACGACAGGTCGGCAAAGTCGACTGAGACCGCTCCGAAGTCCTCGGCTCCGGCTCGCGCTTCGGCGGCAAGCGTGGCTGAGCGGCCGGAAATCAAGCTGCCGTCCGACTTGTCGTACGCCTTCGAGTGGTCGAAGACGGGCGACGAGAAGAAGGACGCGGTCCTCAGCGACACCGAGCAGTTCATCAAGGCGGTCGACATGGCGATCGCCGACCAGGACCCGCTCGACAAGGCGTACCGCTTCTACTCCGAGGGCGAAGCGGCGGCGGGGAGCCAGAAGTTCATCCAGGAGTTCGTGGACTACAAGGACCGGATCACCGGCACGAAGCGGTTCTTCGACGCCAAGGTGAAGACCAACGCGGACGGAACTGCCGGTCTCGTCTACTGCGAGGATCAGACCAAGGCGTACAACAAGAGCCTGAAGACCGGGAAGACCGACGTCACCACACCGTCCAACGACGACTACGTCCTCTACAGCAGCTTGCTTCGGATCGGCAAGCAAGGTGTCTGGATCACAGAGAAGCTGACGTCCCGGAGGGGGAGCGCCGAGTGCCGGCCCTGAGTTCACCTGCCCCTCGCCCGTTCATCATGGCCACCGGCAGACGAAGCCGTCGTAGTCCCGCCGCATCCGCAGCATCGACAGGCTGATGCCGGCGACCACGCCGTCTCGTCGTTGGGCGGTCTTCCCGCCAGGTGCGGCACTCGATCCAGCCGTGGATGTCCGTTCCCACGCGGTCACTGTGGCCGGGGCCGTGCCACGCGGGAGACGAAGCGGCTCCAGGCGGAGGATACGACGGTCAGGTGGGGGCCGGTGGTGTGCTTCGAGTCGCGGATGTGGATGGTTGAGCAGGCGGTGGCTATCTCGACGCAGTTGGAAGCGTCACCGCTGTAGGTGGACTTCTGCCAGATGAGTTCGGGCATGGCGGGTTTCCTCAGAGCTCCTGGGCGATGCGGTGGATGAGGTCTCGGGAGGCTTGGGGGGTGAGTGCGCTCGCCTCCATGTGGTCGACCACTGATCGGTACTTGCGCAACTGCGCTTCACCGTCCAGGAATTCGCAGCCGTGGTGGGTGTCCAGCTGCACCGTGTCGAGTTGGGGCACCGCCCCCGCGACGTAGTCGATGCCCTGGCCTGTGCCGTGGAAACTCGCTTTGCCGAAGGGGATGACCCGGACAGTGACGTGGGGCAGTTCGCTCGTGGCGACGAGGTGCTTGAGCTGAGCGGCGGCCATGTCTCGGCCACCGAACCCCATTCTGAGCGCTGCCTCGTGAATGGCGGCCGTGTAGGGGGTGGGATCGGCTCCGTGAAGGATGCCCTGGCGCTTGATGCGGTGGGTGAGGCGGTGTTCGATCTCGTACTGCTGGAGCGGCGGGTGAACCGCACGGAAGAGTGCGCGGGCGTGGTCCGTCGTCTGCAGCAGCGCGGGGATGTGGATGACCAGGGCCACGCGCAACTCGGTCGCGTGGTGCTCGAGTTCGGCCAGGTCGATCAACCCGGCGGGCAGATGATCCCGGTACTCGTCCCACCAACCGCGTGTGCGTCCGCCGGTCATCGTGGCGAGGGCTTCGACCAGTGCTGTGTCGGCGCAACTGTACGTACGGGCCATGCTGCGTACGCGGTCGGCGCTCACGGCGTAGCGGCCCGACTCGATGTTGCTGATCTGCGCCTGCTTGAGGCCGAGCAGCCCTGCGGCGGAGGTCGACGTGAGCCCGGAGTGCTCCCTGAGCTTGCGCAACTCGGCGCCGAGACGTTGCTGGCGCAAGGTGGGGATGGTGCTGGGCGGCACTGAGCCCTCTCTCGTCATCGCATTACCCGTGAGTCACCCACAGGAGGTAATTGTCAAGCATTTCCTCTGGGTGGTGTCAATTATTACATCGCGGCGCTCTATGGTGGTTCCGCGTCGCCCAACTCCCCGCCCGTAAGCCGGAAGCGCACCTCCCCAGGCAGAGCCACCGCCCGGCGCGGTCGTTGAGCGAACCCGAGTCCCGTCTCTCGTCGGAGGTCCTCGTGGACACCGTATTCCTGCCCGACACCTGGACGTACGCCCTTCGCCTGCCCCGTGATCCCCGCGCGGCACGCGTCGCACGTATGACCGTACGAGCGGTGCTCAGCGGTCACGGCAGAGGCAAGGCCCTCGACGCCGTCGAGCTGTTGACCTCCGAGCTGGTCACCAACGCCTACCGGCACACACGCGGCCCGGCCTCCCTCCGGCTCACCGCTCTCGCGGACGGACGGCTGCGGGTCGGGGTCTGGGACAGTCACCCGCGTATCCCCGCCCCCTTCGGGGAGCCTCCCTGGGACCGTGTGCCGTACGTCCCGGCGGAAGCCGAGCAGGGGCGCGGCCTGCGGCTCGTGGAGGAGTACGCGGACTCGTGGGGCGGCCTGTCCGTCGGGGACGGCGGTCTGCTCGACCGCGGTGCGGGGAAGCTGTTGTGGTTCGAGGTCGGCGATTGCTGACGGCAGGTCAAGCTCCAGTCAATCCGTTCGGCGGCCGTTCTCTCGATGCATGCCGCATGGAAGACTTCCCAGGTTGCGTAAGTGAAAAGAGTGGCTCGATCAACGGGGAGCGGATGCGATGAGCGCGCGGCAAGTGCGGAAGATGTTCCAGTTGATGGCCAGTGGCGAGCCCGTCGAGCTCACCAACGCCTGGGCCTCCGTGAAGAAGCTCGCCCGGCTCGCCTTCGTCGCCCAGCAGTTCGGGTACGAGTACGCCGACGCCCGTCACACCGGCTCCCGCAACAACGTGCTCAAACTCCTCATCGTGCCCGACCACAGCCCGCAGGGGCGGGCGCGCGCCGCGCAGAACTGGGCGCAGTACCCGAACGCCGCCGACGGTGTCTCGCTGCCGCCCCTCGTGCCCGACGCCGTCGAACTCCTCAAGGCCCGCATCCAGTTCGACCTCACCGGGAAGAACGCCGAGAAGCGCATGCTGCTCGGGGCCGGTGGCATCACCCTCGGGCTGGTGCTGGCCGCGGCGCGCGCCGGCGGGAGTGCGGGGGCCTTCGTCGTCTCCGGTGTGGTGTGGGTCCTCCTCATGGCGGTCATGGGGCTCGGGTTCTTCGTCACGCGCGGGCGCAACGCCAAGTTCGCGCAGCGACTCCAGGCCGCCGGGTTCATACCGGTGACGGGGGAGGGCGGGCGGGTGCGGTATCTGCCGCCCGGCACTCCGATGCCGATGCCGATGCCGATGCCCATGTCCATGCCTGTGCCCATGTCTGCGCCCATGCCCATGCCCATGCAACCGGGGCCGGTGCAGCAGTCCCAGCAGTCGTGGCAACAGCCCTCGCCGCAGGCCGGTCCCTACGGCCCGTACGGCGGCCAGGGGGGTCAGGGTCCCTACGGCGGCCAACCCCCCGCCGCCCCCGCCCCCGCCCCCGGTTACGGTCAGCAGCCCCCCGCCCCCCACACCCCCGGCCCCTACGCCCCGCCCCCGCAGCCCGCCGGGCCGTACGCCGCTCCTCAGCAGCCCCCGGGGCCGTACGCCCCCGGCCCCTACCACCAGCAGCCCCAGCAGCCTCCGTACCCGTCCCGCTGACCCGTCCCCGCCCTCCGACGCCCGCCGACCTCTCACCGGGCCTCCCCGCAGGGTGAGAGCAACGTTCCCTTCCGGTCACCCACAGCCACAGCGCGGAAACGACGCCTCCCTACCTTCGTGGCCTAGTCACTCGTAGCAGCCCGAGCACGCGGAGCACCGTGGAGGCGTCATGACAGCCCCAGCCCCTACCTCACACAGTCACTGGATCCAGGAGTGGGATCCGGAGGACGAGACGTTCTGGAACGCGACCGGAGAGAAGGTCGCCCGGCGGAACCTGATCTTTTCCGTCCTCTCCGAGCACATCGGGTTCTCGATCTGGACCATGTGGTCGGTTCTGGTGCTGTTCATGGGGCCGGAGTACGGGCTCACCCCGGCCGACAAGTTCCTGCTGACCTCGATGGTCACGCTCGTCGGCGCGGTCGTCCGGGTGCCGTACACCTTCGCCGTCGCGGTCTTCGGCGGCCGGAACTGGACGATCATCAGCGCCGGGCTGCTGCTCGTCCCGACCGTCGCCGCGTTCGCGGTGATGAAGCCGGGGACGTCCTTCGACACGTTCCTGCTGGTGGGGCTGCTGGCCGGGATCGGCGGCGGTAACTTCGCCAGCAGCATGACCAACATCAACGCCTTCTTCCCGTTGAAGAAGAAGGGGTGGGCGCTCGGGCTCAACGCCGGCGGTGGAAACATCGGCGTGCCGGTCATCCAGCTGGTCGCCCTCGCGATCATCGGGGCGAGTGGGGGGCCGCGGGTGCTGCTCGGCATCTACATCCCGCTGATCGTCGTCGCCGCCGTCCTCGCCGCGCTCTTCATGGACAACCTCGCCACTGTGAAGAACGACACCGGCGCCGCGATCGACGCCGCCAAGGACGGCCACACCTGGATCATGTCCTTCCTCTACGTCGGGACGTTCGGGTCGTTCATCGGGTACGCGTTCGCCTTCGGGCAGGTGCTCCAGGTCCAGTTCGGCCGGACGCCGCTCCAGTCCGCCTACCTCACCTTCATCGGTCCGCTGCTCGGCTCCCTGATCCGGCCCGTCGGCGGCTGGCTCGCCGACCGGTACGGCGGGGCGCGGATCACGCTCTGGAACTACGTCGGCATGGCCGCCGCCACCGCCCTCCTCGTCGTCGCCAGCATGCAGAAGTCGCTGCCGATGTTCGTGACCGTCTTCGTCGTGCTGTTCGTGCTCAGCGGGCTCGGCAACGGCTCGACGTACAAGATGATCCCCGGCATCTTCCAGGCCAAGGCTCTCGCCAAGGGGTTGGAAGGCGAGGAAGCGGCGGCCTACGGGCGGCGGCTGTCCGGGGCCTCCATGGGGCTCATCGGCGCGGTCGGCGCGCTCGGCGGCGTCGGCATCAACCTCGCCTTCCGGCAGTCGTACCTCTCCTACGGCAGCGGCACCGGCGCCTTCGTCGCCTTCCTGGCCTTCTACGGCCTGTGCTTCGCGGTCACCTGGGCCGTATACCTTCGCCGGCCGGCCGTGCGGGAGCAGGCCGCGGCCGCCACCGAGGCAAAGGCGCAGCTCAGCTACGCCGAAGTGTGACGTAACACCGGTGACATCAACCCGAACCGAGCCTGTCACGCACCGTTGACAGGCTCGTTCGGCATGCGGGCCAGCTAGGAGAGCAGCCATGGCGATGGACGAGGAACAGCAGCGGCCGGACCCCGGTCCGCACGGACCTCTCGCGGGGTTCACCGTGGGGGTCACGGCCGCGCGCCGCGCCGACGAGCTCGGGGCACTGCTGCAGCGGCGTGGTGCCGCCGTGCTGCACGCCCCCGCCCTGCGCATCGTGCCGCTCGCCGACGACGGGGAGCTGCTCGCCGCCACCAAGGAGATCATCGACCAGGCGCCGGACGTGGTCGTCGCGACCACCGCGATCGGGTTCCGCGGGTGGGTCGAGGCCGCCGACGGCTGGGGCTTCGGCGAGCAGCTGCTCGGGCGGCTGCGGGACGTGGAGCTGCTGGCCCGCGGGCCCAAGGTCAAGGGGGCCATCCGGGCCGCCGGGCTGACCGAGGAGTGGTCGCCGTCCTCCGAGTCCATGGCCGAGGTGCTCGACCGGCTCCTGGAGGAGGGCGTCGACGGCCGCCGGGTCGCCGTACAGCTGCACGGGGAGCCGTTGCCCGGGTTCGTGGAGTCGCTGCGGGCGGCGGGCGCGGAGGTGGTGCCGGTGCCGGTGTACCGGTGGATGCCGCCGGAGGACCTCGGGCCTGTGGACCGGCTCCTCGACACCGTCGTCTCCCGTTCGGTCGACGCGATCACCTTCACCAGCGCCCCCGCCGCGGCCTCCCTCGTCTCCCGCGCCGAGCACCGCGGGCTGCTCGGCGACCTGCTCGCCGCCCTCGGCCACGACGTCGTCCCCGCCTGCGTCGGACCGGTGACGGCCCTGCCGCTCCAGGCCCTCGGCATCGACACCATCCAGCCGGAACGCTTCAGGCTCGGCCCCCTCGTACAGCTGCTCTGCCAGGAACTGCCCTCGCGGGCCCGGGCGTTGCCGATTGCGGGGCATCGGGTGGAGATCCGGGGGCACGCCGTCCTCGTCGACGGCGCGCTGAAGCCGGTGCCACCGGCCGGGATGTCCCTGCTGCGGGCGCTCTCGCGGCGGCCGGGCTGGGTGGTGGCCCGCGCCGAGCTGCTGCGCGCGCTGCCGGGCGCCGGGCGCGACGAGCACGCCGTGGAGACGGCGATGGCCCGCCTGCGTACGGCCCTGGGCGCGCCGAAGCTGATCCAGACCGTCGTCAAGCGGGGGTACCGGCTCGCCCTGGACCCGGCGGCGGACACGAAGTACGCGGACGTCTGAGCCGGACGGCCGGGCATCCGGGCCTCCGGGCAGCCGGACAATCGGACGGCCGGTCCGCTGCCGGTCCCGCTCGCTGGAGGTTCGCCGCCGCTTCGCCGTCCTGGCCCCGCGGCTGGACGTGGCGGACGCGGCTCTGGCCCTGGACCACGGCGTGGCCAGGGCCGCGCCTGGCGCTCGGGACAGCAGTCGGAGGTCGGCGGCAACGGCTCCAACAGCGGCGGCAGCATGATCACCGTGTCCGGCCTGGACTTCGAGAACGACTGGTCGGCCCTCTCCCAGGCGGCCCAGCGGTCCACGCAGAACGGCACCGCGCCCAACGTCCGGGTCGGTTCCGGAAGCCTGACCACGATGTCCGCCATCGACGCCCAACTCGCCCTCGCCCTGGGCAGCTGAGCC
Source organism: Streptomyces sp. NPDC058464 (assembly GCF_042721035.1). Taxonomy (NCBI): domain Bacteria; kingdom Bacillati; phylum Actinomycetota; class Actinomycetes; order Kitasatosporales; family Streptomycetaceae; genus Streptomyces; species Streptomyces sp. NPDC058464. The sequence goes on from NZ_JBHXMA010000004.1 coordinate 9,812, forward strand.
GTGTGCGGCTGAGCCACGTGCGGTTGAGCCACGTGCGGTTGAGCCACGTGCGGTTGAGCCGTGTGCGGCTGAACTGTGAGGGCGGTTCTCCGCCATGGGGATGAGCGGACCGGCCGGCCGTCGTACGACGTTCTGGGGAGCGCCGCCGGGCAACGGGCCGTAGCGGGCGGCGTCCTGCTCGCCACTCCGGTCCGTCGCTTCCCGGGCGCGCCGGGCCGTCCCGTGCGGCCGCGCACGGGCGACGGTCCGTGCCCCGGGTCCACGGCCGTGCGCTCTGCCGGATCTCTCCGGCCGGGCGGCACGCTGACGCCGGACCACGGCACACGGGGGAGACGGAACATGACACGCTGGCAGCCCTTGCCGGCCACGCTGCCGCGCGAGGCCCGGCATCTGGTCGAGCAACTGCGGGTCCTGAAGGGCCGTAGCGGACTCAGCCTCGCCGGACTGGCCCGGCGCACCGCGTACAGCAAGTCGTCCTGGCAGCGCTATCTGAGCGGCGACAGACTGCCCCCGCGGGGCGCGACACAGGTGCTGTGCCGGCTGGCCGGCGGGGACCAGGCGCGGCTGCTCGCGCTGTGGGAGCTGGCCGAACAGGCCTGGCCGCAGGGCGCGCCGGAGCCGGCGGCGGAAGCGGCACCCGGGCCTGCCGGACGTGCCGGGCGTGCCGGGCCTGCCGTGCCCGCCCGGCTCCCCGAGCCCGCCGAGCCCGCCGAGCCCTCCATAGGACAGCGGCGGTGGCGGATCGCCGCCCTCGCCGCGTCCGCGCTCGCCGCGCTGCTGGCCGCCGGGCTGTGGTGGGCGCTGCCCCGCAGGGCGGGCGACGACACCGGCGTCGCCCGCCCCCGCGCTGTGCTCAGCCGAGCTGGTCGTAGTACGCGATCTTCCAGGAACCGGTGCCCTTGATGCGCACCCGGTACTTGTTGCTGATCCGCTTGAGGGTGGCGTTGTGCGCGGTGCCGTGGAACGTGACGGCGCTGCCTGCGGCCGGGCCGGTGAGCCGTTGTTGGGCGAAGGTCCAGCTCTGCTCGGTGACCACGCCGTCGTTGTCCGAGAGGCCGAAGTGCTCCTGCCACCACTGGGTGGCCGACTCGGTCTCGGGGCCGAACGAGCCGTCGATCTTGCTCTTCTCGAACGGGTGCGAGTCGCCGTCGTCGTCCTGGTACTGGGCGCCGTCCGCCCACAGCACGGTCTCCCACAGGGCCGTGGCGTTGCTCTGGGCGTAGTCGTCGACGCCGAGGTTCTCCTCGTCCTGCCAGTCGTCGGTGACGGCGCCGCCGCCGTCGATGCCGTGGTACGGCGCGGCGGCGCTCGCCGCCGGTGCCAGGGCCAGGCCGCCGGCGCCCAGCAGTACGGCCGTCGCCATCGCGACGAACCGGGTGCGCTTGCTCATGGATGTGTCCCTTCTGAACCGCCGTCCCTCACGGGTCCCCCCTGGGGCGGCTCGCTGTGCGTTCTCGCAGGACACAGGGTCACGGCCGGAGGGTGGGGGCCGCGAGGCCTGCCGGGGTATCCGGACCGAACGGGGACGGCCCGCGTCCCGGGCACCGGCGTCCCCGCCCGGAGCGGGGACGCGCGGGAACCCCGCGGAACGACGGGACGCCGGAACACCGGACCACGGGAACACCGGAACACCGGACCACGGGAACACCGGAACACCGGACCACGGGAACGGCGGAACACCGGTACGAGGACTTCCGGCCGCCCGCCGCACCGGGCACTGTGAACAGAACGGTTCCCCTGTCCTAGGCGTAGGCGGTGACAGGCACATGGCACTGGGTACGGCCGCGGCCCCGTACGAGCTGCGCTTCGACGCCGGGCGGATCTGTCTCGATCTGCTCGCGACCACGCATCCCGGCGAACGGCTCGACGGGCTGGAACCGTTGCGGGCCTGGATCACCGGATCCGGACTCGTCCCGCCGGGCACCCCGCTGGCCCACGCCGACTCCGGCTGGCTCGTCGGGTTCCGTGAACTGCGGGTACACGTGGGCCAGTTGGTGCGCGGTCGGCACACGCCGAGGGTCCGGCCGTACGACCTCGCGCTCGCCCGCGTCAACGACCTCGCGCGCGCCGCCGCACCCCCGGCGCCGCGCGCCGTACCCGACGAAGACGGACTTCTGGTGCGGGAGTTGGCCGGCCCGCCGGAGTGCGCCGCGCTGCTCGCCGCCGTCGCCCGGGACACCGTGGAGCTGCTCACCGACCCCGTCGCCCGGGCGGCGATCAGGGAGTGCGAGGGCGACAACTGCCCCCTCGTGTACCTGGACACCTCCCGGGGGCGCAGGCGCCGCTGGTGCTCCAGCGAGGTCTGCGGGAACCGCGAGCGGGTGGCCCGGCACCGGCGCCGAGCCGCGCTCGCCCGCGCGTGAAGCACGAGGGAACACGCGTGAACACATGTGAACACGCCCGAGCGCGCGTGATCGCCGTCACTCCACATCCCAACTCCCGCCCCATTCGCGGCTTCTGCCGGATCTTCATCGAAGCTCCGCGAAAGTGATTTCGACAACACTCCGTTTGGTGACCGGCGAGTACGGGCAACCCGGCCGCCCTCGACGTTGTGTCGGAAATGTAAAGATCACGCGGTGGGAATGTGGGGTCATGTCCCGCTCGTCATGTCACCTCGCAGAAAAATGTGGGGTCTTGTTGAACACGCCGCGAGCCACTTCCGTACCGGTGGGGGAGCGACCGACTGGGGGAACCCCCGGACACCGGAGGTGGGCGTGCGCAAGGATGCGGCCGTGGCCAATGAACGTGGATCGAGGGCCCGACATCGCATGTCCCAGCCCTCGGAGCCTGATGAGGAGCTGATGCGTGCTCTCTACCGGGAGCATGCCGGACCTCTCCTTGCGTATGTCCTTCGGCTGGTCGCCGGTGATCGGCAACGCGCCGAGGACGTCGTGCAAGAGACACTCATCCGTGCCTGGAAGAACGCCGGACAGCTCAATCGAGCGACCGGATCGGTACGCCCCTGGCTGGTGACGGTCGCTCGCCGCATCGTCATCGACGGTCACCGCAGCCGGCAGGCCCGGCCGCAGGAGGTCGATCCGTCGCCGCTGGAGGTCATCCCCGCGGAGGACGAGATCGACAAGGCGCTGTGGCTGATGACGCTGTCTGACGCGCTCGACGACCTGACCCCGGCCCACCGGGAGGTGCTCGTCGAGACGTACTTCAAGGGGCGTACCGTCAACGAGGCGGCCGAAACGCTGGGTATACCCAGCGGCACCGTCCGTTCGCGGGTGTTCTATGCCCTCAGGTCGATGAAGCTGGCTCTGGAGGAGCGGGGGGTGACGGCGTGATGAGTGTGTACGGGGGGCACGGCGGGTTCGGCACAGGTGGTTCGGGTATGTCTGGTGCCATGCAGGAATCTCCGGTGCCCAATGAGCACGAGACCGTCGGCGCGTATGCGCTGGGGATTCTCGACGACGCCGAGGCAACCGCTTTCGAGGCCCATCTGGCCGGGTGCGAATGGTGCGCCCAGCAGCTCGACGAGCTGGCCGGGATGGAGCCCATGCTCGCGGCCCTGGCGGATCTGCCGGGTTCCGGAAGTACCCCGTCCATCGGCGAGTCGCTGTCCGCGAAGCCCAGTCCGCGGATGGCCGAGAAACTCGTCGTCGAGGTCTCCGAGAAGCGGAAGGTCCGCAGCCGGCGCAACATCTTCGCGCTGGCGGCCTCGGTCGTGCTGATCGCCGGCGGCTCGGCGGCCGGCGTGGCGCTCGGCAGCGGCTCGAGCGACAACAGCGGCGACATGGCGATGGGCCCCGCCCAGGCGGCCTTCCAGACCATGACCGACAAGAAGTCGGCCACGGACCCGACGACCCACGTCAGCGCCACCGTCGCCGTCGAGAAGAAGGACTGGGGCACCCACGCGGTCCTCCAGCTCGAGAACGTCACCGGCCCGAAGAAGTGCTCGCTGATCGCCGTCGGCAAGAACGGCGAGCGCGAGACGGTGACCTCCTGGTCCGTTCCGACCTGGGGATACGGCATCACCGACGCCAAGTCGGCGAAGGCCAAGGAGCCCCTCTACGTGCACGGCGGGGCCGCCTTCACCCCCAACCAGATCGACCACTTCGAGGTCATGACCTTCGACGGCAAGAAGCTCGTCTCGGTCAGCGCGTAGCTTCAGCGGGCCCCCTTCGCGTACGGTTGACGGCTGCCCAGCACGTCAGAAGGGGGCCCGGTGGCCGCTCAGGCTCAGCAATCCGCGGTCGGCTCTCACGGCTCGGATCAGGATTCCGCACAGGACTCCGTCCAGGACTCGCTCCGGGACGCGGTCCAGGATTCCGTTCGAGACCGTGAGATCAGCGTCGAACAGGTACATCTCGACCGGGTGTACCGCCGTCTCGAGGAGAAGATCCACGAGGCGGAGTTCCTCATGAACGACGCGGCCAAGCGCGGTCAGGTAGGCACCCCCGGCGCACTCGCCGAGCGGGACGCCCAGGTCTTCCGGGCGGGTGTCCACCTGAACCGGCTCAACAACGAGTTCGAGGACTTCCTCTTCGGCCGGATCGACCTGCTCCTCGGGAAGGACGGCAAGAAGGGGCCCGACGGCGCCTACACCGCCGTGGAACCCGCCGAGGGCGCGGTCCGGACCGACAACACCGCCGACATCGCCGAGACCCTGCACATCGGCCGTATCGGCGTCCTCGACCAGGACTACGCCCCGCTGGTCATCGACTGGCGGGCGCCGGCCGCCGCGCCCTTCTACAGGTCCACTCCGGTGGATCCCGGGCGTGTCGTACGACGCCGGGTCATCCGCTCCAAGGGCCGCCGGGTCCTCGGTGTCGAGGACGACCTGATGCGCCCCGAGCTGACCGCCTTCCTGGACGGCGACACGCTGCCCGTCATCGGCGACGGCGCCCTGATGGCCGCCCTCGGCCAGGCCCGCAGCCACACCATGCGGGACATCGTCGCCTCCATCCAGGCCGAGCAGGACCTGGTCATCCGCGCCCCCGCCGCCTCCGTGACCTACGTCGAGGGCGGCCCGGGGACCGGCAAGACGGCCGTCGCCCTGCACCGCGCCGCCTACCTGCTCTACCAGGACCGGCGCCGGTACGCGGGCGGCATCCTGATCGTCTCCCCGACCCCGCTGCTGGTCGCGTACACCGAGGGGGTCCTGCCCTCCCTCGGCGAGGAGGGCCAGGTCGCCATCCGGGCCATCGGCTCCCTCGTCGACGGCACCGAGGCCACCCTGTACGACACGCCGGCCACCGCCCGCGCCAAGGGCTCCTCCCGGATGCTCCGGGTGCTGCGCAAGGCCGCCCGCGGAGCCCTGGAGCTGAACGACTCACCGACCCGGCTCAGGGTCGTCGCGTTCAACCGCCGCCTGGAGCTGGAGGCCGCGGACCTGGACCGCGTCCGGCACAACGCGCTGGGCGGCACGGCCCCGGTCAACCTGCTGCGCCCCCGCGCCCGCAAGCTGCTCCTGGACGCCCTGTGGAACCGCTCCGGCGCGGCCGGCCGCCACACCGACCCGGAACTCGCCGCCGAGCTGCGCGCCTCCTTCGACGAGGACATCCTCACCGAGGACTCCTTCATCGAGTTCCTGGACGCCTGGTGGCCCGAGCTCACCCCGCAGACCGTCCTCGCGGCCATGGCCGACGAGAGACGCCTCGGCCGCTGGGCCCGCCGCATCCTCAACCCCGGCGAGGTCCGCCGGGTGGCCCGCTCCCTGAGGCGGGACGGCCACACCGTCCACGACATCGCCATGCTCGACGAACTCCAGGCCGTCCTCGGCGCCCCCGCCCGCCCCAGGCGCAAGCGCGAGGCGGACCCGCTGGACCAGCTCACCGGCCTGGAGGAGCTGATGCCGGTGCGCGAGGAGTCGCAGCGCGAGCGCGCCGAGCGGCTCGCCCAGGAGCGGGTCGAGTACGCCCACGTCATCGTCGACGAGGCGCAGGACCTCACCCCGATGCAGTGGCGGATGGTCGGCCGCCGCGGCCGGCACGCCACCTGGACGGTCGTCGGCGACCCGGCCCAGTCCTCCTGGTCCGACCCGGACGAGGCGGCCGAGGCCCGCGACGAGGCCCTGGGCACCCGCCCGCGCCGCCGCTTCGAGCTCACGGTCAACTACCGCAACCCGTCCGAGATCGCCGAACTGGCGGCCAAGGTCCTGGCCCTCGCCATGCCCGGTTCCAAGTCCCCCTCGGCCGTCCGTTCCACCGGCGTCGAGCCCCGCTTCTCCGTCGTGCGCGACTCGCTCGAGAAGAGCGTGCGCGCGGAGGCCGAGCGGCTGCTGGACCTGGTCGACGGCACGGTCGGCGTGGTCGTCGCCATGGACCGGCGCGCCGAGGCCGCCCGCTGGCTGGCCGGGCTCGGCGACCGGGTGGTGGCCCTCGGCAGCCTGGAGGCCAAGGGCCTGGAGTACGACGCCACGGTCGTCGTCTCGCCCGCGGAGATCGCCGACGAGTCCCCGGCCGGGCTGCGCGTGCTGTACGTGGCCCTCACCCGGGCGACGCAACAGCTGACGGTGGTTTCCGGCGAGCGGGACGAACCGGACGCGGCGGGGGTCCCGGACCTGCTCAGGGACTGACGGCGGGGTCGGCGACTGGGCTGACGGCGGGGTCGGCGACTGGGCTGACGGCAGTGCTGCCGCGGGCCCGATGCCAGCCGAACGGGCCCGATGTCAGGCCCGTTCGGCTGGAGGTTTCCTGTGAAGTCCCCGGACGGGAATGGCCGCGCGGGATCTGTTTGTTAGCCTTGTCGTGACACCGGCTCGATCCAAGCCCCCGGGCCCAACCTTCGTCGCTGCGAGCGACCACTTGCCGCGAGGCGAGCATGGCGGGTCGGTGTCATAAACGTCGAAGAGGCCCACGTCACTGTGTGACGTGGGCCTCTTTTTTGCGCGAACAATACGCACGTAATCAGGCCCGGCTAACGCCTACCCGGCGGTAGGTGCGACGATCGGACGGCAAAACGAGCGACACGGTGAACAACGAAGGAAGTCGGCCATGGCAACGGCGCCCAGCGTCTCCTACTCGATGACCATCCGGTTGGAGGTGCCCGCGAGCGGAACCGCCGTCTCGCAGCTCACCACCGCCGTGGAGTCCTCCGGAGGCTCGGTCACCGGCCTCGACGTCACCGCGTCCGGCCACGAGAAGCTCCGTATCGACGTCACCATCGCGGCCAGCTCGACCGCCCACGCCGACCAGATCGTCGGGCAGCTCCGCGAGATCGAGGGCGTCACCCTCGGCAAGGTCTCGGACCGTACGTTCCTCATGCACCTCGGCGGCAAGATCGAGATGCAGTCCAAGCACCCCATCCGCAACCGTGACGACCTCTCCATGATCTACACCCCGGGCGTGGCCCGCGTGTGCATGGCGATCGCGGAGAACCCCGAGGACGCGCGCCGCCTCACCATCAAGCGCAACTCCGTTGCGGTCGTGACGGACGGCTCCGCGGTCCTGGGCCTCGGCAACATCGGCCCGAAGGCCGCCCTCCCGGTCATGGAGGGCAAGGCGGCCCTCTTCAAGCGATTCGCCGGCATCGACGCCTGGCCGCTGTGCCTCGACACCCAGGACACCGACGCGATCGTCGAGATCGTCAAGGCGATCGCCCCCGGGTTCGCCGGCATCAACCTCGAGGACATCTCGGCCCCCCGCTGCTTCGAGATCGAGGCCCGGCTGCGCGAGGCCCTCGACATCCCCGTCTTCCACGACGACCAGCACGGCACCGCGATCGTCGTCCTCGCCGCCCTGACGAACGCACTTCGCGTCGCCGGCAAGGCAATTGAGAACATCCGGGTCGTCATGTCCGGCGCCGGCGCGGCCGGTACCGCCATCCTCAAGCTGCTGCTCGCGGCCGGCGTGAAGAACGCCGTGGTCGCCGACATCCACGGTGTCGTGCACTCCGCCCGCGAGGACCTCGTGGACGCGTCGGCCGACTCGCCGCTGCGCTGGATCGCCGACAACACCAACCACGAGAACCTGACCGGCACCCTCAAGGAGGCCGTGCGCGGCGCCGACGTCTTCATCGGCGTCTCCGCCCCGAACGTCATCGACGGCGACGACGTGGCCGCCATGGCCGAGGACGCGATCGTGTTCGCACTCGCGAACCCCGACCCCGAGGTGGACCCGGCGATCGCCCGCCAGACGGCCGCCGTGGTGGCCACCGGCCGCTCCGACTTCCCGAACCAGATCAACAACGTGCTGGTCTTCCCGGGTGTTTTCCGCGGCCTCCTGGACGCCCAGTCCCGTACGGTGAACACCGACATGATGCTCGCGGCCGCGAAGGCCCTCGCCGACGTGGTCACGGAGGACGAGCTGAACCCGAACTACATCATCCCCAGCGTCTTCAACGAGAAGGTCGCGGGAGCGGTGGCGGGCGCGGTGCGGGAAGCCGCGAAGGGCGCCTGACCAGCGCCCTCGCCGGGAGCGCCCCGTCCGGGGCGCGGGGAACTGCGCGACCGGCCCCCACCGGGCCGGCACCCGAAACACGACGCGCACCCGCATGATGCGGGGGTCTGGGGGCAGCAGCCCCCAGGCAAACGTTTGTGAAACTTGCCACGCCATCCGATCGGCGCGTCGTGAAACCCCCCCTTCGGCCCACCCGTAGGGTATTTGCGGCACCCGGATTGGCGTTCCCGCCGCAGGTGGGGGCAGGATGCGTCCCGGCCCAACATGCGGCTTCGCCGCGTGGCACGCCTCAATGGCAAGAAGAACACGGGAGTAACAACATGAACCGCAGTGAGCTGGTGGCCGCGCTGGCCGACCGTGCCGAGGTGACTCGCAAGGACGCCGACGCCGTGCTGGCCGCGTTCGCCGAGGTCGTCGGCGACATCGTCTCCAAGGGCGACGAGAAGGTCACCATCCCCGGCTTCCTGACCTTCGAGCGCACCCACCGTGCCGCTCGCACCGCGCGCAACCCCCAGACCGGCGAGCCGATCAACATCCCCGCCGGCTACAGCGTGAAGGTCTCCGCGGGCTCGAAGCTCAAGGAATCCGCCAAGGGCAAGTGACCTTGCCGTCCGTAGGCCACGGGACGGCATACGGTGCTTAGCACGACGATGGGGCGGCCCCTCCACCAGGGGCCGCCCCATCGTCGTACGGGAAGGGTTATCCGAGCGCCTTGCCCGGCAGTTCCACCTTCGCGCCCAGCTCTACCAACTTCTCCATGAAGTTCTCGTAGCCGCGGTTGATGAGGTCGATGCCGTGGACGCGGGAGGTGCCCTGGGCCGCGAGGGCGGCGATCAGGTAGGAGAAGCCGCCGCGGAGGTCGGGGATGACCAGGTCGGCGCCCTGGAGCTTCGTCGGGCCGGACACGACCGCGGAGTGCAGGAAGTTGCGCTGGCCGAAGCGGCAGGCCGAGCCGCCCAGGCACTCGCGGTAGAGCTGGATGTGAGCACCCATCTGGTTCAGCGCGGAGGTGAAGCCGAGGCGGGACTCGTAGACCGTCTCGTGGACGATCGAGAGGCCCGTGGCCTGGGTCAGGGCCACGACGAGCGGCTGCTGCCAGTCGGTCTGGAAGCCCGGGTGCACGTCCGTCTCCAGGGCGATGGACTTCAGCTGGCCGCCGGGGTGCCAGAAGCGGATGCCCTCGTCGTCGATCTCGAAGGCACCGCCCACCTTCCGGTAGGTGTTCAGGAACGTCATCATCGAGCGCTGCTGGGCGCCCCGGACGTAGATGTTGCCCTCGGTCGCCAGCGCCGCCGACGCCCAGGACGCGGCCTCCAGCCGGTCCGACAGGGCCCGGTGGGTGTAGCCGCCGAGCTTGTCCACGCCGGTGATGCGGATCGTGCGGTCGGTGTCGATCGCGATGATCGCGCCCATCTTCTGCAGCACGCAGATGAGGTCCTCGATCTCCGGCTCCACGGCCGCGTTCGACAACTCCGTGACGCCCTCGGCGAGTACCGCCGTCAGCAGCACCTGCTCGGTCGCGCCGACGGACGGGTACGGCAGCTGGATCTTCGTGCCGCGCAGCCCCTTCGGCGCCTCCAGGTACTGGCCGTCCGCACGCTTCTCGATGGTCGCGCCGAACTGCCGCAGCACGTCGAAGTGGAAGTCGATGGGACGGCCGCCGATGTCACAGCCGCCCAGACCGGGGATGAAGGCGTGGCCGAGGCGGTGCAGCAGCGGGCCGCAGAAGAGGATCGGGATCCGGCTGGACCCGGCGTGGGCATCGATGTCGGCGACGTTCGCGCTCTCCACGTACGTCGGATCGAGCACCAGCTCACCGGGCTCCTCGCCCGGACGCACCGTCACCCCGTGCAGCTGCAGCAGGCCGCGCACCACCCGCACGTCGCGGATGTCCGGAACGTTGCGCAGCCGACTGGGTGCACTGCCCAGCAGGGCGGCGACCATGGCCTTCGGTACGAGGTTCTTCGCACCGCGGACCCGGATCTCGCCCTCCAGCGGGGTTCCGCCGTGGACAAGCAGGACATCGTCGTTGACGGTCATGAATCTCGCGTTCCATGGAGTTGGGCAGGGCCGGAGAGACAGAGTAATCGCCCATCGGCCCACTCCCGTAAGCCCAAGGACCACCCAGCTACGTCATAGCTGTGTCACAACACGAACGGTGCCTAATCGGGCACATGGGGTCACCGCCCGTGACCGTGCGCCGGGGGCGCTCCCTTCCGCCCTCCCGTCTCCCACCACCACCCTCAAACGAGGCCTTGCCAGGCCGCTCCTTTAAATCATGGCTGCATTCACCCATGGACCCGGATTGGCTCCCCACGCGACGGGAAGATGCGGGATCATGTCAGGCATGACCGAGGTGTCCTCGCTCACAGGGCGGCTGCTCGTGGCCACGCCCGCCCTGGCGGACCCGAACTTCGACCGTGCGGTGGTGCTCCTTCTCGACCACGACGAGGAGGGCTCCCTCGGTGTCGTCCTCAACCGCCCCACCCCGGTGGACGTCGGCGACATCCTGGAGGGCTGGGCCTCCCTCGCCGGCGAGCCGGGGGTCGTCTTCCAGGGCGGCCCGGTCTCCCTGGACTCCGCGCTCGGCGTGGCGGTCATCCCCGGCGGGGCGAACGGCGACCGCGCCCCGCTCGGCTGGCGCCGGGTGCACGGCGCGATCGGCCTGGTCGACCTGGAGGCCCCGCCGGAACTGCTCGCCTCGGCCCTCGGCTCCCTGAGAATCTTCGCCGGTTACGCCGGCTGGGGCCCCGGCCAGCTGGAGGACGAACTGGTCGAGGGCGCCTGGTACGTCGTCGAGTCCGAACCCGGCGACGTCTCCTCGCCGTCCCCCGAAAGGCTCTGGCGCGAGGTCCTGCGCCGCCAGCGCAACGAGCTCGCCATGGTCGCCACCTACCCGGACGACCCCTCGCTCAACTGACGCCGGGCCTCCTCTCAACCGTTGTCCGGGCGCTTCAGTACCCTTGGCACTCATGAGCACTCTTGAGCCCGAGCGCGGGACTGGTACGGGGACCCTCGTAGAGCCGACGCCGCAGGTGTCCCACGGTGACGGCGACCACGAGCGCTTCGCCCACTACGTCCAGAAGGACAAGATCATGGCGAGCGCCCTCGACGGCACCCCCGTCGTGGCGCTGTGCGGCAAGGTGTGGGTGCCCGGCCGCGACCCGAAGAAGTACCCCGTGTGTCCCATGTGCAAGGAGATCTACGAGTCCATGGGCGCCGGCGGCGACGGCGAGGGCCAGGACAAGTAACCCGCCCGTCCGACAGCTCGGCTCTCCGAGGCCCCGGGCACGCTTTGGCGTGCTCCGGGGCCTTTGTCGTGCCCGCGCGTTGCACGGAGTGCGTCCCGCGGTCACAGAGTGGTTGAGACCTCTTGTCGACGTGTTCATGTAGTCCCTAGCCTCCGTGGTGTTGTGCAGAGCGAAACAGCCGTTGCATACCTTGCAACGCCCCCCATGCTTGAGCGCGCTCCCGGAGGGTCACTCCATGAAGCTCCCCGTCCCCGCACTCCTCGCCGGCGCCCTGTTCCTGGCCGCCGCCTGCGCCCCGCAGACCTCCTCCAATTCCGCCTCCGACAAGGACGACAAGAGCGGCACCCTGCGGGTGTGGCTCTTCCAGGAGGTCGGCAACGACCCGAAGCAGAAGGTCGTCGACTCGGTCGTCGCCGCCTTCGAGAAGGCACACGACGGCACCAAGGTCGACGTGGAGTACATCCCGGTCGACACGCGCGCACAGCGCGTCAAGGCCGCCTTCAACGACCCGGCCTCGGCCCCCGACGTCATGGAGTACGGCAACACCGACACCGCCGGTTACGTCCACGACGGCGGGCTCCTCGACGTCACCAAGGACTTCGGTGCCTGGAGCGAGGCGAAGGACACCGACCCGACGGCCCGGCAGTCGGTCACGGTCGCCAGCAAGGTCTACGGCGCCCCCTTCTACGTCGGCGTCCGCGCCCTCTACTACCGCACGGACGTCTTCAAGGACCTCGGCCTGAAGCCGCCGACGACCATGGCCGAGCTGGCCTCCACCGCCCGCGCCGTCCGCAAGGCCAGGCCCGACCTCTACGGCCTCGTCGTCGGCGGCGCCTACACCTACGGCGCCATGCCCTTCATCTGGGCCGACGGCGGCGAACTGGCCGCGGCCGACGGCGGGTCGTACACCTCGGCGATCGACAGTGCGGCCGCGCAGAAGGGCATCAAGGCGTACACGTCCCTCTTCGGCGACGACAACTGCCCGGCCGCCAAGTGCGCGGGCTTCGGCGGCAACGACACGGTCACCGCGTTCGCCGCGGGCAAGGCGGGCATGGCGATCGGGGGCGACTTCAGCCATGCGGCCGTGGAGGCGGGGAGCGTCAAGGGCAAGTACGCGGTGGTGCCGCTGCCGGGGGCCACGGCCGGTTCGATCGCGCCGGCCTTCGCGGGCGGCAACAACATCGGGGTCCTGAAGAGCACGACGCACCGCACGCTGGCCGTGCAGCTGATGGAGGAGCTGACCTCCAAGAAGACGCAGGCGGCGATGTTCGACGCGATGGGTTTTCTGCCGACGTTCAAGGACGTCCGTGACCAGGCGGCGGCGAAGGAGCCGTTCGTGAAGCCGTTCGTGGCGACCCTGGCCGCCGGGACGAAGTTCGTGCCGGCGTCGGCGGGGTGGTCGCAGATCGACTCGTCGCTGGTGCTGCCGACGATGTTCCAGGAGGTCATCAGCGGCAAGAAGAGCGTGGCGGCGGCTTCGGGGGAGGCGGCGAAGAAGATGGACTCGGCGTTCGGCTCCGCCGGATGACGCCCAATGGGTCGGGGGTCGCGGTTCGTGCGCGGCTGCGGGTGCGTGGGGGCTTGTCGCGCAGTTCCCCGCGCCCCTGTCGGGGCGCTCAGGCGAGCCCTTGGCTGTATCTGGCGCCCGCTCTCGTGGTCCTCGGGGGCCTGCTCGTCTACCCCATCTATCAGCTCGGGCTGATCTCCGTCTTCCGGTACACCCAGGCTCAGGTCAGTGGTGGTGAACCCACCGCCTTCGTGGGGCTGGGCAACTACTCGGACGTCTTCTCCGACGACCAGTTCTGGTCGGTGCTGCTGGCCACCGTCTGCTTCGCCGCCGCCTGTGTGGTGTCGACGCTCGCCGTCGGGTGTGCGCTCGCCGTGCTGCTGACGCGGGTGCGGGCGGTGCCGCGGCTCGCGCTGATGCTGGCGGCGCTGGGGGCGTGGGCGACCCCGGCCGTCACCGGGTCCACGGTCTGGCTGTTCCTCTTCGACGCGGACTTCGGGCCGGTCAACAGGGTGCTCGGGCTCGGCGACCACTCCTGGACCTACGGGCGGTACTCCGCCTTCTTCCTGGTCCTGCTCGAAGTGGTCTGGTGCTCCTTCCCGTTCGTCATGGTCACCGTGTACGCCGGGATCCGCGCCGTACCGTCCGAGGTGCTGGAGGCGGCCGCGCTGGACGGGGCCTCGCAGTGGCGGATCTGGCGGTCGGTGCTGGCGCCGATGCTCCGGCCGATCCTGACGGTCGTCACCATCCAGTCGGTGATCTGGGACTTCAAGATCTTCACGCAGATCTACGTGATGACCGGCGGGGGCGGGATCGCCGGGCAGAACCTGGTGCTCAACGTGTACGCCTACCAGCAGGCCTTCGCCTCCTCGCAGTACGGGCTGGGCGCCGCCATCGGTGTCGTCACGCTGCTGGTCCTGCTCGCCGTGACCCTGGTCTACCTGCGGCTGCTGCGCCGGCAGGGGGAGGAGCTGTGACCGTGGTGAATCTTGTGCGCGGGTTCGTGCGGCGGCCGGGCCGGCTGGCCGCCGAGGGGGCGGCGCTGGCGATCGCCGTACTCGTCGCCTTTCCGCTCTACTGGATGGTGCTGGGCGCCTTCAAACCGGCCGGGGAGATCGAGTCGGACCGGCCCAGGCCGTGGACCCTCTCGCCCTCTCTGGACTCCTTCCGGCGGGTGTTCGGGCAGCAGGAATTCGGTCGTTACTTCGTCAACAGTCTGGTCGTCGCGAGCAGCGTCGTGATCGTCTCGGCGCTCGTCGCCTTTCTCGCCGCGACCGCCGTGACCCGATTCCGGTTCCGCTTCCGGACCACCTTGTTGATCATGTTTCTGGTGGCCCAGATGGTGCCCGTGGAGGCCCTCAGCATCCCCCTCTTCTTCCAGATGCGGGACTTCGGTCTGCTGAACACGCTGGGCTCGCTGATCCTGCCCCACATCGCCTTCTCGCTGCCCTTCGCGATCTGGATGCTGCGGGGGTTCGTGAAAGGGGTGCCTCAGGCGCTGGAGGAGGCCGCGTACATCGACGGGGCGAGCCGGTCGCGCTTTCTCTGGCAGATCCTTTTCCCGCTCGTCCTGCCGGGCCTGGTGGCCACGAGCGTGTTTTCCTTCATCTCCGCCTGGAACGACTTCCTCTTCGCCAAGTCCTTCATCATCAGCGACACTTCGCAGTCGACCCTGCCGATGGCGCTGCTGGTGTTCTTCAAGCCCGACGACCCCGACTGGGGCGGGGTGATGGCGGCGTCCACGGTGATGACGATTCCGGTGCTGGTGTTCTTCGTACTCGTACAGCGACGCCTGGTCTCGGGACTGGGCGGAGCGGTTAAGGACTGACATGACTTCAGGGACGGATCTGATTCCGGCGCCGCGCAATGTCGTCGCCGGTTCGGGCGAGGTGCGGTTGACGGCGCACTCGCAGCTCTATGCCGGTCCGGGGGCGGAGGGGGTCGGCCGCTGGCTGCGCGCGGTCCTCGGGGCGGCCACCGGTCTGCCGCTGCGCGAGGGGAGGGAGCTCGACGACACCGAGGGCGACGGCATCGGGCTCCTCCTCGACCCCCACCTGGGCCCCGAGGAGTACCGCCTCGTCAGCGACCCGGCCGGCGTCCTCGTCGAGGGCGGCAGCGCGGCGGGCGTCTTCTGGGGTGCCCAGACGCTGCGGCAGCTCCTCGGCCCCGCCGCGTACCGCAGGGCTGCCGTGGAACCCGACCGCACCTGGGCCGTGCCGCATCTCACGATCGAGGACTCCCCCCGATTCCCCTGGCGCGGCCTCATGCTCGACGTCGCCCGGCACTTCATGCCCAAGGAAGGCGTCCTGCGCCACCTCGATCTCATGGCGGCGCACAAACTCAACGTCTTCCACTTCCACCTGACGGACGACCAGGGCTGGCGCCTGCGGATCGAGCGCTACCCCCGGCTCACCGAGGTCGGCTCCTGGCGGACCCGCACGAAATTCGGTCACCGGGCCTCACCGCTGTGGGACGAGAAGCCGCACGGCGGCTTCTACACCCAGGACGACATCCGGGAGATCGTCGCCTACGCGGCCGAACGGCATATCACCGTCGTCCCCGAAATCGACGTACCGGGACACTCGCAGGCCGCCATCGCCGCGTATCCGGAACTCGGCAACACCGACGTCATCGACACCGCCTCCCTCTCCGTCTGGGACTCCTGGGGGATCTCTCCGAACGTACTCGCCCCCACTGACAACACCCTGCGCTTCTACGAGGGGGTGTTCGAGGAAGTGCTCGGGCTCTTCCCCTCGGAGTTCGTGCACATCGGCGGCGACGAATGCCGCAAGGACCAGTGGCGGGCCTCGCCGGCCGCGCAGGCGCGCATCAAGGAACTCGGGCTCGCCGACGAGGACGAGTTGCAGTCGTGGTTCATCGGGCACTTCGCGAAGTGGCTTTCCGCGCGCGGGCGTCGGCTGATCGGCTGGGACGAGATCCTGGAGGGCGGGATCGCCGAGGGCGCGGCCGTGTCGTCGTGGCGCGGTTACGGCGGCGGGATCGCGGCCGCGCGGGCCGGACACGACGTCGTCATGTGCCCCGAGCAGCACGTGTACCTGGACCACCGGCAGGCCGACGGCGCCGACGAGCCGGTGCCGATCGGATTCGTCCGCACCCTGGAGGACGTGTACCGGTTCGAGCCCGTTCCGGCCGGGCTGGACGAATCCGAGGCGCGGCGGATCCTCGGCACCCAGGCCAACGTCTGGACCGAGGTGATGGAGGACCAGGCGCGCGTGGACTACCAGGCCTTCCCCCGGCTCGCGGCCTTCGCCGAGGTCGCCTGGAGCGCGCTCCCGGCCCCGGGGGAGCGGGACTTCGCCGATTTCGAGCGCCGGATGGCCGAGCACTACCGGCGGCTCGACGCCCTGGGGGTCGCCTACCGCCCGCCGACCGGCCCCCTGCCGTGGCAGCAGCGACCCGGCGTCCTGGGCCGCCCGATCGACGGCCCGCCCCCGAACCGCTGAGCGCTCCGCCGGAAGCGCCGCGATGTGCCGTCGGCCGTCTGCCGTCTGCCGTCTGCGGCGCCGTCGTGGCTGGTCGCGCAGTTCCCCGCGCCCCTTTCGGGGCGCTGCCGAGCCGCAGCGGACTTCGCCGGACCCGCTTGGCCCCGCCCCTGGCCCCTCACCGCTCCCGCTTCCCGCCCTCGCCCCGAACGCGTAATGGAAAAAGACCCCAAGGATCACCGAAGAGTGTCAATAAGTGCGCACCGGCGATGAAGGTAGAAAACGGACCAAGTCGCCGATGAGGTGGGCGAATGCCTCCTAGCGGACCCGTGCGTTCGAGGCTTGCGAAGATGTGCCAGAGTTGCCACGTCCGCCCTGTGAGCACGTACCGTACGGCCACACAGGTGGGACCAGGTGGGGCAGCGGGAAGGGGCAGCCGGTTTTGACCACGCACGCACCGCAGGCGGCGCAGTCCGTCACGCTGCCCACGACGCTGAACGAGGCAGTGGCGGCCCTCACCGCCATGCCCGCCGCCGTCCCCGTCGCGGGCGGCACCGACCTCATGGCCGCCGTCAACTCCGGACAGCTCAGGCCCGCCGCCCTGGTCGGCCTCGGCCGGATCAGCGAGATCCGCGGCTGGCAGTACCAGGACGGCAACGCACTGCTCGGCGCCGGCCTCACGCATGCGCGCATGGGCCGACCCGACTTCGCGGCCCTGATCCCGGCGCTCGCCGCCGCCGCGCGGGCCGCCGGCCCGCCGCACATCCGCAACGCCGGCACCCTGGGCGGCAACATCGCCACGGCCGCGCCCACCGGCGACGCGCTGCCGGTGCTCGCCGCCCTGGAGGCGACGCTCGTCATCGCGGGACCGGGCGGCTCCCGCCGGGAGATCCCGGTGTCGCACCTGCTGGCCGGCGTGGAGATGCTCCGCGCGGGCGAGCTGATCGGCTTCGTGCGGGTGCCGCTGCTGCACGCCCCGCAGGTCTTCCTGAAGGCGACCGGCCGCACCGGACCGGGCCGCTCGGTGGCCTCCGTGGCGCTCGTCCTCGACCCCGCGCGGCGCGGCGTCAGATGCGCCGTCGGCGCCATAGCGCCGATGCCGCTCCGGCCCCTGGACGCCGAGCAGTGGGTGGCCCGGCTGATCGACTGGGACAACGACCGCGCGCTCGTCCCGGAGGCGCTGGCCGCCTTCGGTGAGTACGTCGCGGCCGCCTGCATCCCGGACCCGGCCCCCGAGCCCGACGGCTCGGTGCCGGCGCTTCCGCCCGCCGTACTGCACCTGCGGCGCACCGTCGCCGCGCTGGCCCGACGAGCACTGGGGAGGGCGCTGTCATGACCGACGACCAGCATGGAGAGGGCGCGCCCTCCGGCGGCGGCCGCTGGAACCCGTTGCCCCAGGGGGACTACGACGACGGCGCGACCGCCTTCGTGAAGCTCCCCGAAGGCGGCATCGAGGCCCTGCTGTCCGCCGACAGTCCCCTGGCCGCGCCCGGGCACGGCTATGTGCCGCCGCAGATAGCGGCCGCGCCCGGCACCGAGACCTGGGGCGCGCCGACCGACGGCACCCGGTGGCCCGACCCGAACGCGGTCCCCCAGGAGCAGCCCGCCGACGACCGGTTCACGTACAACCCGGCCTCGACCCAGCAGTGGACGTACGAGGAACCGCCGCCCGCGCCCGGTCACGATGTGACCGGCCAGTGGTCGATCCCGGTCGCGACCGGCGACGCTCCGGACGAATCGGGCGAGTTCACCACATCCGCGCTCATGGAGCAGTGGGGCGGCACGCCGCCGGCCACCCTGCCGGGCGGCGCGTCCGCGCCTTGGGCGACGGAGCCCCCGGCGTGGGAACACCCCGTGGAGGCCCCTGGATCGCCCGCTGGGCCCCGTGCGGGCCGCGGCGACACACGGGCCCCCGGTCTCGCCTCCGGGGCCGCCGGTGCGCCACCTGTGGCCGACGCGTCGGCGAGGGGCGAAGAGGGCGAAGCGGGTGATACCGGCGAACTGCGGGCAATCCGCGAATCGCCTGATGCCGACGGAGCCGACGCGCCCCACGCCGCCGGCGGACACCCCGCCCACGACCCGCAGGCCGCCGACGGCGAGTCCGCCCCACCGGGGCGACCCGCAGCCGACGACGAGAGCGTCACGGGCGGTGCGGCCGGGGAAGAACACGCCGAAGGCGAAGCCGAGGCGGTCGACGACCACCCCCTCGCCTCCTACGTCCTGCGCGTCAACGGCGCCGACCGCCCTGTCACCGACGCCTGGATCGGCGAGTCCCTGCTCTACGTCCTCCGCGAACGCCTCGGCCTCGCCGGCGCCAAGGACGGCTGCTCGCAGGGCGAGTGCGGCGCCTGCAACGTCCAGGTCGACGGCCGCCTGGTCGCCTCCTGCCTGGTCCCCGCGGTCACCGCGGCCGGCAGCGAGGTCCGCACGGTCGAGGGCCTGGCCCAGGACGGCCGCCCCTCGGACGTGCAACGCGCCCTCGCCCGCTGCGGAGCCGTCCAGTGCGGATTCTGCGTCCCCGGCATGGCGATGACCGTCCACGACCTGCTGGAGGGCAACCCGGCCCCCACCGAGCTGGAGACCCGCCAGGCCCTGTGCGGCAACCTCTGCCGCTGCTCCGGCTACCGGGGCGTCCTGGACGCCGTCAACGAGGTCGTCGCCGAACGCGAGGCACACGCCGCCGCCGACGCTGAGACGGATGGCGACGAGGCCCGTATTCCGCATCAGGCGGGACCGGGCGCCGGCGGCGTCAACGCGTCGGCGTTCGACTCCCCGGGCACCTTCGGGGCCGGAATCCAGGTCCCGCACGAGCAGTCGTACGACCAGTCGTACGGTGGCAACCAGTCGTTCGGCGGCGACCAGACGTTCGGCGGGAACCGGACGTTCGGCGGCAACCAGTCGTTCGACGACCAGAGCCAGACCTACGACGATCAGAGCCAGAGCTACGACGACCAGCCCTACGGCCCGGACGGAGGCCAGGCGTGACCAACGAGACCGTCACCACGACCACGGCCGCGGAGACCCCCGTCCCCGCTCCCGAGCCGCTGCCGCACGGCCTCGGCGTGTCGCTGCCGCCCGCCGACGCGGGCGCGAAGACCGAGGGCACCTTCCCGTACGCGGCCGACCTGTGGGCCGAGGGCCTGCTCTGGGCGGCCGTGCTGCGCTCCCCGCACCCGCACGCGCGCATCGTGTCGATCGACACCAGCCACGCGCGCGAGATGCCCGGCGTACGGGCCGTCATCACCCACGAGGACGTCCCCGGCACCCCCCGCCACGGCCGCGGCACCCCGGACCGCCCGGTCTTCGCCTCCGAGGTCGTACGCCACCACGGCGAGCCCATCGCGGCCGTCGCCGCCGACCACCCGGACACGGCCCGGATGGCCGCCGCCGCCGTCATCGTCGAGTACGAGATGCTCGACCCGGTCATCGACCCCGAGCAGTCCTTCGAGGCCGAGCCGCTGCACCCCGACGGCAACCTGATCCGGCACATCCCGCTCCAGCACGGCGACCCGGACGCGACCGGCGAGATCGTGGTCGAGGGCCAGTACCGCATCGGCCGCGCCGACCCCGCCCCCATCGGCGCCGAGGCCGGACTCGCCGTGCCCCGCCCCGACGGCGGGGTCGAGCTGTACCTGGCCTCCACCGACCCGCACACCGACCGCAACACGGCCGCCGCCTGCTACGGCCTGTCCCTCGAACAGGTGAAGATCGTCGTCACCGGCGTGCCGGGCGCGACCGCCGACCGCGAGGACCAGGGCTTCCAGCTCCCGCTCGGCCTGCTCGCCCTGAAGACCGGCTGCCCGGTCAAGCTCACGGCGACCCGCGAGGAGTCCTTCCTCGGCCACGCCCACCGCCACCCCACCCTGCTCCGCTACCGGCACCACGCCGACGCCGAGGGCAGGCTGGTCAAGGTCGAGGCGCAGATCCTGCTCGACGCGGGCGCCTACGCCGACACCTCCGCCGAGTCCCTGGCCGCGGCCGTCTCCTTCGCCTGCGGCCCCTACGTCGTCCCGAACGCCTTCATCGAGGGCTGGGCCGTCCGCACCAACAACCCGCCCTCCGGCCACGTCCGCGGCGAGGGCGCCATGCAGGTGTGCGCCGCCTACGAGGCGCAGATGGACAAGCTGGCGAAGAAGCTCGGCCTCGACCCGGCCGAGATCCGCCTGCGCAACGCCCTCGCGACCGGCGACGTCCTGCCCATCGGCCAGACGGTGACCTGCCCGGCACCGGTCGCCGAACTCCTCCAGGCGGTACAGGACTTCCCGCTCCCCGCGCTGCCCAAGGACACCCCCGAGGACGAGTGGCTGCTGCCCGGCGGCCCCGAGGGCGCGGGCGAGCCGGGCGCGGTGCGCCGGGGCGTCGGCTACGGCCTCGGCATGGTGCACATGCTCGGCGCGGAGGGCGCCGACGAGGTCTCGACGGCCACCGTCAAGGTCCACGACGGCATCGCGACCGTGCTCTGCGCGGCCGTGGAGACCGGCCAGGGCTTCACCACGCTGGCCCGCCAGATCGTCCAGGACACCCTCGGCATCGACGAGGTCCACGTGGCCCCCGTCGACACCGACCAGCCCCCGGCGGGCCCGGGCTGCCGGGGCCGCCACACCTGGGTCTCCGGCGGCGCCGTCGAACGCGCGGCCAAGATGGTCCGCACCCAGCTTCTGCAGCCCCTCGCCCACAAGTTCGGCATGTCCACCGAGCTGCTCCAGATCACCGACGGCAAGATCACGTCGTACGACGGCGTCCTGTCGACCACCGTGACCGAGGCGCTGGACGGCAAGGAGCTGTGGGCCACCGCCCAGTGCCGCCCGCATCCGACCGAGCCGCTGAACGCCGAAGGCCAGGGCGACGCCTTCGTCGGCCTCGCCTTCTGCGCGATCCGCGCGGTCGTCGACGTCGACATCGAGCTGGGCTCGGTGCGGGTCGTGGAACTCGCCGTCGCCCAGGACGTCGGCCGGATCCTCAACCCCGCGCAGCTCAACGCCCGTATCGAGGCCGGTGTCACGCAGGGCGTGGGCATCGCCCTGACGGAGAACCTGCGCACCCCGCGCGGGCTGATCCGCCACCCCGACCTCACCGGATACGCCCTGCCGACCGCCCTCGACGCCCCCGACATCCGGATCGTCAAGCTCGTGGAGGAGCGCGACGTGGTCGCCCCCTTCGGCGCCAAGTCGGTCAGCGCGGTGCCGGTGGTGACGTCCCCGGCGGCCATCGCCTCGGCCGTCCGCGCGGCGACCGGCCGCCCGGTCAACCGCCTCCCGATCCGCCCGCAGGCGGCGGTGGTCACGGGTCTGTGAGCCTCTCCGGGGTCGTGGTGATCGCGGGGGTGATGGCGTCCGGCAAGTCGACGGTGGCCCAGGCGCTCGCCGAGCGGTTGCCGCGCGCCGCGCACGTCCGCGGCGACGTCTTCCGCCGGATGATCGTCTCGGGGCGGCAGGACTACACCCCCGACGCCGCCGAGGAGGCCACGGCCCAGCTGCACCTCCGGTACCGCCTGTCGGCGGCGACGGCGGACGCGTACGCCGAGGCCGGGTTCACCGCGATCGTCCAGGACGTGCTGCTGGGCCCGGAGCTGACGTCGTACGTCGGCCGGATCCGCACCCGCCCGCTGCACGTCGTCGTCCTGGCCCCGAGCCCCGAGGCGGTGGCGGCGAGGGACGCGGCACGGCCGAAGACCGGATACGGGCCCGCGTGGACGGTCGCCGATCTGGACGCGGAACTGCGCCTGCGCACCGAGCCGTTGGGGCTGTGGCTGGACACATCGGAGCTGACCGTGGAACAGACGGTGGAAGCGATTCTCACCGGGACGGAACGGGCGAGGGTCCTCTGACGTCTCTTCTGCGGGGCGTTGTCAGTGCCGCGGCGTAGTGTTCTGGGCAGTGGGGACGACCGTTCCGGAGGGGAAGCCCGGACGGCCCGCCATACCCCACTGACTTCGACGCAGGACGCACCACGCACCACTCGACTCGACCTTCTTGCTACTTGCTATTTGCACGACTTGAACACATTGATCGCGGGGGCAGCGATGAGCACGATCAGCACGACCGGCAGCGGTGCGACGGCGATCACGCTGACCGAGGCAGAACTGGACCGGTACATCACGCACGAACCGACCCGCAGCCGGCTCGCCGGCCCCGGACTGCCCGACAGCGGCGGCCTGCTGACGTTCGAGCCGCTGCGCACGGTCGGCCTGCGCACGCTGGCGGACGTCACGGACGGCCCGTCCCGGCTCGCGGAGGAGCTCCGGGACCGCCTGGTGATAGGGGAACTGCTGGCCCCGGCCGGCCTGGACCCGGAGTCGATCCTCCTCGACGGCGGCACCGGCGAGATCTCCACGGCCTACCTGGTCGACCCCACCGACCCGCGCCCGCTGGCGCCCTCGCTGGAGACGCTGCTGCGCTTCGCGGCGGTCACCGAGGAACTGACGGGCCTGCGCGGCCGTTTCGCCTCCCTCGCCGGGACGTACGGCACGAAGGCGGCGACCGAGGCCTCCCGCAAGCTCCTGGAGCTCTTCGAGGAGGGCACCGCCGGCCGCGTCCCGCCGTACTGGAAGGCGACGGCCCTGATCCGCCCCCTCAGCCTGATCGCGGGCCCCGGCACCGACTCCGGGCTGGCCGTCGACCTGCCGGCCCGGCTCCTCGACCAGGAGTTCGGACAGGGCCGGGTGGCCCGCTTCGAGGAGGTCGACTTCCCGCCCACGCTCACCCACGAGCCGACCCGCCGCTTCCTGCGCGAGACCGGCATCCCCGAGGACGCGGTCCTCTTCCACCTCGACCCGGACGGCCCGCTCCCCACCCTCTGGGAGTACTTCACCGACATCCACCCGGGCGGCTTCCCCCTGGACGACCTCCCGCCCCACGCCGACCGGCTCATACGCCTCGGCCACCTGGTCGAGGACAACAGCCTCGTCGTGGACGGCACCACGGGCGCGATCCTCAACTTCTCCGAACCCGAGGCGACCCTCTACCCCCTCAACACGGACATCTCCACGCTCGCCTACACCCTCTGGCTCCTGCACCACGAGCGCACCATCGACGAGCACCTGAACCACGAACTCACCACGGAGGCCTACGACCAGCTCGCCGCGACCATGCTCCACACCCTCGCGGCCATCGACCCCACCCCCGTCACGACGGACGCCAACTGGCACTACTGGACGGAGCTGTTCCAGGACGAGGCCGGCGGGGTGCTGTAGCGGCGGCCGGGGCGGGTCAGGTCACGAGGCCCTGGCGGTAGGCGTAGACGACGGCCTGGACGCGGTCGCGCAGCCCCAGCTTGGCGAGGATGCGGGACACGAAGGTCTTGACGGTCTCCGGGCTGAGCACGAGGGCCGCGGCGATCTCACCGTTGGAGAGGCCCTCCGCGATCAGCCGCAGCACCTCCAGCTCGCGCGGGGTCAGCGGAACGCCGTGCGGGGTACCGCCGTCCGCGGGGCGGATGCGGGCGGCGTAGCGGCCCACGAGCTGCCGGGTCACCTCGGGGTCCAGCAGGGCCGCGCCCGTGGCCACGGTCCGGATGCCGTGCAGCAGCCGGTCCGGCGGCGCGTCCTTGAGCAGGAAGCCGCTGGCGCCCGCGCGCAGGGCCTCGTAGACGTACTCGTCCAGGTTGAACGTCGTCACCACGAGCACCTTCACCGGATGCGGCACCCCGGCACCGGCGAGCAGCCGGGTGGCCTCGATGCCGTCGAGGACCGGCATCCGGACGTCCATCACGACGACGTCCGGGCGCAGCCGGGCGGCGAGGTCGACCGCGGCCCGCCCGTCCCCGCACTCGCCCGCCACCTCCAGGTCGGGCTGGGCGTCGATGATCGTCGCGAGGCCGGTGCGGATCAGCACCTGGTCGTCGCAGACCAGGACCCGGACCGGTGCCTCGCCGCCGCCGGCGGTCACGCCGTTCGTGCCGTTCGTGCCTGTCATGCCGTTCACGCCTGTCATGCCGGGCTCCCCGCGGGTATCCGGGCCCGGACGACGAAGCGGCCGTCGTCCGCGGGCCCGGCGCTGAACTCGCCGCCCAGCACGGCCACGCGCTCCCGGAGACCGGCCAGGCCCCGCCCGCTCCCGCCCAGGGACGCCGGGGCCGGGCCGGACCCGTCCGTGCCGACCTCCACGGTGATCTCCTTCCCGCCGTGCCGCACCCGGACCGAAGTGCGGCTGCCATGGGCGTACTTGAGGGCGTTCGTCAGAGCCTCCTGCACCACCCGGTAGGCCACCAGGTCGGCGCTGCCGGCCGGCTCCGTCGGCGTGCCCTCCTCGGTGAACTCCACCGGCTGCCCGGCCCGCCGCGTCTGCTCCACGAGCGTGAGCAGCCGCCCGGTCGGCGGTGTCCTGCCCCCCGTACCACCGGTGCCGGTGTCCGTGCCGTGGTCGGGATTGAGCAGGTCGAGCAGGTGGCGCAGGTCGGAGATGGCCCGCCGTCCGGTGTCGGTGACGGCGGTCAGCGTCTGGTCGAGGCGGTCCGGCGCGGCGGTCAGATACCGGGCCGCCTCCGCCTGCACGACCATCGCCGTCACATGGTGGGTCACCACGTCGTGCAGCTCACGGGCGATTCGGGTGCGCTCGGCGGTGCGGGTGTCCTCGGCGACCCGCCGCCGGCGGTCGGCCTCCGCGGCCCGGGTGGAGCGCAGCCACGCACCGATGCCCCACGCGAGGACCAGCGCCAGATAGAACGTCACGAACCCGCTCACCGTCTCGCCCCCCGACCCCAGCCGGTACAGCGCCACGGCCAACGGCACGTAGGCCGCGGAGAACAGGAGCGCGGCGGGCCGCCGGTGCCGTTCCAGATGGGCGCCGGTGCTGATCAGGGCGAGCGGCAGCGCGGTGCCCGCGACCGAGTGGTAGCCGCGCAGCTGGTCGACGGCGAAGCCGAGGGACACCAGGGCGAGGGAGACGGCCGGCCAGCGCCGGCGCGCGGCCAGCGGCAGGCACTCCAGGCCGAGCACCGCGATGGTCAGCGCGTCGAAGGGCCGGGTCGGCAGCTCCCCGACCTGGGTCCCCTTGCCGTGCAGGGCCGGCAGGAACGACCCGGCCAGGAGCAGCAGTCCGAGCGGGAGATCCCGGACCACGACGTCGAGCCGGTGCCACCAGCCGGGCGCCCGCCGAGGACTGATCACCGGGGCAGTGTAGCGACGGAGCCGGCCGGGACGTCCCGGCGCCGACGCGGCACCACATGCCCCCGCCGCTTGGCGAGCCACAGGAACGCGACCGTCACCAGCACCCCGAACACCACCGAGTACACACTCGCCTCCGGCCCGAACTGCCCGCCGGTGACCAGCTGCGAGCCCGAGGTGGTGGCGTCCAGCAGCCCCTTCTGCGCTCCGCCGCTGCCGGAGACCTCGGTGCCGAAGATGCCGGACTCGGCGAAGTTCCAGCCGAAGTGCAGGCCGATCGGCAGCCAGAGGGTGCGGGTGGCGGCGTACGCGGCGCCGAGCATGCCGCCGGCCTCGATCGCGATGGCGAGGGCGCCCCACACGGTCGCGTCCTTGTTGAGCAGATGCATCATCCCGAACAGCGCCCCGGTCGACACCAGCGCGATCCAGGTCCCGGTGCGCTCCTCGACGATCCGGAACAGCACGCCCCGGAACAGCAGTTCCTCCGTCACGGCGGCAGCAGCCATGTACCCGACGACTCCCACCGCACCCCCCACCGAGCCCACCCCGTGGACGGAGTAGTCCCCGAGGAAGGCGATGTTCCCGATGACGCACGCGAACGTCACCACGCCTATGGCCACCCCACGCCCGAACGCCGCCCGGGCACCGACCTGCCCCACCTCGCCGCTCGGCCGGTGCTCGGTCCGCCGTACCACCCACCCGTAGACGAGCACCGCGACCACGGCCGTCAGCAGGCCGAGGACCAGGGTGAGGAACCAGTTCTCCTGCACCGCGGCGACAACCTGCCCTCCGACGAAGGCGACCGCCGCGACCGCCAGGAGCTGCCAGACCAGCCTCATGATGACTCCCTCACAGGATCCGCAGCCCAGGCGCTGCGACTGGCCCGAACGCTACGGATCGGCCGCCCCGAGATCGTCACCACTCGGTGGACACCTGCCCGTAGCTCGCGCGGGGGACAAGCGGGGGCCACGGCCGGATCCTCTGACTGGCCGGACCCTCTGACCGACCGGACCCTCTGACTGGATCGGCCGTCACCGTGCCTCTCGCGGCCGGCGACGCTTCCCTGCTCACTCACCGTCACCGCCGGGGATGCGGGGGTGCACGCCGCCACCTAACGTCGCAGGTGAGGACCAGCCAGGGAGCGGACATGAGCCGAACCAAGCGCAGCAGGACCCGCGGCACGACCCGTAAGCCGGTGCCGAGGATCTCGTCCCACAGGGTGACGTCACCGACGGCGCCCACTCCGACGGCACCCGAACGCGGGTCGTCCCAGCCGGCGCCGCCCCGTGAGCAGGCCTTCCCGCACGGCCCACCGCGCCGCCCCACCCGCATGCGCATATCCGGGACCAACCCGTGGTCGGTCACGGTCATGAGCTTCTTCTTCCTGACGGGCCTGGGCGTGTGCGTCCTGGGCGCCGCGCTCGCCACGTCGGTGCTGCTGGACATCGTGGCCCCGGGCGATTGGCCGACGCCGTGGGAGACGCTGGTCGTCGCCACCGGTGTAGTCGCGCTGGAGATCCTCCTGGGCACCGTTCTGGCCTGCCTGTGCGGCTTCATGTACAACTACACCGCCCGGTTCAGCGGCGGTGTCGAAGTGGCCCTGACCGGCGACCTCACCGATCCACCACCGGCCGCCCAGGCCCTCCGACTCCTGACACGGCTGCACGCGCACGCCCGACGGCACCTGGACGCCTGGCTGCCGGCCAACCCCTTTGCCGCCGGGCGCCTTTCCCGCCGACGCGACAGCGCCCCATCCCCACCCGACGCCGAAGCCGCAGCCGACCCCGAAGCCTCAGCCGCAGCCGACGCCGACCCCCGCCCCCGGCAGTCGTAGCCACCCGGACAACGACGAGGGCGGCACCCCTTCCGGGACGCCGCTCTTTCGTTGCGAGATCCAAATCGCTTTGAAAGGTGTGTGGCCGAGGTCGGCTGTCGAGCAGTTCGCGCGCAACTGCGGAGAAGTCGCCGGCTGCCTTCTTGGCGGGCTTCCTGAGGGGTTGTCTTGGAATGGACACGCGATGAGGAGGTTCACTTCTCCGACGTCTGGCCATTTAAGCTTTGGCCGTCACACAGCGTGAGAGATGACGTGAGAAGGACAAACGAAATGCTGCGTACGCGTATGCGTAGGCTCCCGCGCCCCCTTGTGCTCCGTGCGTTGCTTATCACCACCATCGTCGTGCAGTCGATTGTGCTCCTCGTCCAGGACGCGCAGATCGACAGTCTGCGGGTACAGCACGTCGACCTCCAGGCACAAGGCGTCGCACCCGGCCCCTCCGGCCCGCCAGGCCCCTCGGGTCCGCCGGGCGTTACCGGCCCGGCAGGAAGGAACGGGCAGGATGGGAGGAACGGTGCGAATGGGAGGCCCGGACAGAATGGGAGGCGCGGCAAGAACGGCAAGAACGGCAAGAACGGCAAGGATGGCAAGGACGTTTTTGCCACTCCGAGGCCTACCGTCACCGTCACCCTGAGCCGCAACTGAGCCCCACGTTCGCCATGGGTACGTCAAGGACGGGGTTCTCTCGGACATTTCCTCCGTCGCCTGGATGTTCAACCGGCGTGCAACCGGGCGGAGGGACGTGTGGTTTCGGCCGGCAGTACATGGCGAACCGCGGAACCGGCACCGGTACCCCGCAGACGAGCGCGTATGCCGCGTGGCGCGTTGGGGCCGCACTCGCCCTCGCTCGGGCTTCGCCTTGATGACGTCGCTTTGAAGGTGTGTGGCCGAGGTCGGCTGTCGAGCAGTTCGCGCGCAACTGCGGAGAAGTCGCCGGCTGCCTTCTTGGCGGGCTTCCTGAGGGGTTGTCTTGGAATGGACACGCGATGAGGAGGTTCACTTCTCCGACGTCTGGCCATTTAAGCTTTGGCCGTCACACAGCGTGAGAGATGACGTGAGAAGGACAAACGAAATGCTGCGTACGCGTATGCGTAGGCTCCCGCGCCCCCTTGTGCTCCGTGCGTTGCTTATCACCACCCTCGTCGCGCAGTCGATTGTGCTCCTCGCCCAGGCCGCGGAGATCGACAGTCTGCGGGTACAGCACGTCGACCTCCAGGCGCATGGCGGCGCAGTCGGTCCCTCCGGCCCGCCAGGCCCGTCGGGTCCCGCCGGCCCTGCCGGCCCTCAAGGCAGGAACGGGCAGGACGGCAGGAACGGGCAGGAGGGGAGGAACGGGCGGGAGGGCCAACAGGGCAGGGACGGCCAGGACGGCGAGGACGGCCAGGACGGCAAGGACGCTGTTGCCACTCCAAGGCCTGCCGTCACTGTCACCAAGATCCAGAACTGAGCCCCGTGCCGCGTGCCCCCGTGCCCTCTGCCCCGTGTCGCGAACGCGTCCGCGAGTCTCCTGGTCCCTGCCGTTCCACCGTTTCCCCGCGGGATCTGGTGCGCCAGTAGTACGAGTCGCCCTTCCTCCGTCAACTTCCGCAGGACGGCCCTCTGGTCGAGCGGTCTCCAGTGCCGCCTCGGGGGGGGCACTCACCCTCGCTCGCGCTTCGCCGCGATGACGGGCTTCAGTGCCTCCGTGCGGTGATCGACAACATCCTTTCTTGCTGTTTACATCCATCCATCACCCAGCGTGAGGGACAATGTGACCAACGTAAAAGAGAAACTGCTCAAGCGGCGCCCCCTCGTGCTGGGTGCCGCCCTGATCGTCGCGCTTGTCGCGCAGTGGGGCGCGCTCGTCGCCCATCAAATGCAGATCGACGATATGTGGGCAGGGGACGTCGAACTCCAGACGCACGGCCTTGAGGTGGGCCCTTCCGGTCCGCCGGGCCGCACCGGTCCCCCCGGTCCGCCCGGCCCCACCGGCCCGCAGGGCAGAAGAGGAGCGGACGGGCGGCCCGGGAGAGACGGGGACGATGGGGAGGACGGGGACGATGGGAGGAGAGGACATCACGGAAGAAACGGGAGAAACGGCGTAGTGGTGCTGCTGCACAACTAGTGCCCCGACAGGCAACGTTCGCTCCGCCGTGACGCCCGGCAGTCGGGTGTGACGCCCGTCGGGCGCTCGACCAGTACAGGAATGAACTCGCGCACCGGCCGATCCGTGGATGACGCGTAAGCCTTGGCGACGGCTGCTTTGACCTCGGCCTGACTGCGCGTCGCGCCGAACGCGTCCTTCAGGCGTTTGCCCAGGAGAGTGCTTCTCGGCCGCTGCTGAGATTCTCGGGCAGTAGTGCCCCGCGCCGTGAGGTGCAGGTCAACGTCCCGGTCGTCATGGAAGTCGGCATTCTTGACGCGCACTGAGGCACGTGCCCGACCAATGCCGCAGCTCGGTTCCGCCTCCGCGAGGTCGGGCCAGGTGGCCAGTTACGTGACGGGCGGTCAAAAGGGTGACACCCCGGGAGGGGTGCCACCCTTTCGTTCTGCCTGGTCAGGCAGTCAGAGGCCGTGGCGGGAATCGAACCCACGTAACTCGCTTTGCAGGCGAGTCCCTAAACCACTCGGGCACACGGCCGTGTCGGTGATCTGAAGGTACGGGGGCGCGGGGGAGGGGCTCAAGGGGGCGGGCGGGCCTGCAACGGGACTGCCATACGGCGTTCATGAACCGGGGGATCGGGGGATCGGGGGAGCGGGGGGCCGGGGCCGGGGTGTACGACCAAGGTCGGAGGCGGGGTGGGGCTTGCGACAGGGGTCAGAGTGGGGATTGAGCCTTACCGTGGTCGGTATGACCGCCCTTGAGCCGAGCGACGCCGTCGTCGCAGACGAGACCGCCGACAGTGTCGATGACGCGCAGGGCGTGCTGGGGCGGTCGTACCGGGCACTGAGTGTCGGGATCGTGTCCGTCGTGCTGCTGATCGCCTTCGAGGCGACGGCCGTCGGGACGGCGATGCCCGTCGCGGCGCGGGAGCTGGACGGGGTGTCGCTGTACGCGTTCGCCTTCTCCGGGTACTTCACGACCAGCCTGTTCGGGATGGTGCTGGCCGGGCAGTGGTCGGACCGGAGGGGACCGCTCGGGGCGCTGACGACGGGGATCGGGGCCTTCGCCGCCGGGCTGGTGGTGGCCGGGACCGCGCAGAGCATGTGGGTGTTCATCGCGGGGCGGGCCGTGCAGGGGTTCGGTGGCGGGCTGGTCATCGTCGCGTTGTACGTCGTCGTGGGGCGGGCCTACCCGGAGCGGTTGCGGCCCGCGATCATGGCCGCGTTCGCCGCGGGGTGGGTGGTGCCGTCCGTCGTCGGGCCGCTGGCCGCCGGTGCGGTTACCGAGCAGCTCGGGTGGCGGTGGGTGTTCCTCGGGATTCCGGTGCTCGTGGTCTTTCCGGTGGCGCTCGCCCTGCCGCAGATACGGCGTCGGGCCGGAGGGCCCGTGGCGGACGGGGGGCCCGGAGCCGGAGCCTTCGACCGGCGGCGGATCCGGCTCGCCTTCGGCATCTCGCTCGGTGCGGGGCTGCTGCAGTACGCGGCCCAGGATCTGCGGTGGCTGTCGGCGATACCCGGACTGCTCGGTGCTGCGCTGCTGGTGCCCGCCGTGCTCGGGCTGCTGCCCCGCGGTACGTATCGGGCGGCGCGAGGCCTGCCCTCCGTCGTCCTGCTGCGCGGGGTCGCGGCCGGCGCCTTCATCTCCGCCGAGTCCTTCGTGCCGCTGATGCTGGTGACCCAACGGGGCCTGTCCCCCACCCTCGCCGGATTCTCGCTGGCCGCGGGCGGGGTGACCTGGGCGGTGGGCTCCTGGGTGCAGGCGCGGCCGCGCATGGAGCCGTACCGGGAGCGGCTGATGACGCTGGGGATGGTGCTGGTGGCGGCGGCGATCGCCACGGCGCCGACGGTGCTCGTGCCCGGCGTGCCGGTGTGGACCGTCGCCGTCGCCTGGGGCTTCGGCTGCTTCGGGATGGGCCTGGTGATCGCCTCGGCCAGCGTGCTGATGCTGCGGCTCTCCGCCCCGCAGGAGGCCGGCGCCAACTCCGCCGCCCTGCAGATCTCCGACGCCCTCTCGAACGTCGTCCTGCTCGCCGCGACCGGCGCGGCCTTCGCGTCCCTGGGCGGCGGCAGCATGACGGGGGCGGCCGGCTCCGGTTCGCATCCTGCGGCCTTCGCCGTGGTCTTCCTGCCGATGGCGGGGGTGGCCCTCGTCGGCGCCTGGGTGGCGACGCGGCTGCGGGAGCGGGCGTCGTAACTCGATCGTCGGCCGTGCACCGGCCGCGGGCCAGGATGGACGACGGCCTACCCGGACCGGTCCGGTACGAGCAGGCGGCCGCGCTGTTGCACGGTCTCGCCGGCAACACCCCCTGGTCGACGGCAACAGCCGGCAACCACCCCCTGGTCGACGGCAACAAGCGCACCGTGTGGCCGGCCACGGCGACCTTCCTCGCCGTCAGCGGCGTCGATCGCGCCGACGTGGCGCAGGACACCGCATACGACCTGGTCGTCGATGTGGCCTCCGGCGCGGAGAGCGGCGTCGGCGTCATCGCGCGGCGGCTTCGTGATCTGTGACGTGAGTCCCACCCGGGGGTGACCCGGCCTTGTCCGCGCGTTGACCGCCGTGGCGCGCCGGTAGGGTGGCCCGGTTGTCATACGTAGCCGCCCAACCCCCTTACCCCCCTTACTACGGAGACCGTGACTACCACCGCCGCCTCTGCTTCCTCGTCCTCCCATCACCTCTCGCCGGCCTTCCCGGGCCGGGCGCCCTGGGGTACCGCCAGCAGGCTGCGTGCCTGGCAGCAGGGGGCCATGGAGAAGTACGTCCAGGAGCAGCCGCGCGACTTCCTGGCCGTGGCCACGCCCGGCGCCGGGAAGACGACGTTCGCGCTGACGCTCGCCTCCTGGCTGCTGCACCACCATGTCGTGCAGCAGGTCACCGTCGTCGCCCCCACCGAGCACCTGAAGAAGCAGTGGGCGGAGGCCGCGGCGCGGATAGGGATCAAGCTCGATCCCGAGTACAGCGCCGGACCGCTCAGCCGGGAGTACGACGGGGTCGCCGTGACGTACGCCGGTGTCGGTGTGCGGCCGATGCTGCACCGCAACCGGTCCGAGCAGCGCAAGACCCTCGTCATCCTCGACGAGATCCACCACGCCGGTGACTCCAAGTCCTGGGGCGAGGCCTGCCTGGAGGCGTTCGAGCCGGCGACCCGGCGCCTCGCCCTGACCGGTACGCCGTTCCGGTCCGACACCAATCCCATTCCTTTTGTGACCTATGAGGAAGGGCAGGACGGGATCCGGCGGTCCGCCGCCGACTACACCTACGGGTACGGCAACGCGCTCGCCGACCACGTCGTGCGCCCCGTCATCTTCCTCTCCTACAGCGGCAACATGCGCTGGCGGACGAAGGCCGGTGACGAGATCGCCGCGCGGCTCGGCGAGCCGATGACCAAGGACGCCGTCAGCCAGGCCTGGCGAACGGCGCTCGATCCGCGCGGCGAGTGGATGCCGGCGGTGCTGCGCGCGGCCGACCAGCGGCTGACCGAGGTGCGGAAGGGGATTCCGGACGCGGGGGCCCTCGTCATCGCCTCCGACCAGGAATCGGCGCGCGCCTACGCCAAGCTGATCCGTGAGATCACGGGGACCAAGGCGACCCTGGTCCTCTCCGACGACACCGGCGCCTCCAAGCGGATCGACGACTTCAGCGCGAGTGACGACCGGTGGATGGTCGCGGTGCGGATGGTGTCCGAGGGCGTCGACGTGCCCCGGCTCGCGGTCGGGGTCTACGCGACGACCATCTCCACCCCTCTCTTCTTCGCCCAGGCCGTCGGCCGTTTCGTGCGGTCCCGGCGGCGCGGCGAGACCGCCTCCGTGTTCCTGCCGACCGTCCCGGATCTGCTGACCTTCGCCAACGAGATGGAGGTCGAGCGCGACCACGCCCTCGACAAGCCGAAGAAGGACGGCGAGGAGGACCCGTACGCCGAGTCCGAGAAGGAGATGGAGGAGGCGAACAAGGAGCAGGACGAGGACACCGGCGAGCAGGAGCAGTTCGCCTTCGAGGCGCTGGAGTCCGAGGCCGTCTTCGACCGGGTGCTCTACGACGGCGCCGAGTTCGGCATGCAGGCCCACCCGGGGAGCGAGGAGGAGCAGGACTACCTCGGCATCCCGGGGCTCCTCGAACCCGACCAGGTGCAGCTGCTGCTGCAGAAGCGGCAGGCCCGGCAGATCGCGCACAGCCGCAAGAAGCCGGACACCGAGGCCGACCTGCTGGAACTGCCCGCGGAGCGGCGGCCCGTGGTCTCCCACAAGGAGATGATGGAGCTGCGGAAGCAGCTGAACACGATGGTCAGCGCTTATGTGCATCAGAGCGGGAAGCCGCACGGGGTGATTCACACCGAGCTGCGGCGGGTCTGTGGCGGGCCGCCGAGTGCGGAGGCCACGGCGGGGCAGTTGCGGCAGCGGATTGCGAAAGTGCAGGAGTGGGCTACGCGGATGAGGTAGTCGGCCGGGTGCGGGCCGGTGGGGGTTGTTCGCGCAGTTCCCCGCGCCCCTTAGGGGGCGCTGTTGCGAGGGCGCTGCGTACTTCGCTTTGCACATACCGGTGCATTCCGCAGTAGTCCATACCGGTACGTGACCGGATTCTGGACGGAGGCTTCCGCTCAGCGAACCCGCTTCGCTACTGTCCGCCTACGCACACGCCCCGTGGCAGCGCCGCCGCGGAGCGCAGCCGTGAAGCGACTGGGCCCGGAGCCGCCGGGCCGTCCTGCCGATCGGCGGCCTCTGAAGCGCGTCGCTGACGGGACTCGGCGACGCATCCGCCGCGTCGGAGGTTGCCGACCTCACCACTTAAGGAGTGGGCGTCGTGACCGCGGAGACCTCTCAGACGCTCGACCGGGGACTGCGCGTCCTCAAACTGCTGGCCGACACGGACCACGGGCTGACCGTCACCGAGCTTTCCAACAAACTGGGCGTGAACCGGACCGTGGTGTACCGGTTGCTCGCCACGCTTGAGCAGCATGCGCTGGTACGGCGTGACCTGGGCGGGCGAGCCCGGGTCGGGCTGGGCGTGCTGCGTCTCGGTCGGCAGGTGCATCCCCTCGTACGGGAAGCGGCTCTGCCGGCGCTGCGTTCGCTCGCCGAGGACATAGGGGCGACGGCGCATCTGACCCTGGTCGACGGGACCGAGGCGCTCGCCGTCGCGGTCGTCGAGCCGACCTGGACCGACTATCACGTGGCCTACCGGGCCGGGTTCCGGCATCCGCTGGACCGCGGGGCCGCCGGCAGGGCGATCCTGGCCGCACGGCACAAGCCGCGCGACGACCCCGGCTACACGCTGACCCACGGCGAACTGGAGGCCGGGGCGAGCGGTGCCGCCGCACCGCTGCTCGGGGTCACCGGCGTCGAGGGCAGCGTCGGGGTCGTGATGCTGGCCGACGCCGTGCCGGAGAGGGTGGGGGCGCGAGTGATGGACGCGGCGCGGGAGGTCGCGGAGGCGCTGCGGTAGGGGGGCTGGGGCTGGGGCCGGGGTGGGGGACGCTTACCGGCGCTGGCAGGGTGCCTCCCCAGAGGTGGGACCCCCAGCGCCCACCCGTGCCGCCCTGCGGCACGCCTGCCCGCAGCTGGGTATGTGTGAAGCGCCCCGTAGGGGCGCTGGGGGTACCCCCGGCCGAAGGCTGGGGGAGGAACTGCGCGACCAGCCCCCACTCACCCGCAGCCGGAGCGCCATCGCACTGCCCCCTTTGTTTCACCCGCCCATCCACATTGGCCGATCCGCCAATCCCGCCCCCCGACCTCTGACCGATCCTCCCAGCCGCCCATGGCCGTTCCCTCCGCATCATCAGGGCCAGACAAGAGCCCACGGCGGAGGGAACGGCACAGTGGAGACAGTGGAGACACGGCCCCGGCGGCAAGTCGGCACCGCAGGCCGGCTCACCCGGCGGCAGTCCGTCGGCGCCCTGGTCGGCGAGGCGGACGCGAGTCCGTTGAAGCGGACCATGGGGGTCACGCAGCTCACCCTGCTGAGCGTCGGTGCGACCCTCGGCACCGGCATCTTCGTCGTGCTCGGGCAGGCCGTGCCCGAGGCCGGCCCGGCGATCGTCGTCTCCTTCGTGCTGGCCGGCGTCACCGCCCTGTTCTCGGCCCTGTCGTACGCCGAGCTGGCCGGCATGATCCCCGGTTCGGGGTCGTCGTACAGCTACGCCTACGCCACCCTCGGCGAACTCGTCGCCTGGGTGTGCGGGTGGTGTCTGATCCTGGAGTACGGCGTGTCGGTGGCCGCCGTCGCCGTCGGCTGGGGGCAGTACGTCAACGAACTGCTCGACCTCGTCTTCGGCGTCACCCTGCCGGACTCGCTCAGCGCCCCGCCCGGCGCCGGCGGCACGCTCAACGTCCCGGCCGCGCTCATCGTCGTCCTCGCGATGGTCGTCCTGCTGCGCGGGGCCAAGGAGAGCGCCGTCGCCAACGTCGTCATGGTCGGCGTGAAGATCGCGGCCCTCGTGATGTTCTGCGCGGTCGCCTTCACCGCCTTCCACGCCGGCAACTTCCAGCCGCTCTTCCCGCTCGGCGCCGCCGGGATGAGCGCGGGGGCCGCCTCGCTCTTCTTCTCCTACATCGGGTTCGACGCCGCGAGCACCGCGGGGGAGGAGGCCCGCAATCCGCAGCGCGACCTGCCGCGGGCGATCATCCTCTCCCTCGTCCTCGTCACGGCCCTGTACGTCCTGGTGGCCGTCGCCGCGCTCGGCGCGATGCCGTGGAAGCAGTTCGCGGGGACCGAGGCGACGCTCAGCGAGGTGCTCGTACGGGCGGTCGGCGGCGGCGACCTGTGGCCGATCCTGCTCTCCGTCGGTGCCGTGGTCGCCACCACCAGCGTCGTCCTCACCGTGCAGTACGGACAGATCCGGATCCTGTACGCGATGTCCCGCGACGGGCTCGTGCCGCCGCTGTTCGCCAAGGTCCACCCGCGCACCGGGGTGCCCCGCGCCAACACCGTGATCGTCTCCTCCTTCATCGCCGTCCTCGCCGCCCTGGTGCCGCTCGGCAGCCTCGCCGACGCCACCAGCATCGGCACCCTCTTCGCGTTCATGCTGGTCAACCTGGCCGTGGTGATCCTGCGACGGCGCAGCCCGGAGACGCCCCGCTCCTTCCGGGTGCCGTTCTCCCCGGTCGTCCCCGTCCTCGGCATCGGCTTCTGCGGCTACCTGCTGTTCAGCCTCGGCGCCGACACCTGGATCGCCTTCGGGGTCTGGATGGCCGTCGGCCTCGTCATCTACGGCTGCTACGGCATCCGCCACTCCCGGCTCGCCCGGGCCACCGCCCCGCAGGACAGCCCCGCATGACCGCCCTCGACCTCACCGCCGACGCCCTCGACCTCACCGCCGACGTCGTCGACCTCACCCGGGCCCTCGTCGACCTCCCCTCCGAGAGCGGGGCGGAGGCCCGGATCGCGGACGCGGTGGAGCACGCCCTGCGCGGCCTCGGGCACCTCAAGGTCGAACGGGTCGGCAACACCGTGGTCGCCCGCACCGCCCTCGGCCGGGACCGGCGGGTCCTGATCGCCGGTCACCTGGACACCGTCCCGGCCGCCGGCAACCTGCCCGCCCGGCTCGCCGACGAATGCGTGCACGGCCTCGGCGCCTGTGACATGAAGGGCGGGGTGGCCGTCGCCCTGCGGCTGGCCGCCACCGTTCCGGAACCGGCCGTCGACCTCACCTTCGTCCTCTACGAGTGCGAGGAGGTCGGGGGCGAGCGCAACGGACTCGGTCTCCTCGGCCCCGACCTCCTCGCCGCCGACCTCGCCGTCCTCATGGAGCCCTCCGACGCCGGGGTGGAGGCCGGCTGCCAGGGGTTCCTGAGCGCCGACGTCGTCGTGCGCGGGCGGCGGGCGCACACCGCCCGCGCCTGGCAGGGCGTCAACGCCGCCCACCGGGCCGCCCGGGTGCTCCAGCGGCTCGACGACCACACCGCGGAGCGGATCGTGATCGACGGGCTGGAGTACCGGGAGGGGCTGAGCGCGGTCGCCG
Organism: Streptomyces sp. NPDC058464; assembly: GCF_042721035.1. Classification (NCBI taxonomy): domain Bacteria; kingdom Bacillati; phylum Actinomycetota; class Actinomycetes; order Kitasatosporales; family Streptomycetaceae; genus Streptomyces; species Streptomyces sp. NPDC058464. Next base: position 47,332 of record NZ_JBHXMA010000004.1, read on the forward strand.
TGCGGGCCGGGGTCGCCGGGAACGTCGTACCGGACGAGTGCGTCGTCAGCGTCAACTACCGCTTTGCGCCCAGCCGTTCGACGGCGGACGCGGAGGCGTACGTACGAGGGCTGTTCCCGGAGTACGAGGTCCGGGTCACCGAGGTCGTCGCCGGCGCGCCGCCCCGGCTCGACCGGGTCGCCGGGCTCGTCGAGGCGCTCGGGGCCGCGCCCCGGCCCAAGTTGGGCTGGACCGACGTGGCCCGGTTCGCGGCCCTCGACGTGCCCGCCCTCAACTACGGCCCCGGGGACCCTTCCCTCGCGCACACGGCGGGGGAGTACGTGCCGGTCGGGCAACTGCGCGCCTGCGAGCGGAACCTCAGGGCGTGGCTGCTGCGCTGAGCCCGGCCAGCACCCGCAACTGCAGCCACAGCACCAGCCGTTCGTCGGGATCGTCCAGGTCGATCCCGACGTGCTGCCGGACCTGGCGCAGCCGGTAGCGGCAGGTGTTGGGGTGGACGGCCAGCAGCTCGGCCGCGCCCGCCATGTCGCAGCCCGCGTCGAACCAGCAGACCAGGGTGCGGGCGTACTCGGTGCCGTGACCGGCGTCGTACGCCAGCACCCGCTGCCAGGCCCCCGCAGTCAACTCCCGCCGCTCGCCGAGCACTTCGGCCAGCCGGAGCAGGGTGACCCGGGGGCGCACCTCGTCCACCGTGGCCACCGGCGACCGCGCGTCCAGCACCCGCAGCACCAGGTCCGCGTCCGCCCGGGAGGCGGCCACCCCGCCCACGTCCGGGATCAGCTCGCCCAGCCCCGCCCGCACCGGTACCCGCAGCGCCTGCCCGGCCCGTCGCACGATGTCCTCGGCCAGCGGCCGGTGCCGGGCCCCCGGGCCGGGCAGCAGCGCGTACACCACCCCGTCGGCCAGCACACACGCCTGCCGCCCGTAGCGCGCCTCGCACTGCAGCCGTACGACGTCCAGCAGGCGCAGCGCGGTGCGTTCGGCGTCCGGCACGTTCGTGGCGGTGTCGAGCGCGAACGCGGCCACCCGTACCTCGCCCTCCACCCCCAGGCGGGCCGCGGCGGCCGGGGCGTCCGCCGTGCCGTCGAGGAGCCGGCGCAGCAGGTCGCCGCTCTGGTGACGGGCCAGTTCCTGCGCCGCGCGGGCGCGCAGCAGGAGCAGGGCGGCGGTGGCGGCGCCCTGCGCGAGGGTCTCCTCGGCGTCCGGCGCCAGCGCACCGCCGTCGACCACCCAGACCGAGCCGAGCGTCTCGCCGCCGGCCCGCACCGCCATCGCCAGCCGGGGCAGGTCGGCGTCCCGCAACGCCGGGAGCCTGACCGGCCGTTCGGCCGCGAACAGGGTCCGGTACTGCTCGGTGTTCTCGGCGCTGGGCGGCACCTGGAGGCCCAGGATGCCCTGCCGGCGGTCCTCGTCGACCGGCTGGCCGGCGACGGTGGAGTAGGCGAGGATCCGCTGCCGGGGGTCCTCGATGGCGGTGGCCCCGCCGACGCCCGCCGCGATCGCGTCCGCCAGCGCGAACAGGTCGCCGAGGCCGCTCCCGGGGGCCGCCGGGCGGGCGCCGATCGCCGAGGCCAGCAGCAGGTGCACGTGGTGCCAGGCGGCGTCCTCGTCGACCGACAGCAGCGCGACCCCGTGCGTCTCCGCCTCCCCGACCGGCCCGTCCGCACCCCGCACCACGACCCCGGTCAGCCCCGCCTCGGCCGCCGCCCGCACCAGCGGCCCGGCCGCCGCCGCGCGCACCCCGACCGCCAGCAGCAGCGCCCCGGGCCGCCGGGGCAGCGGGGCGTGGGCGTCGTACAGCAGCGCCTCGGTCACCGGCACGGTCAGCCCGGCGGGGGCCGTGTGCAGCCGGACGGAGGGACCGCCGACGACGTCGAGCAGGTCGCCGAGGGTGCAGGCGTCCATGGGAGTCCTCAGGGAAGCAGGGAAGCGGGGAAGCAGGGAAGCGGGGAAGCGGGTGCTTGGCCGATCTTGGCCGATCTCCTCATCAAGATATGCATTCCTTGTCCGTCCGCACAACGCACGGGAAGGGGCCGGCTCCGAGACTCGGATCATGACCCTGACCGTGACCGGAGTCAGCATCCGAACCGTCCACGACGTCGCCGGGCTCGCGGCCGTCACCGGCTACTTCAGCGACGTCTGGCAGACGCCCCGCACCGCCCCGCCCTACCCGGCCGAGGTCCTGCACAGCCTGGTCCACGCGGGCGGCGCCGTGCACGCCGCCTACGACGGCACGCGGCTGGCCGGGGCGGCCGTCGCCGTGTTCGGCCCGGACCGTGACACCTACTCCCTCGTCGCCGCCGCCGACCAGGGCCTCGGACACGCCGTGAAGCGGGCCCAGCGCGACTGGGCCCTGAGCCTCGGCGCCCGCACCATGCGCTGGACCTTCGACCCGCTGGTCGGCCGCAACGCGCGCTTCAACCTGGTCAAGCTGGGCGCCACCGGCACCGAGTACCTCGTCGACTTCTACGGCCCGATGGCCGACGGCGTGAACGACGGCGACGAGAGCGACCGGCTGACGGTGACCTGGGACCTGACGGCGGACCCCACCGTGCCGCCCGCCACCGGGTACGACCGCCACGACGCCCCGGCCAGCCACCGCGGCCCCGACGGCGAGGTCCTCGCCCGCCGCGACCCCGGCGACCGGGCCGTGTGGTGCCGGGTGCCGGAGGACGTCGTACGGCTGCGGGCCGCGGACCCGGCGCTCGCCCTGCGCTGGCGGTACGCCGTCCGCGAGGTGTTCACGGCGGCCTTCGCCGAGGGTTTCCGGGCCGTGGGGATGTCCCGCGACGGCTGGTACACGCTCGCCCGCACGACGGGGGCGACGGCGTGAAGCTGGAGCGCGTCGAACTCGTACAGGTGGCGATCCCGCTGGTCACGCCCTTCCGTACGTCCTTCGGGACCATGACGACGAAGGACACCTTCCTGCTCCACGTCGTCACCGACACCGCCGAGGGCTGGTCGGAGTTCGCCGCCGATCCCGAGCCGCTGTACTGCTCGGAGTTCGTGGCCGGCGCGGAGATCGTGCTGCGCGACTTCCTGGTGCCGCGGGTGGCGGCGCTGCGGGACCTCACCGCCGCCGCGGTCGGCCCGGCGACGGCGAAGGTCAAGGGGCACGAGCTGGCGAAGGCCACGCTGGAGACGGCGGTGCTGGACGCGGAGCTGCGGACCTACGGGATGCCGCTGTCCGTGTTCCTGGGTTCGGTGCGGGACCGGGTGCCGGCGGGTGTCTCGGTCGGCATCAAGGACTCGGTCGGCGAGCTGCTGGACGACGTCGAGCGGTACCTGGCCGAGGGGTACGTCCGGATCAAGCTGAAGATCGAGCCCGGCTGGGACGTCGAACCGGTACGGGCGGTGCGCGAGCGGTTCGGGGACGCGCTGCCGCTCCAGGTCGACGCGAACACGGCGTACGGCCTCGCCGACGCGGAGCACCTGCGGCGGCTCGACGAGTTCGGGCTGCTGCTGATCGAGGAGCCGCTGGAGGAGGACAACCTGCACGGCCACGCCCAGCTGCAGCGCCGGATCGCGACACCGGTCTGTCTCGACGAGTCCCTGCACGGCGCGCGGGACACGGCTGCCGCGATCGCCATGGACGCGTGCCGGGTGGTGAACGTCAAGCCCGCACGGGTCGGCGGCTATCTGGAGGCCCGCCGGATCCACGACGTGGCCCGCGCCCACGGGGTGCCGGTGTGGTGCGGCGGCATGCTGGAGACCGGGATCGGGCGGGCGCCCAACCTGGCGCTCGCGGCGCTGCCGGGGTTCACGCTGCCGGGCGACACCTCGGCGTCGGGCCGGTACTTCGCGGAGGACATCACCGAACCGTTCGTGCTGGAGGACGGGCACCTCCCGGTGCCCACGGGCCCCGGGATCGGGATCGAGCCGCTGCCGGACGCGCTGCGCCGGTTCACCCGCGGGCGCCGCGAGCTGCTCGGGCGCTGACCGGGCGGCGGTCGCGTGACGGCCGGGCGGCCGGTGGTCGGGCGGCCGATGGTCGGGTGGCGGTCGGGTGGTGGTCGGGCGGTGGCCTGAACAGGTCGCCGCGTTAGATTGACTCCGTGCTCTCACGTCTCACGCGTCTCCAGGCCATCGCCGTCTGTGCGGTTCCCGTCGTGGCCCTGATCGGTACGGCCGTCTTCGCGCCGCTGCCGTTCTCGGTGGCCCAGCCCGGGATGACGGCGAACGTCCTCGGTGACAACAAGGGCACCCCGGTGATCACCGTCTCCGGGGCGCCCGTCCGCACGACCAGCGGCCAGTTGCGGATGACGACGATCGAGGCGACCGGGCCGGACGCGCGGGTCTCGCTCGGTGACGTGATCGGCAGCTGGTTCCGGACGGACCGGGCGGTCATGCCGCGCGACTCGGTCTACCCGAGCGGCAACAGCGTCAAGGAGATCGAGCAGCACAACACCGAGCAGATGGAGCAGTCGCAGGACGCCGCGGCCCAGGCGGCGCTGAAGTACCTCGACCTGAGCGCGAGCAAGGTCAAGGTAACCCTGAAGCTGGCGGATGTGGGCGGGCCGAGCGCGGGGTTGCTGTTCTCGCTCGGGATCATCGACAAGCTGGACGGGAACGGCAGCGGGGGAGACCTCACCGGGGGGAAGAAGATCGCCGGTACGGGGACCATCGCCGCGGACGGCACGGTGGGCGCCGTGGGCGGGGTCGGGCTGAAGACGCAGGCCGCGCGCAGGGACGGGGCGACCGTCTTCCTCGTGCCGAAGGACGAGTGCGCCGATGCCAAGGGGGAGCTGCCGAAGGGGTTGCGGCTGGTGCCGGTCACGACACTGAAGGGGGCCGTGTCCGACCTGGTCGCGTTGGAGAAGGGGGAGAAGGTCCCCAGCTGTTGAGTTTCGGGTGCGGGTGCGTGGGGGTTGCTCGCGCAGTTCCCCGCGCCCCTAAAGGGGCGCTGAGCTTGCGGGGCGCTGAGTGGTGTCCCTTACCGGGCGATTGCCGGGGCGGGCGATGCCAGGCGCAGGCCGACTTCCACCAGCGTCCAGCCGATGCGCTCGCGGAGTTCCCGCTCCGGCTTGGTCTTCTTCGCCAGCCGGTGGTTCTCCGCCTGGGCGTGCAGTTCCGTCATGTGGTGCCGGGCGAGCTGGGCCTGCGTGTACATGGTGTGCCTCTCAGTCCGTCTCGATGGGGAAGAGGTGCGTGTGGACGCGCACTTGCTGTGACTCCGGGGTGTCCTTGTCGGGGACCCGGTCCCGGTAGTCGTCGACCAGGGCGTGCATCTTCTCGATCAGTTCGAAGGCCAGGTCGGGGGTGAGCCGCAGACCCATGTCGCTCATGTCCGAGGAGCGGGTCCAGGCCGGGGACCACCGGTCACGGGTGCCGAGCCAGGCGGCCAGCTCGCGGCTGTGACGCGCGGCGGCCTCCTGCAGGAACACCTCCGTCAGTCCCCGTATCTCGGGACTCGCGTCCTCGAAGTCCGCGCTGTCGTAGGTGATGCCCTGGTCCGCGGCCTGCCACCAGCGCTCGCGGCCCTTGCCGCGCTCCGGGGCGTCCTCGACGAAGCCGTGTTCGGCGAGCTGGCGCAGGTGGTAGCTGGTCGCGCCGCTGGACTCGCCCAGCCGCTCGGCCAGTTGGGACGCGGTGGCGGGACCGTACTGCCGCAGGGCGTCCAGCAGCTGCATCCGCAGCGGATGGGCGAGCCCCCGCAGGGAGCGGGCGTCCAGCCGGCGCGGTTTGCGTTCCTCGTGCTCCGTCATGTGTACAAAGATAGCTATGCAAAGGCTCCTTTGCAACACCTCTTTTGCATCGACTTCTTTGGAACTCGCGTGCCGGTCAGGTCGTCCCTTCGCTGTCCGCCGCGGCCTGTTCCACCAGCGGGATGATCCGCAGCGGAACGGGGTTCTCCATGACGATCGCCGTGGAGGCCCGGACGATGCCCTCGAATCCGACCACCCGGTCGATCACCCGCTGGAGGTCGGCGTTGGAGCGGGCCACCAGGCGGCACTGCATGTCGCCGGTGCCGGTGGTGGTGTGCAGTTCCAGCACCTCCGGCACGGTCGCCAGGTGCGCCCGCACGTCCGGACCCTGGCCCTGCCGGATCTGCAGGGTGGCGAACGCGGTGACCGGGTAGCCGAGGGCCGCCGGATCGACCTGGGGGCCGAATCCCTGGATCACCCCGCTCGACCGGAGCCGGTCCAGCCGCGCCTGCACGGTCCCCCGGGCCACCCCCAGCCGACGGGACATCTCCAGGACCCCGATGCGCGGCTCCCGGGCCAGCAGCACCAGGATCCGCCCGTCCAGACGATCGATCGTCATGCCCGCCTCCATGGGTGGTCACCCTGTACAGAAAGTCGGCCGCTACGGCCGTACTGCTGAACATATTGCCCAGGAGAAACGCTATCTATTGCGCACCTTGCGGGCCCGGTTCACCCTTCGGACATGACGCAGACCACACACCACACTCCCGCTGCGACCGCCCGGCAGGACGACCCCTTCCCGGTCAGGGGGATGGACGCGGTCGTCTTCGCCGTGGGCAACGCCAAGCAGGCGGCGCACTACTACTCCACCGCCTTCGGCATGCGGCTGGTCGCGTACTCCGGACCGGAGAACGGCAGCCGCGAGACCGCGAGCTACGTCCTGGAGAACGGCTCGGCCCGGTTCGTCCTCACCTCCGTCATCCGCCCGGACACCGAGTGGGGCCACTTCCTCTCCCGCCATGTGGCCGAGCACGGCGACGGGGTCGTCGACCTCTCCATCGAGGTCCCGGACGCCCGCGCCGCGTACGCCTACGCCGTCGAGCACGGCGCGCGGTCGGTGGCCGAGCCGTACGAGCTGAAGGACGAGTACGGCACGGTGGTGCTGGCGGCGATCGCCACGTACGGCGAGACCCGGCACACCCTCGTGGAGCGGACCGGCTACGACGGCCCGTACCTCCCGGGGTTCGTCGCCGCGAACCCGATCGTCGAACCCCCCGCCCGGCGCACCTTCCAGGCCGTCGACCACTGCGTCGGCAACGTCGAACTCGGCCGGATGAACGACTGGGTCGAGTTCTACCACCAGGTCATGGGCTTCACGAACATGAAGGAGTTCGTGGGCGACGACATCGCCACCGAGTACAGCGCGCTGATGTCGAAGGTGGTCGCCGACGGCACCCTCAAGGTCAAGTTCCCGATCAACGAGCCCGCGATCGCCAAGAAGAAGTCCCAGATCGACGAGTACCTGGAGTTCTACGGCGGGGCCGGCGTCCAGCACATCGCGCTCAACACGAACGACATCGTCGAGACGGTACGGACCATGCGCGCGGCCGGCGTCGAGTTCCTGAACACCCCGGACACCTACTACGACACCCTCGGCGAGTGGGTCGGCGACACCCGGGTGCCGCTGGACACCCTGCGCGAGCTGAGGATCCTCGCCGACCGGGACGAGGACGGCTACCTGCTCCAGATCTTCACCAAGCCGGTCCAGGACCGGCCGACGGTCTTCTTCGAGATCATCGAACGCCACGGCTCGATGGGCTTCGGCAAGGGCAACTTCAAGGCCCTGTTCGAGGCGATCGAGCGGGAACAGGACCGCCGCGGCAACCTGTGACCCACCCCCACCCCCACCCCCACCTGCGCCGCCCTACTGCGGCAGCTCCTCGTTGGGTGGCTGGTCGCCGAGGGCGGTGAGGGTGGCGCGGGCCGCCGGGGTCTGGAGCGGGGAGAAGTACGGGTTGGTCCGCAGGGCGTCCTGGAGGTGGCGGCGGGCCGGGGCCTCCAGGTCCAGGTCGCGCTCGATCATGCCCCGGTGGAAGGCGTACAGCGCGCTGCGGACCCCGCCGCCCTTCGTCGAGTCCGTCGCGACCGAGGCGTACCGCAGCGCCTCCTTGTCGTCGCCGGCCCGGTGCAGTGCCCAGCCGAGGGCGTCGGCGACCTCGATGCCCGGCTGGCGCTCCCACTCGGCCGTCAGCCGCTGCACCGCCTCCTGGACGTCCCCGTGGTCCGCCTCGTACTGCCCGATCACCAGATCGTCGTCGACCCCGGCCGCCAGCTCCTGCTGCACCTGCTTCCGCAGCAGCGTGTACTGCGACTCCGCCTGCCGGCCCATGCCCAGCGACTCGTACAACTCGCCCAGTTCCAGGGCGACCTGGGGAGTCGGCCGGTGCGCCAGCGACCCCTGGTACGCGGTCAGCGCCTCCTGCGCCCGGCCCAGCGCGGCCAGCGCCCGCCCCTGCCCGGCGCGCGCGGCCGACTGGTCGGGGTCCAGGCGTACGGCCGCGGTGAAGTGCCGCAGCGCGTCCTCCCGGTCACCCCGCTCCCAGGCCAGCTGCCCGGCCTGGCAGAGATACGCGGCCTGCTCGGCGGGGGTCCGGGCGGCCGCCGCCGCGTCGGTCACCTGGGCCGCCGCGTCCTCGCGCCAGCCCCGGTCCCGGTACACCGCCGAGGCCCGCGCCATCACCGCCGGCCTCACGTCCGCCCCGGCCTTCAGCGCCATCAGCTTGTCCAGCGTGGACCGGGCCGCCTTGTAGTCGCCGAGCCCGTTGTACGCGTCGATCAGCACCGGGTACGCCGACCACCGCTTCGGCGCCGTCTTCAGCGCCTCCTCGCCGAACTGCTTGGCCTGCGGGAAGTCCCGGCGCGCCACGGCCAGGACCGCCAGTCCGCTCAGCGCCTCGGTGTTGCTCTTCCCGGCCACCTTGAGGGAGGTCTGCAGCGCGCGCTCGGCCCGGGGGTAGTCGCCCGTGTCGGCGCTCCGGCGCGCCCGCTCGATGTACGCGGCCCCGAGCACGGCCCAGGCCTGCGCGTCCCTCGGCTGCTCCTTCACGCGTGCTTCGCGGGCGCCGATGAGCGTCGTGAGGTCGGGCAGCGCGGCGGGCAGGCCGTTGACGACGGCCGTCTGCGCCGCGGCCAGGGCCGCCGCCCGCGCGGCCGCCTGGGCCCGCGGCCCGGCGGCGGGGCCCGGTGCGGCCCGGTGCGGCTCGCGCGGCCACAGCATCAGCGTGCCGCCCGCCGCCACCCCGCCCGCCAGCGCCACGACCAGCAGTCGCCGCAGTACCCGGCCACGGCGGCGGCGCGGCGGCGCCGGTTCGAGGAGCAGTGAGGTGGCCGGTGGGGACGGTCGGTTATCCAGCGCGCACATGACGCACACTGTGCGTCAATACGACCAGCGCATCCGTGCGGCCCAAGGAGGGCACCTCTGGGGTTCACACCGATGGCCCCGGGTGCGACGCTGTGATCATGAGCCGTATCGAAGCGCCTCGGGACGAGGCCACCAGCAACCTCACCGACCGGCTCCTCGCGGGTCTGCCGGCCGACGCGGTTCTCGTCGACCCCGACGTGACCGCCTCCTACGCCAACGACATGGCGAGCTTCTGTCCGGCCGGCACCCCGGCCGTCGTCGTGCTGCCCCGCACCGTGGAACACGTCCAGCACGTCATGCGCGTCGCCACCGAACTGCGCGTCCCGGTCGTCCCGCAGGGCGCCCGCACCGGCCTGTCCGGCGCCGCCAACGCCACCGACGGCTGCATCGTGCTGTCCCTGACGAAGATGGACCGGGTGCTGGAGATCTCGCCGGTGGACCGCATCGCGGTCGTCGAGCCCGGCGTCGTCAACGCGACGTTCTCCCGCGCGGTCGAGGAACACGGCCTCTACTACCCGCCGGACCCCTCCAGCTGGGAGATGTGCACGATCGGCGGCAACATCGGCACCGCCTCGGGCGGCCTGTGCTGCGTGAAGTACGGGGTGACCGCCGAGTACGTGCTCGGTCTGGACGTCGTCCTCGCGGACGGGCGGCTGATGTCCACCGGCCGCCGTACGGCGAAGGGCGTCGCCGGCTACGACCTCACCCGGCTGTTCGTCGGCTCCGAGGGCTCGCTCGGCATCGTCGTACGGGCCGTGCTCGCGCTGAAGCCCAAGCCGCCGCAGCAGCTGGTGCTGGCCGCCGAGTTCGCCTCCGCGGCCGCCGCCTGCGACGCGGTGTGCCGGATCATGGCAGGCGGCCATGTGCCGTCCCTGCTCGAACTGATGGACCGTACGACCGTGAAGGCGGTCAACGAACTCACCCGGATGGGTCTGCCGGAGTCCACCGAGGCCCTGCTGCTCGCCGCCTTCGACACCCCGGACCCCGCCGCCGACCTGGCCGCCGTCGGCGCGCTCTGCGAGGCCGCGGGCGCCACCCAGGTGGTCCCCGCCGACGACGCCGCCGAGTCCGAACTCCTCCTCCAGGCCCGCCGGTCCTCGCTCGTCGCCCTGGAGGCTGTCAAGGGCACCACGATGATCGACGACGTGTGCGTGCCCCGCTCCCGGCTCGGCGACATGATCGAGGGCGTGGAGCGGATCGCGGAGAAGCACGGGCTGACCATCGGGGTCGTCGCCCACGCGGGCGACGGCAACACCCACCCCACGGTCTGCTTCGACGCACAGGACCCCGACGAGTGCCGCCGGGCCCGCGAGTCCTTCGACGAGATCATGGGCCTCGGTCTGGAACTCGGCGGCACCATCACCGGCGAACACGGCGTCGGCGTCCTGAAGAAGGAGTGGCTGGCCCGCGAGATCGGGCCGGTGGGCGTGGAGATGCAGCGGGCCGTGAAGCACGTCTTCGACCCGCTGGGCATCCTCAACCCCGGCAAGCTGTTCTGATCCCCTGTGGTCTCCACGCAGCTCCCCCACGGCTTCCGCCGCGGGGCCCTCACTGGGCGAGCAGCTGGTCGAGCGCCTCGTCGATCCCCAGCTGCCCGCCCTCAGTCCCCGGGGGCACCACCCGCAGCGTCCGCTCCAGCCAGGCGGACACCTGGGGGATCGGGGCCTCGAGCAGGGCGTCACCGTCGGGTGAACTCAGCGCCATCAGCACGACGCTGCGGCCCTCCGACTTCGTCGGCCACACCCGCACGTCCCCGTGCCCGCACGGCCGGAACACCCCCTCCACGAGCAGGTCGCGGGCGAAGGTCCAGTGGACCGGGAACTCGGAGTTGATGTGGAAGCTGACGTGGACGGCGTACGGGTCGTCGGAGCGGTAGGTCAGCCGGGCCGGGACCGGGATGCTCCGCTCGGGGGACAGGATGAGCCGCAGCTCCAGTTCGCGTTCCACCACGGTGTGATGCATGACGTCCGTTTCCTCTCTCGGTCGGTCGTGCGGGCGCCTGCGGGTGGGCCCGTACGAGTGGAGAGCGGCTGGGGCCGCGAGCATTACGCGGGTTCCGGGAAGTTTTTTTCGGATGCGGTGAAGCGGGTGCACAGGGCTGCCCGGAAAGGGGCGGGTCCTGCGGGACTGGCGGTGACGGGCACCCGGGTCTGATAGATGTGGAGGCTCCCACATGACCCCCGAGCAGATACGGGATGACGGACATGACCGCCCCAACCCCGGCACCCGGTGACGAACGGCCCCGCGAGGGCTACTACCCGGACCCGTCCATCCCCGGCTACGTCCGTTACTGGAACGGCGCCGCGTGGGTGCCGGGCACCAGCCGCCCGGCCCCGTCGGACGGCGAACCCCTCGTCGCGCCGCCCGGGTCCCACCCCGCGGCGCCCGCCGTCCCCGCCGCTCCGGCGGCACCCGCGGCCTCGGCGGCCTCGGCGGTCGAGGAGACCGGCCCGCACTTCTTCGACGAGGACCCGCAGCCGGGGGCCGCCGCCGGCTGGGCGGCCGCCGGGGGTGCCTGGGGCAGCGACCCGCGGGCGGCGGGCTCCCCGGCCCAGCCGGACGGCCGGTCCTCCCGCACCGACGGCACGGCGACGATCCCGCCGGCGGACCAGGGGGACGTCGACTCCGGCGGCACGTTCATCTTCCGCAGGCCGACGGTCGGCCCGGCGGGGACCCCGCCGGCCACCCAGCCGCCCCTGGACGACGGCACGATGACGTTCCGGCCGATCCGGGACGAGGGCACGCCCGGCCCCGGGTCCGGTGCGGCCGGCGGCCCCGGCCACGCCGCCCAGGGGCCGGTCGGTGCCCCCGGCGCCGGCGGCAGCGCGCGCCCCGGTTTCGGCGCCGGAAAGGCGGCCGCCGCCCGCGCCGCCGCGGCCCAGGCCCAGCCCGCCGCCCCCGCGCAGCCCGCCCCCCAGGCCGTCGCCCCCGCCGTCCCGCCCCAGCAGTCCGCCGCGCCCCGGTCCCCGATGGCCCCTGCCCCCGGCCCCGCCACCCCGATGGCCTCCGGCGCCGGTGGCGGGCAGTCCTCCTGGGCGCAGCAGGTGCACCAGCTCGCCGGTGACCCGCAGGTCGCTCCCTGGAAGCCGCCGGTGGAGGACGTCTTCCAGGCGGCCGCGCGGCGACAGGCGGCGGCCCGGCCCGCCGGGCTCGGCAAACGGTTCGCCGCACGGCTCGTCGACAGCCTGGTCGTCGGCGCGGTGACCGCGGCCGCCGCCGTACCGTTCGGGACCAAGGCCGCCGCCCATGTGCAGGACAAGATCGACGCGGCCAAGCTCTCCGGCCGTACCGAGACCGTCTGGCTGCTCGACGGCACCACCGGCCTGTACCTCGGGATCGTGCTCGCCGTCCTGCTCGTCGTCGGCGTCCTCTACGAGGTGCTGCCCACCGCCAGGTGGGGCCGCACGCTCGGCAAGAAGCTGTTCGGCCTGGAGGTGCGGGACATCGAGGGTCACGAGCCGCCGACCTTCGGCGCCGCGCTGCGCCGCTGGCTGGTGTACACCGTGCCCGGACTGCTCGGCATCGGGATCGTCGGCGTCGCCTGGTGCCTGTTCGACCGGCCCTGGCACCAGTGCTGGCACGACAAGGCGGCGCACACCTTCGTCGCCGGCTGAGCGCTTCGCTGGTGGCGCCGCGATGTGCCGTCGTTCGTCTGTGGCGCCGTTGTGGCTGGTCGCGCTCACGCGGCAGAGCCGCATATCGACTCGGCCCCGCGCCCCTTCGGGGCGCTACCACCCGGCCTGTTCGGAGCGGCCGTACCCCGTACGGCCGCTCGCCGGATGCGGGCCCGGCGGGTTCGCGGTCCACTCGGGCCATGAGCACCGAACCGCCCCCGCCCCCCGGCTCCGGAGAGCCGCCGGAGGACGATCCGTTCCGGAAGCAGCCCCCGCCGGGCCGGAACGGGGGCCAGAGCGGGGGCCAGAGCGAGGGCCAGGGGGCGGGCTCGCCGTACGACACCCCGTACGGCGGCTCGCAGCCCCCGCCCCCCTCCTACGGCGGCGGCCCCTACGGAGCGGGCGGCGACGCCCACGGGGGCGGTGGTCCCTACGGAGGCGGCGGGCCTTATGGAGGCGGCGGCGGAGCCGGCGGTTATCCCGACGATCCGCTCGCCGGGATGCCGCCGCTCGCCGACAGCGGCAAGCGCACCCTCGCGCGGATCATCGACATGATCCTGGTGGGCATCGTGGTCGCGTTGCTCACCTGGGCGTTCGGGGTGAGCGAGTACCAGATGGACGGGGACAGGATCTCGGCAGGGCGGTCGTTCGCCCAGTCGCTCGTCGCCGCCGTCCTGTTCGTCGCCTACGACACCCTGCTGATCGCCAAGTCCGGGCAGACCCTGGGCATGAAGTGGCTCGGTATGCGGGTCGCCAACCTGGCCGACGGCGCCACGCCCACCACCCAGACCTCGCTGCTGCGCGCCCTGGTGCTGTGGGTGCCGTTCGCCTTCTGCTGCGCCTGCATCTGGACCGTGATCTGCGGCGGTTGGAGCTTCTTCGACAAGCCGTACAAACAGGGGTTGCACGACAAGGCCGCGAAGACGGTCGTGGTCAGCACGAGCACGTAGCGGGGGCGGTGCAAGGGGGCGTGCAACAGGGGGGCGCACAAGCAGTCGGCGGGTCCGTCAGTCTCACGGACCCGCCGACTTCACTCGTGTGCGTACGTCAGGGCGCGGTGGGCTCCCGGACGGGCTCGGCCGTGGCGGCGGCCACGGTCTCCCGGTGCACGGGGATCCGCACCTCGGGCAGGGGGGTCGGGGCGGGCACGGACTGTGCGACCGTACGCGGCCGAGGGAGCGGGATCGTCATGGCGACCAGCAGTCCCAGACCGAGCGCGGCGAGCGCGATGACCGCGATCCCGATGCCCGAACTCGTCTGTGACAGCAGCAGCATGGCGAGCGTCGAGCAGATCACGGTGCAGGAACCGTAGACGAGCTGTGCCGGGGTCGGACGAGGCATGGCAATCGTGTCCTCGGGAGATATGGGGGTGAGACGGGGAACCGGCCTTGGTTTCCACCGGCTTCCGGGCGTTCCACCGTTCGACTCTATTCGCGTGCATGCCCGAGAGGAACGGCCGGTAAGCGTGACCTAACCCACGGTACCGGTGCACAGGGGGCGCACGGTCGCATGGCGTACGGCAACCGGAGGCATATGCGCGCCGGTTGGGCGAGACCCTTCCGGGGTACCTCCGTGCCCGGCGTCCGTAAAGCGAACTTCCGCTCCGCATAGTGCAGTTGAACTGTCCGAGTCAAGGTCTGTCTTTTCTCGTAAACCAGTAGTCAAATATCGTCACTTGAATCGACGCGTTGAACGTGCGCGCACGGACCCCCAAACCATCACCCGGTCCCCCTTGCCGTGCGCGCGGCGCGGGGGAGGAACTCAAGTGACCAGCAGACCCTGGACGTTCAGAGCACTCGCCGTCGGCGTGACGCTCGCTACCGCCTCCGTGGGCTTCGCCACCTTCGCGGTCGCGGAGGCCGCGGCCCCGGCGGCGACCACCAGCACCGTCGACCGGCACGACCCGTCGACGAAGCAGGAGGAGCACGACCTCGACGGCCCCCTGAGCAAGACCCAGGAGGCCCAGCGCCAGGAGGCCCTCGACCAGGTCATATCCGGCAAGGCCCAGGTCAAGGACCGCGACGGTTCCCAGGTCGTCCAGCTCAAGGGCAAGAAGGGCGACAGCAAGTACGTCGAACTCGGCCGCGAGAAGACGGACAAGATCTTCACGATCCTGGTGGAGTTCGGCGACCAGACCGACCCCCGCTACAACGGCACGGTCGGCCCGCTGCACAACCAGATAGCCCAGCCGGACCGCACCAAGGACAACTCCACGGCGTGGCAGGCGGACTACAACCAGCAGCACTTCCAGGACCTCTACTTCGGCACCGGCAAGAACACCGAGTCGCTGAAGAAGTACTACGAGAAGCAGTCCTCGGGCCGCTACTCGGTCGACGGTGAGGTCACCGACTGGGTCAAGGTCCCCTACAACGAGGCGCGGTACGGCAACAACGCCTGCGGCTCGACCACCTGCTCCAGCGTCTGGAACCTGGTGCGCGACGGCCTGACCTCCTGGGTCGCCGGCCAGAAGGCGGCCGGCGAGTCCGACGCCGCCATCAAGGCCGACCTCGCCCAGTACGACCAGTGGGACCGCTACGACTACGACGGCGACGGCAACTTCAACGAGCCCGACGGCTACGTCGACCACTTCCAGATCGTGCACGCCGGCGAGGACGAGTCCGCGGGCGGCGGCGCCCAGGGCACCGACGCGATCTGGGCGCACCGCTGGTACGCCTTCGGCACCGACGCCGGCGCCACCGGCCCCGCGGACAACAAGCTCGGCGGCACCCAGGTCGGCGACACCGGCATCTGGGTCGGCGACTACACCATGCAGCCGGAGAACGGCGGACTCGGCGTCTACGCCCACGAGTACGGCCACGACCTCGGCCTGCCGGACGAGTACGACACCAACGGCGGCGAGAACTCCACCGGTTTCTGGACCCTGATGTCCTCCGGCTCCTGGCTGGGCACCGGCAAGGAAGCGATCGGCGACCTGCCGGGCGACATGAACGCCTGGGACAAGCTGCAGCTCGGCTGGCTCAACTACGACGTGGCCAAGGCCGGCACCAAGTCCAGCCACAAGCTGGGCGTCGCCGAGTACAACACGAAGGACAAGCAGGCCCTGGTGGTCTCGCTTCCCGACAAGGCGGTCACCACCACCGTCGTCACCCCGGCCGAGGGCTCGACCCAGTGGTGGAGCGGCAGCGGCGACAACCTCAAGAACACGCTGACCCGTGACGTCGACCTCACCGGCAAGTCGTCGGCCACGCTGTCGCTCGACGGCTGGTTCGACATCGAGTCGGGCTACGACTACCTCTACACCGAGGTCTCCACCGACGGCGGCGCCAACTGGACCGCCCTGGACGGCACGGTGAACGGCGCCGCCATCCCGCGCGACGGCAGCGACAAGCCGGCGCTCACCGGTTCGGTCGACGCGTACACCAAGCTGGCGTACCCGCTGGACGCCTACGCGGGCCAGAAGATCCAGCTGCGCTTCCGCTACCAGACCGACGGCGGGGTCGCCCTCAAGGGCTTCGCGGCCGACGAGATCACCCTGACCGCGGACGGCTCGACGGTCTTCTCCGACAACGCCGAGTCGGCGGACGCCGCTTGGACCGCGTCCGGCTTCTCCCGCATCGGCGCGTCCTTCACCAAGGACTACGCGCAGTACTACATCGCGGAGAACCGCCAGTACGTGTCGTACGACAAGACCCTCGAGGTCGGCCCGTACAACTTCGGCTTCTCGACGACCCGTCCGGACTGGGTGGAGCACTACGCGTACCAGAACGGCCTGTTGATCTGGAAGTGGGACCTCTCCGAGGCGGACGACAACACCAGCGTCCACCCCGGTACCGGTCTGATCCTCCCGATCGACTCGCACCCGACGCCGCTGAAGTGGTCCGACGGCACGCTGATGCGCAACCGCATCCAGGCCTACGACTCGCCGTTCAGCCTCTACGCGAGCGACGGCATCACCCTCCACAAGGCGGACGTGGCGACGAAGATCAGGCAGTCCTCCGGGGTGTCGGTCTTCAACGACCACAAGAGCGACTACTACGACGCCTCGAACCCGGCCGGCGGCGTCAAGATCACTGACACCAACACGAAGATCAACATCGTGACGGAGGCCCGGGACGGATCGACGATCTCCCTCCAGGTCGGTCCCGCAGTGAAGTAATCCGCATCATTGCAGGTCAGACACGTATCGGCGGCGACCCCTTGGCGGGTCGCCGCCGCTCGTGTTTAGGTGCCTCCTGTGGCTTTCTTATTGACACCGACGCACACGGGGGTGTGACCGCATGGCCGCAGGAGGGTTCTGCAAGCTGCCGAACGGCAGGGTGGTGGTGGCGCTGAACCTACCCAGCCCCGCCACCGCGGACGGCTCGTCCGCCGTCCGGGTACTGGTCCACGCCCAGAACCGCGCCCGGGCCCTGACGAGGCTCCGCAACCTGGGCATGCGGGCCGTCTACCTGCGGGGCAACGCCGCCCCGCCGACCCCGGACGAGATCACCGCCGTCCTCCACCACCCCGACGGCCTGATATGGCGAACCGCCCCTGACAACGGTGTCACGGCCCTGGAACTCTGGAGACCGATCAGATCCCTCCTCCGAAGACCAACGGCGGCCTGACCAGCACTTTTCAACACCGGGCCGGGCGGCCGACTCAGGGGCGCGGGGCTGTATCGATGTGCGGCTCCGCCGCGTGGGTGCGACCGGCGAGGCGATGGATTGTTGCCGGGCCGGGCGGCCGACTCAGGGGCGCGGGGCTGTATCGATGTGCGGCTCCGCCGCGTGGGCGCGACCGGCCCCCACCGGCCGGCAGGTGCCCACCGGCCGGTCCGGCACCGCCGGAATCCGCCGTCGCGGCTGAGCGCCGCTGCGGCGGAAATCGATGTGACCGGCGGAAAAGGTCCGGGCGGGTCCGGGCGGGCAAAGGGTGAAGGGCCCCGGTCCCTCAGACCACCGGCTTGCCCGTCAGTTCCACGCCCGCCTCGCGGAGCTCCTCCAGGGCGCGCTCCGTCGTCGCCTCCGCGACGCCTGCCGTGAGGTCCAGGAGGACCTGGGTGCGGAAGCCCTCCCGCGCGGCGTCCAGGGCGGTGGCCCGCACGCAGTGGTCGGTCGCGATGCCCACCACGTCCACCTCGTCGATCTTCCGGGCCCGCAGCCACTCCGCCAGCTTGACGCCGTTCTCGTCGACGCCCTCGAAGCCGCTGTAGGCCGCGGCGTACGCCCCCTTGCTGAACACCGCGTCCACCGCCCCGGAGGCGACCGCCGGGGCGAAGTTCGGATGGAAGCCCACGCCCTCGGTGCCGGCGACACAGTGCGCCGGCCAGCTGCGGACGTAGTCGGGGTTGTCGGCGAAGTGGCCGCCCGGCGCGATGTGGTGGTCGCGGGTCGCCACCACGTGGCGGTAGCCGGCGGGCGCCTGCCCGATCAGCTCCGTGATCGCGGCGGCCACGTCCGAGCCCCCTGCCACCGCGAGGCTTCCCCCCTCGCAGAAGTCGTTCTGCACATCGACGACGATCAAGGCGCGGCGCATGGTCGGTGTCCTTCGCATTCGATATCGGGTCCGTCGACGGGAGAGACGCGGAAAGAAGGGGTGCGGGCCCGGCCTGAACCTATGAGCGTAGAGACTTACGGGGGCGTAGGGGAGGGGGCTTTGCGGGGCGCGTACGCGGGCACTCGCTCTAGCTACCCGAGCGCCCCTGCACGTACTCCGTCGGAATGACCGGTTCCCCGCGCGACAGCTGGGTCGCGGAGAGCGGCAGATTCGCACGGGCCGCCGCGTGCCGGGTGCGGGCCGCGTCCAGGGGTTCGCGGGCGACGACCTCCCCGGACTTCACCAGTTCGACCAGGAGCTGCCGGTCGACCAGGTCGGCCGGGACGTCGCCGATGCCGACCACCTCGGCCTCCGCCACCCCGTCGGCGTCCAGCCGCCGCGCCGCCCACTTGCGGCCGCCGACGGACGTCTTGCCGCCCGTCGACTTCTTCGCGACCGGCACCAGCGGCGCCCTCGGGTCGGCGGACTCGGCGCGGGCGACCAGCTTGTAGACCATGGAGCAGGTGGGGTGCCCGGAGCCGGTCACCAGCTGGGTGCCGACGCCGTACGCGTCCACGGGGGCGGCGGCCAGGGAGGCGATGGCGTACTCGTCGAGGTCGGAGGTGACGATGATCCGCGTGTTCCGGGCGCCGAGCTCGTCCAGCTGCTGGCGCACCCGGTGGGCGACCAGCAGCAGGTCGCCGGAGTCGATGCGGACGGCGCCCAGCTCGGGCCCGGCCACCTCCACGGCCGTCCGGACCGCCTCGGCGACGTCGTAGGTGTCGACCAGCAGGGTGGTGCCCCGGCCCAGCGAGTCGACCTGGGCCCGGAAGGCGTCGCGCTCGTGGTCGTGCAGCAGGGTGAAGGCGTGGGCACTCGTCCCCACCGTCGGAATGCCGTAGCGGAAGCCGGCCGCGAGGTCGGAGGTGGTGGCGAAGCCCCCGACGTAGGCGGCGCGAGAGGCGGCGACGGCGGCCAGTTCGTGGGTGCGGCGGGCACCCATCTCGATCAGCGGGCGATCCCCGGCGGCCGAGGACATCCGGGAGGCGGCGGCCGCGATCGCCGAGTCGTGGTTCAGGATGGAGAGGATCACGGTCTCCAGGAGCACGCACTCGGCGAAGGAGCCCTCCACCCGCATGATCGGCGAGCCCGGGAAGTAGACCTCGCCCTCGGGGTAGCCCCAGATGTCGCCACTGAAGCGGTAGCCGGCGAGCCACTCCAGGGTCGGCCCGTCGACGATCTTCCGCTCCGCCAGGAAGCCGAGGACGCCGTTGTCGAAGCGGAAGTTCTCGACCGCGTCCAGGACGCGTCCGGTGCCCCCCACGACGCCGTAGCGGCGCCCCTCCGGCAGTCGCCGGGTGAAGACCTCGAAGACACTCCGCCGCTCGGCCGTACCCGCCTTCAGGGCGGCCTGCAGCATCGTCAGCTCGTACTGGTCCGTGAAGAGCGCCGTCGACGGGACGTCCACCGGCAGCCCAAGGTCCGCTACATCCACGACAGCTCTCCTAGCTATGTCTCTCGGGGGTGCCCCAGGTCGGCCGGGGGTTCGGGGGTCGCCCCCCGATGTATGCAGCATGACGACAGATGCTACACCCCTTTGTGTCAGTGTGACGATTTAAGGGGCCCGTGGCAGCATGGGCCTTGTGACGTCACCCGCTCCCGTAGAGATCGAACGCACCGAGTCGGCGGAGGAGGCCTTCGCCGTCCCCGAGCCGGACGTCCCGTGGATCACGCTCGTGCACAACGACCCCGTCAACCTCATGAGCTATGTGACGTACGTCTTCCAGACGTACTTCGGCTATCCCAAGGACAAGGCCACCAAGCTCATGCTGGACGTCCACCACAAGGGCCGGGCGGTCGTCTCCAGCGGCAGTCGCGAGGAGATGGAACGCGACGTGCAGGCGATGCACGGCTACGGCCTGTGGGCGACCCTCCAGCAGGACCGGAAGTAGCCACACCCGCCGTTCGACCCACCGGCCGGCTCCCCGATCAGCCCCCCGATCAGCCCCCCCGATCGGCTCCTCGAACAGCTCCGGAAGCAGCGAATCCCCTCCATGCCAGGAATCTTCGAACCGCTCCCCGGCGGCGGCGCGGCCGTCGCGCTCGACGACGTCGAGATCTCCATCATCCGGTCGCTGGCCGTCCAGCTCCTGGAACTCATCGGCCCCGGCCCCGCCGAGGACGCCCCCGACGACCCGCTCGCCGAGCTCTTCGCCGAGGGGCCCAGCGAGGCGCCCAGCGACCCGGTGCTGCGCCGGCTCTTCCCGGACGCCTACTGCGACCCGGAGCGGCTGCCGCAGACCCCGGAGGAGGCGGAGGAGCGGCAGGCCCACTCCGCCGAGTTCCGCCGCTACACCGAGAACGACCTCAGGGCGGGCAAGCGGGAGACCGCCCTCGCGGTGATCCGCTCCCTGGACGCCCTCGTCCCGGAGGAGAAGGGCGACGCGGTCCTCAAGCTGACGCCCGAGGAGTCCCGGCAGTGGCTCGGCGCCCTCACCGACCTGCGGCTCGCGATCGGCTCCCGCCTCGACATCACCGACGAGGACGACACGGACCTGCTCTACCGGCTCCCGGACGAGGACCCGCGCAAGCCGATGGTGATGGCGTACCTGTGGCTCGGCGGCCTCCAGGAGACCCTGGTCGCGACCCTTATGCCGTAATCCGTCCAGATTTTGCGTTCGCTCAGAGGACGCTCAAATCCGGATAACGATCCCGTCACCGTTGCGGCCTGGTATGGCACTTTTGGTCGCGCTTTGTCCGCTTCTTCCAGTGGTGTGCGCCACAATCCCTCTCGGCGGAACCCGGTGATCAGTGTTGCGGCCGTGATAAATCTTCACGACCGCCCGGCGAACACCACCCATGTGTACGTCCGGGTGCGCCACCGAACCGGCCAACCGCCGGTCAGGCACCGCTCCATCATCCGGGGGGATCGAAACCCGATCCGAGGCCGACGAGAGGCCCGGGTCGGCATGGAGAAAGGCGCACACCACACATGACCTCCGCTCAGGTCGACACGTCGGGGAACTCCTCCGGGACCTCCGAAGCCTCCGAAGAGGGGTACGAGCGCGG
Organism: Streptomyces sp. NPDC058464; assembly: GCF_042721035.1. Lineage (NCBI taxonomy): Bacteria > Bacillati > Actinomycetota > Actinomycetes > Kitasatosporales > Streptomycetaceae > Streptomyces > Streptomyces sp. NPDC058464. Next base: position 68,559 of record NZ_JBHXMA010000004.1, read on the forward strand.
GCTCGGCAGCCGCCAGGTCCAGATGATCGCGATCGGCGGCGCCATCGGCGTCGGGCTCTTCCTGGGTGCCGGGGCGAACATCGCCAAGGCCGGTCCCAGTCTCATCCTGATGTACGCCCTCGCCGGCGGCATCATCTTCTTCATCATGCGGGCCCTCGGCGAGCTCCTGCTCTACCGTCCGGTCTCCGGCTCCTTCGCCGAGTACTCCCGCGAGTTCCTCGGCCCGTTCTTCGGCTACTTCACCGGCTGGACGTACTGGCTGATGTGGGTCGTGACGGGCATGGCGGAGCTCACCGCCGCGGCGATCTACGTGAACTACTGGTTCCCGTCCGTCCCGCAGTGGGTGACCGCGCTGGTCTTCCTGGTGATCCTCTTCGGGGTCAACCTGATCTCGGTGAAGGTCTTCGGAGAGCTGGAGTTCTGGTTCTCCATGGTCAAGGTCACCGCCCTGATCGGCATGATCGTGATCGGTCTCGGCGTCCTCACCTTCGGCTTCAGCGCCGCCGGTGACACCGCCTCGGTCGCGAACCTCTACCAGTTCGACGGCTTCTTCCCCAAGGGCGTCGGCTCCTCCCTGATGACCCTTCAGGGCGTCATGTTCGCCTACCTCGCGGTCGAGCTGGTCGGCGTCACCGCCGGCGAGTCGGAGAACCCGGAGAAGACCCTCCCCAAGGCGATCAACACGCTTCCCTGGCGGATCGCCCTCTTCTACGTCGGCGCGCTCACCGTCATCCTCTGCGTCGTGAAGTGGACGGAGTTCGCCCCGGGCGTCAGCCCCTTCGTGGCCGCCTTCGCGAAGATCGGCATCCCGGCGGGCGCCGGCATCGTCAACTTCGTCGTCCTCACCGCCGCCCTGTCCTCCTGCAACTCCGGCATGTACTCCACGGGCCGCATGCTGCGGAACCTGGCCGACAGCGGCGAGGCCCCGGCCGTGTTCCGCAGGCTGTCCGCGTCGAAGACCCCGGCGCTCGGCATCACCGTCTCGGTCCTCTTCATGGGCATCGGCGTGATCCTCAACTACGTCGTCCCTGAGAAGGCGTTCGGCTACGTCACCTCCGTCGCCACCGCGGCCGGCATCTGGACCTGGCTGATGATCCTGATCAGCCACGTCCGCTACCGCCGTGCGGTCGACGCGGGCCGCCTGCCGGCCTCCGCCTTCCCGGCCCCCGGCGGCGCGAAGTGCAGCTGGATCGCGATCGTCTTCCTCCTCTTCGTCACCGGCCTGATCGCGTACGACGCCGACTCCCGCGTCTGCCTGTACGTCATGGCCGGCTGGGCCGCCGCGCTGGGCGTCGGCTGGCTGGTCCTGAAGAACCGCAACCCCGAGGTCGCCGAGCGCCGCGAGCCGGCACCGCTGGAAAAGGTGAGCTGACCCAAGGCCAACCCCTCCAGGACGCCCGCCGCAGGGGAGCACTCGTGGCGCCCCCCTGCGGCAGCCGCTCAGGGCGTCCGGCATCCGGGCCGTCCCGTACCAGCCTTCGGTACGGGACGGCCCTCTGCTTATCCTGGCGACCATGCTGACCATCACCCAGGCCCTCGTCGACCAGATCGTCGCCCACGCGCGCAAGGACCATCCCGACGAGGCGTGCGGCGTCGTCGCGGGCCCGGCGGGCTCGGACCGCCCCGAGCGGTTCATCCCGATGCTGAACGCGGCGATGTCCCCGACGTTCTACGAGTTCGACTCCGGCGACCTCCTGAAGCTCTACCGGGAGATGGACGACCGCGACGAGGAGCCGGTGATCGTCTACCACTCCCACACGGCGACCGAGGCGTACCCCTCCCGGACCGACATCTCGTACGCCAACGAGCCCGGCGCCCACTACGTCCTCGTCTCCACCGCCGACACCGACGGCCTCGGCGACTTCCAGTTCCGCTCGTACCGCATCGTGGACGGCGAGGTGACGGAGGAGGAGATCAGCATCGTCGAGGCGTACTGACTCCCGGCGGGGCGAGGCCTGCCTCTCTCCTCTCCGCCGCGCACCAAGACTTCTCCGCCGCGACGGCGCTCAGCCACGACGGCGGATCTCGGCGGTGCCGGACCGGCCGGTGGGCACCTGCGGGCCGGTGGGGGCCGATCGCGCAGTTCCCCGCGCCCCTAGGTCGGTCATCTCAGACCTCGGTCAAAAAGTGTCCGGCATGTGGAATCACACTCCGGAACCGGCACCGGGAATCGATACGATGACCCCATGGTTCTGAACGACGTGGGCGACAAGGCGCGGGGCACCCTGCTCGTGGCGCGGCTGCACGTCGATCTGTGCAGGCTGAACAGCGCCATCTGTTGACGTTTCCCTGCCGCCGTACGGCCATGAGCCGCGGTGTGCTGCTGTGCGCGCCCAACCACCCAGACTTCCCGACAGGAGCCCGCAACCATGGCCATCGAGGTCCGCATCCCGACCATCCTCCGCCAGTACACCGACGGTCAGAAGGCGGTGGAGGGCAGTGGTGACACCATCGCCGACCTCTTCAACGACCTCGAGACCCGGCACGCCGGCATCCACGCCCGCATCGTGGACGACGGCAAGCTGCGCCGCTTCGTGAACGTGTACCTGAACGACGAGGACGTCCGTTTCGTCGACGGCATCAACACCAAGCTCACCGACGGCGACACCGTGACGATCCTGCCGGCCGTCGCCGGCGGCATGGCCTGAGATCTCCATGCGCTACGACTCCCCGTTGGCCGCGGTCGGCAACACCCCCCTGGTGTGCCTGCCGCGGCTCTCGCCGTCCGCCGACGTCCGGATCTGGGCCAAGCTGGAGGACCGCAACCCGACCGGCTCGGTCAAGGACCGCCCCGCCCTGCACATGATCGAGCAGGCGGAGAAGGACGGCCGGCTCACCCCGGGCTGCACCATCCTGGAGCCGACGTCGGGCAACACCGGCATCTCGCTGGCGATGGCCGCCAAGCTCAAGGGCTACCGCATGGTCTGCGTGATGCCCGAGAACACCTCGCAGGAGCGCCGGGACCTGCTGGGGATGTGGGGCGCGGAGATCATCTCCAGCCCGGCCGCGGGTGGTTCCAACACCGCGGTGCGGGTGGCGAAGGAGCTGTCCGCCGAGCACCCGGACTGGGTGATGCTCTACCAGTACGGCAACCCGGACAACGCGGGTGCGCACTACGCGACCACCGGTCCGGAGATCCTCGCCGACCTGCCGTCCGTGACGCACTTCGTGGCGGGGCTGGGGACCACCGGCACGCTGATGGGTGTCGGGCGGTATTTGAGGGAGCACAAGCCGGACGTGAAGATCGTCGCCGCCGAACCCCGGTACGACGACCTGGTGTACGGGCTCAGGAACCTCGACGAGGGCTTCGTGCCCGAGCTGTACGACGCCTCCGTGCTCACCACCCGCTACTCCGTCGGCTCCGCGGACGCGGTGACCCGGACCCGGGACCTCCTCCAGCAGGAGGGCATCTTCGCGGGCATCTCCACCGGCGCCGCGCTGCACGCCGCGATCGGCGTCGGGAAGAAGGCCGTCCAGGCCGGCGAGAGCGCGGACATCGTGTTCGTCGTCGCCGACGGCGGCTGGAAATACCTGTCGACCGGCGTGTACACCGCCGCCACGACCGAGGAAGCCATCGAGACCCTGCAGGGTCAGCTCTGGGCATAGCGCTCATCATGCACGCGCCAACCCCCTCCTATGAGGGGGCTAAGCGCTGCCTATGACGCGGCAAAGATCTTCGTCCGGGGGAACCGGTCCCCGGAGAACCCGGCTAGGTTCCTCACCGTCCTGTCATGCCACGCTCATCGGCATACCAGGGTGTTCGAAGTGTCATGCTCATGACGCCGCACTCTGCCGCCGCTACGCGCGTCACGGGCCTGCCTTGTAACCCCACCGATGGAGGCAGTACCCCCATGCGTGAATCACGACGGAGCCTGCGAAGACTTCTGGCCTTCGCGTTCCCCGCCCTCGCCCTCGCCGTCTCCGGTTTCGTCGCGGCACCGACCGCACAGGCACAGGCATCGGCACAGACCATCGCCCCCAAGGCCACCGCCCAGACCACCCGGGCCGCCCAGAACTCCAAGGCCCTCACCGACCCCGCCCGGCAGGCCGTGCACAGCACCGGCAAGGCCGGGCAGAAGGTGCCCACCAAGCACCTGTGCGCCACCGTCTCCAAGCCCGGTGAGGTCAACTGCTTCGCGCAGCGCCGCACCGACATCAAGCAGCAGCTGTCCGCCGCGCTCGCCGCCGCCCCCTCCGGCCTGAGCCCGACCAACCTGCACAGCGCCTACAACCTGCCCTCGACCGGCGGCTCCGGCCTGACGGTCGCCGTGGTCGACGCCTACAACGACCCGAACGCCGCCTCGGACCTGGCCACCTACCGCTCCACGTACGGCCTGTCCGCGTGCACCGTCGCCAACGGCTGCTTCAAGCAGGTCAGCCAGACCGGTTCGACGACCTCGCTGCCGACGAACGACTCCGGCTGGGCCGGCGAGGAAGCGCTCGACATCGACATGGTCAGCGCCGTCTGCCCGAACTGCAACATCATCCTCGTCGAGGCCAACTCCGCGACCGACTCCGACCTCGGCACCGCCGAGAACGAGGCCGTCGCGCTCGGCGCCAAGTTCGTCTCCAACAGCTGGGGCGGCTCCGAGTCCTCCTCCCAGACCAGCGAGGACACCTCGTACTTCAAGCACCCGGGTGTCGCCATCACCGTCTCCGCCGGTGACGAGGACTACGGCGCCGAGTACCCGGCGACCTCCCAGTACGTGACCGCCGTCGGCGGCACCGCGCTCTCCACCTCCTCCTCCACCCGCGGCTGGACCGAGTCCGTCTGGAAGACCAGCTCCTCCGAGGGCACCGGCTCCGGCTGCTCCGCCTACGACGCGAAGCCGAGCTGGCAGACCGACACCGGCTGCACCAAGCGCATGGAGTCCGACGTCTCCGCGGTCGCCGACCCGGCCACCGGCGTGGCGGTCTACGACACCTACGGCGGCTCCGGCTGGGCGGTCTACGGCGGTACGAGTGCCTCCTCGCCGATCATCGCCGGTGTGTACGCCCTCGCGGGCACCCCGGGTTCGAGTGACTACCCGGCGAAGTACCCCTACTCGCACACCAGCAACCTGTACGACGTCACCAGCGGCAACAACGGCTCCTGCTCCACCTCGTACTTCTGCACCGCCGGCACCGGCTACGACGGCCCGACCGGCTGGGGCACCCCGAACGGCACCACCGCCTTCGCCTCCGGCACCAGCACCGGCAACACGGTGACCGTCACCAACCCGGGCAGCCAGTCCACCGCGACCGGCTCCTCGGTCAGCCTGCAGATCTCGGCCTCCGACAGCGCGGGCGCGACCCTCACCTACAGCGCCTCCGGCCTGCCCACCGGCCTGTCCATCTCCAGCTCCACCGGCCTGATCTCCGGTACGGCGTCCACCGCGGGCACCTACAGCGCCACCGTCACCGCGACCGACTCCACCGGCGCCTCCGGCTCGGCCTCCTTCACCTGGACCGTCAGCACCAGCGGCGGCGGCACCTGCACCTCGTCCCAGCTGCTCGGCAACCCCGGCTTCGAGTCGGGCAACACCACCTGGACCGCGAGCAGCGGTGTCATCACCAACTCCAGCAGCGAGGCCGCCCACGCGGGCTCCTACAAGGCGTGGCTCGACGGCTACGGATCGACCCACACCGACACGCTCTCCCAGTCGGTGACGATCCCGTCCGGCTGCACCGCCACCACGTTCACCTTCTACCTGCACATCGACACGGCGGAGACCACCACCAGCACCCAGTACGACAAGCTGACGGTCACCGCCGGTTCGACCACCCTGGCCACGTACTCCAACCTCAACGCGGCCTCCGGATACGTGCAGAAGTCCTTCAGCCTCGGGTCCTACGCGGGCTCGACCGTCACCCTGAAGTTCAGCGGTGTCGAGGACTCCTCGCTCCAGACCAGCTTCGTCGTCGACGACACCGCCGTCACGACCGGCTGACCCCTCCCGTGCACTGACCGGATCCCGCGCCCGGAAGCCGTCCGGGTGCGGGATCCGTACGAGGGGCGGATACGTCATATCGGCAGCAAGGGTCCGTTCCCCGACGGAAAGGCGGACACCCCATGCGCCGTACGACGTTCCACCGCGCGTCTCTCGCCGCGGCGAGCCTGCTCCTGCTGGCGGGCTGCGGCTCCCAGGGCGGAGGCGGCGACAAGGGCAGCGGCGCGGTGTCCCCGAAACCGACCCCGACCCCGAGTGCGACCTCGACACCCACCCCCTCCACCAGTGGGTCCTCCGCCGGCTGCACGCCCGTGACCTCCGAGCTCACCACCGCCGACAGCGGCCGTACCTTCTGCCTGGCCCAGGACGGCACCCTCCGGATCACCCTGGACGGGACCGAGCAGCGCCCCTGGAAGAAGATCACCGCGGCCGGGGACACGGGCGCCCTGAAGGAGATCAACTACGGGATCATGCTCCGCGGCGGCGACGCCGGATCCGCCTACCAGGCGACGGCCGCCGGGACCGTCACCCTCTCCGCCACCCGCCCGCTGTGCGCCGAGCCCACCGCGCCCGGCGGAGTCTCCTGCAAGGGCATCCAGGAGTGGCAGGTCACCGTACGGGTGAGCTGAACCTCAGCCGGCCAGGTGCCGCACCTGGTCCCACAGCACCGGGTCGACCACGCCCACCCGGCGCCGGAACTCCCACACCGCGATCTCCCGCAGCTCGTCCGTCTCCAGGAAACTCGGCCGGCCCTGGGCGTCCCCGACCGAGCCGGGCGGCAGCGGGATCACCCCGGCGCGCTCGTCGTGGTACTTGCTGGTGATCTTCGCGATGGTCGCCCGGTCGCCGCGCACGGCCAGCACCAGACAGGGCCGGTCCTTGGTGCCGGGACCGTCCTCGTAGGGCACGTTGGCCCACCAGATGTCCCCCGGATGGGGCCGTCCGAGCTGCCCGCGCGTGCCACGCGGATGCCCCGGCGGGCGGGTGCGGTGCCCGCGCGGCCGGTGGCCCCTGCCCCAGCCGTCCACGAGCGTGGCGACCAACGCCAGCAGGACGACTGCCGCGAGCGCGAGCCACCATGACGTGTCCATACGACGACGTTACCGGCGCGAGATAAACGACGCGCGCCCTTACGCGATCCTCATGCGCCCCCGGTCCAGCCGAACCGGTGACACCACAGGTGAGTTCGCCCACAACGGCCCCTGGCGGAGGAGCGACCGGCTCTTTTGCGCCTTACGCTCGACAAACCGCACGACCCCCGTCATGCCCTTTTTCCCGACTCCAGTTCCCAGCGCATCTGGGTTTCCGCCAACGGAGGTTTCTGCTTCATGAAGCTCACCGTCGTCGGCTGCTCGGGGTCGTTCCCGTCCGCGGAATCGGCCTGTTCGAGCTACCTCGTAGAGGCCGACGGCTTCCGGCTGCTCCTCGACATGGGCAACGGCGCCCTGGGCGAGCTGCAGCGCCACTGCGGTCTCTACGACCTCGACGCGATCTTCCTGAGCCATCTGCACGCCGACCACTGCATCGACATGTGCGCCTACTTCGTGGCGCGCTACTACCGCCACGACGGCGGACCGTGCCCCCCGCTCCCGGTCTACGGCCCCGAGGGCACCGAGCACCGCCTGACCACGGCCTACGCCGACACCCCGACCGCCTCCTCGATGAGCGAGGTCTTCGACTTCCACACGGTGAAGCCGTCCACGTTCGACGTCGGCCCCTTCACGGTCCACACCGAGCGGGTCCGGCACCCCGTGGAGGCGTACGGCATCCGCGTCGAGCACGCCGGGAAGTCCCTGACGTACTCCGGCGACACCGGGGTCACCGAGGCGCTGGAGGACCTGGCCCGGGACACCGACCTGTTCCTGTGCGAGGCCGCCTTCACGCACGGCAAGGAGAACATCCCGGACCTGCACCTCAACGGCCGCGAGGCCGGCGAGACCGCGGCCCGGGCCGGCGCCCGCCGCCTGGTCCTCACCCACATCCCGCCGTGGACCGACCCCGCCGTCAACCTCGCCGACGCCCGCGAGGTCTTCGACGGCCCGGTCGATCTCGCGGCGCCGAGGGTGACGTACGAGATCTGACACGTGTACGGCGTTCAGGGCCGTACGACGCGAAGAAGGCCCCCGCCGCCGCGGGGGCCTTCGTCATGTGCGCTGCCGGGAGGGACTCACGCCTTCGTGAGGTCCTCGATCTCCTCCTCGGGCTCGCGGCCCGGGGTGGGGAGGTTGAAGCGGACGATGGCGAAGCGGAAGACGAAGTAGTAGATCGCTCCGAACACCAGGCCGATCGGGATGATCAGCCAGGGCTTGGTCGCCAGGTTCCAGTTGAGTATGTAGTCGATGACACCCGCGGAGAAGGTGAAGCCCGCATGCACCCCGAGCGCCCAGGTGATCGCCATGGACAGGGCGGTGAGCACCGCGTGGATCACGTACAGCAGCGGCGCGATGAACATGAAGGTGAACTCGATCGGCTCGGTCACACCGGTCACGAAGGAGGTCAGCGCCATCGACAGCATCATGCCCATCACGGCCGCGCGCCGCTCCGGGCGGGCGGTGTGCGCGATGGCCAGGGCGGCGGCCGGGAGGCCGAACATCATGATGGGGAAGAAGCCGGACATGAACTGACCGGCGGTCGGGTCACCGGCGAAGAAGCGGGTCAGGTCGCCGTGGACGATCGTGCCGGACGCCGTCTTGTAGTCGCCGATCTGGAACCAGGAGACGGTGTTCACGAACTGGTGCATGCCGACCGGGATCAGCGCGCGGTTGATCAGACCGAACAGACCGGCACCGAGGGCACCCAGGCCCGTGATCCACTCACCGAAGTTGGAGATGCCCTCGCCGATCGGCTTCCAGACCAGACCGAAGAAGACGCCCATGACCGTGCCGACGAAGGCCATGATGATCGGGACGAGCCGGCGGCCGTTGAAGAAGCCGAGCCAGTCCACCAGCTTGGTCCGATGGAACCGCTGCCAGACCACCGCGCCGAGCAGACCCATCACCAGGCCGCCGAGCACACCGGGGTTGTTGTAGGTCGCGGGGATGTCCGCGCCCTTCAGGATCTGCGCGTCGGTGACGGGGAACGCGGTGAGCACGTTCTTGTAGACCAGGAAGCCGACCAGGGCGGCCAGCGCCGTGGAGCCGTCCGCCTTCTTGGCGAAGCCGATCGCGACGCCGATACAGAAGAGCATCGGGAGGTTGTCGAAGATCGCGCCGCCCGCCGTGGCGAAGACCGAGGTGACCTTGTCGGGCAGGTGCAGCTTGTCGTGGATGTCCTGCTGACCGAAGCGGAGCAGCAGACCCGCCGCAGGCAGCACGGCGATCGGGAGCTGGAGGCTACGGCCGACCTTCTGCAGGCCCTGGAAAAGACCGGATCCCCACTTCTTTGTGGGGGCCGCCGTCGCGGTGGCGGTTGTCATACTTCCTCCATCGGTGGTGGTCTACACCACTCAGTGGTGTAGACCTGTTGTACACGATGGGGGCGATATAAGGAACCCGTCAATTCCGCAACCGGAGCGCTACGCGCTGTACGCCATAGGGCGACAGGCTGCTTAAGCCTTGGTGACGTCCTCCACTTCGTCCTCCGGTTCCCTGCCCGGCGTCTTCAGGTCGAACCGCGTGATGGCGAACCGGAAGATCACGTAATAGACCGCCGCGAAGCACAGACCGATCGGGATGATCGCCCAAGGCCGCGTCGCCAGCTTCCAGTTGATGACGTAGTCGATCAGCCCCGCCGAGAAACTGAACCCGTCGTGCACCCCCAGCCCCCACGTCACCGCCATCGACACCCCCGTCAGCACCGCGTGCACCACGTACAGCAGCGGCGCGATGAAGAGGAACGAGTACTCCAGCGGCTCGGTGATGCCGGTCACGAACGACGTCAGCGCCACCGACAGCATCAGACCGCCGATCTCCTTGCGCCGGTGCGGCTTCGCGCAGTGCGTCATGGCCAGCGCGGCGGCCGGCAGCGCGAACATCATGATCGGGAAGAACCCCGACGTGAACTGACCCGCGTCCGGATCACCCGCCAGGAACATGTTGATGTCACCGTGCACCGTCTGCCCGTCGGGCGTGGTGTAACTGCCGAACTGGAACCAGATGGGCACGTTCAGGAACTGGTGCAGCCCGACCACCAGCAACGCCCGGTTCGCGACCCCGAACACCCCCGCACCCCACGCCCCCGCGTCCCGCAGCCAGTGACTGAAGCTCTCCAGACCCCCGCCGACCGGCGGCCAGACCCACAGACACAACGCGGCGAACACGATGGCCACGAACGACATGATGATCGGGACCAGCCGCCGCCCGTTGAAGAACCCCAGCCAGTCCACCAGCCGCGTCCGGTGGTACCGAGCCCAGAAGAACGCGGTCAGCAGCCCCAGCGCGATCCCCCCGAACACCCCCGGATTCTGGAACGTGAACGTCGACACCGACCCGTCCCGCACCTGACACCCGATCCCCGGCAGCGTCCTCGAACCGCCGGGGCAGTCCTCCGGGAACTGATGCAGCACCCCGTAATAGACGAGAAAGCCCGCCACCGCCGCCAGCGCCGTCGAACCGTCCGCCTTCTTCGCCATGCCGATCGCGACCCCGACACAGAACAGCAGCGGCAACCCGACCGAACCGTCCAGCAGCGCCCCGCCCGCCCCCTTCATCACCTTGGAGACCGCCGTCCAGCCCAGCCCCTGCTCGCCGAACACGTCAGGCTGGCCCAGCCGGTTGAGGATCCCCGCGGCCGGCAACACCGCGATCGGCAGCTGAAGACTGCGCCCCATCTTCTGCAGCCCCTGGAACAGCACGTGCCACCGCTCCCGCGCGGGACGTGCCGTACTGTCGGCGCTCTCGGCACTCATGGGCGCGTCCTCCGGGCCGCTCGGCTGCACCGCGGGTCGCCGCGGGGGGTTTGTCGACCGCCCACCAGCTGGTGTAGACCAGTCGACGACGGTTCCGCCGCGGTGCTCGCCATCATTCGGCACCCGCGGTACGGCCGCTCGCAAAGATGGGCCAACTGTGGGTTACTGCGACAAAGCGGTTCGGATCAGGGAGAAGGAACATGGCCAGCAAGGCTGAGAAGATCGTCGCCGGCCTCGGCGGAATCGAGAACATCGACGAGATCGAAGGCTGCATCACCCGGCTGCGCACCGAGGTCCACGACGCCTCGCTGGTCGACGACGCCGCACTCAAGGCCGCCGGCGCCCACGGCGTCGTCAAGATGGGCACCGCCATCCAGGTCGTCATCGGCACCGACGCCGACCCGATCGCCGCGGAGATCGAAGACATGATGTGAGCGACACCGCTCGCCCCGAAGGGGCCCCTCCCCTCCTGGGGAGCGGCCCCTTCCCATGCTCACGCTCCGGATAGGCTCGTCGCCATGTCTCGAATCGACGGCCGCACCCCCGAACAACTCCGCCCGGTCACCATCGAACGCGGCTGGAGCAAGCACGCCGAGGGCTCCGTCCTCGTCTCCTTCGGCGACACCAAGGTCTTCTGCACCGCCTCCGTCACCGAAGGCGTCCCCCGCTGGCGCAAGGGCAGCGGCGAGGGCTGGGTCACCGCGGAGTACAGCATGCTCCCCCGCGCCACCAACACCCGCGGCGACCGCGAGTCCGTCAAGGGCAAGATCGGCGGCCGCACCCACGAGATCTCCCGCCTCATCGGCCGCTCCCTCCGCGCCGTCATCGACTACAAGGCCCTCGGCGAGAACACGATCGTCCTGGACTGCGATGTGTTGCAGGCGGACGGCGGCACCCGCACGGCGGCGATCACCGGCGCGTACGTGGCGTTGGCCGACGCCGTCACCTGGGCGAAGGAGCGCAAGCTCGTCAAGGCCGGCCGCCAGCCCCTCACCGGCACCGTCTCGGCCGTCTCCGTCGGCATCGTCGGCGCGGTCCCCCTCCTCGACCTCTGCTACGAGGAGGACGTCAAGGCCGAGACCGACATGAACGTCGTCTGCACCGGCGACGGCCGCTTCGTCGAGGTCCAGGGCACCGCCGAGGCCGAACCCTTCGCCCGCGACGAACTCAACGCCCTCCTCGACCTCGCCGTCGCCGGCTGCACCGACCTGGCCGCGATCCAGCAGGCCGCGCTCGCAGAGGCCCTCAAGAAGTAAAGGAAAAGGAAAAACCCGAGGTACGAGAGGGCAACCCGAGCAGCCCACCCCGCGTCCCTATCAATACGGGCGCACGGCACGTACAACCGTGCGCCCGGCCAGTCTTACAACGGGGAGGGAACACCACTATGGCCGCCAGCCGACGCCGAGGACGCCGTCGCGTCACCGCCATCGCCGCCGTAGCCGCGACCACCGCACTCACCACCGCCCTGCTCACCGGCTGCGACAGCGTGAACAAGGCCCTGGACTGCGTCCAGACCGCCGACTCCATCGCCGACAGCGTCACCAGCCTCCAGCAGGCCGTGGAGAACGCGTCGAACGACCCGACCCGGATCGACTCGGCGATCACGGCCATCGGGGACAACCTCGACAAGATCGACAGCAGGACGGACAACGCCGACCTCGACAAGGCCACCCAGGACATGCGCGAGGCCCTGATCAAGGTCCAGACGGCCGTCCAGAACGGCGACAACACACCCGACATCAGCGGGGTCACCGACGCGGCCGGCGAACTGACCAAGGTCTGCCAGCCCTAGCCCGGGGCTCAGCGGGCGGCCGGGATACTGGTCCCCATGACGCGCCTGATTCTCGCCACCCGCAACGCCGGAAAGATCACCGAACTCCGCGCCATCCTCGCCGAGGCGGGCCTGCCCCACGACCTGGTCGGCGCGGAGGAGTACCCCGACATCCCCGACGTCAAGGAAACCGGCGTCACCTTCGCCGAGAACGCCCTCCTCAAGGCCCACGCCCTCGCCCAGGCCACCGGCCTCCCGGCCGTAGCCGACGACTCCGGCCTCTGCGTAGACGTCCTGGGCGGCGCCCCCGGCATCTTCTCCGCCCGCTGGGCCGGCAGCCACGGCGACGACAGGGCCAACCTGGACCTGCTGCTCGCCCAGCTCTCGGACATCGCCGAGGAGCACCGGGGCGCCCACTTCGCCTGCGCGGCGGCCCTGGCGTTGCCGGACGGCACGGAGAGGGTGGTCGAAGGCCAACTGCGGGGTGTCCTCCGGCATGCGCCGACGGGCACGAACGGCTTCGGCTACGACCCGATCCTCCAGCCGGAGGGCGAGGTACGGACCTGCGCGGAGCTGACCCCCGAGGAGAAGAACGCGATCAGTCACCGGGGGAAGGCGTTCCGGGCGTTGGTGCCGGTGGTGCGGGAGCTGTTGGGCTGAGAACGGAAGAGGGGCCGCCTATGAAGGTGGCCCCTCGTATGTGCGGTCGGTGGGACTCGAACCCACACGGGATTTCTCCCACGGGCACCTAAAACCCGCGCGTATCGCCTATTTCGCCACGACCGCCCCAAAACGGACATCCTCTGGAGCTGCCGTTTTGCTTGGCCCAGTGTACGGGGCTACGTCTTTCGGCGTGCGCCTCCTCGGCACCAGGTGCCCGTGATCGCATGGCAGTTCGGGCACAGCAATCGCAGGTTCTGCTGTCGGTCGTCGCTCCAGTCCCCGTTGATGTGATCGACCTCCAGGGTCATGGTCCTCCCGAGCCACTCGGAACCCACTCCGCATTCGGTACACGCCTCGGGGACCCCGACGTCCCGAAGCGCCCGACGCAACAGCACGGTCCTGGTGCGGCGCGTGCCGTCGTGCTTGACCAGGATGTCCTCCGGACGCCTGGCCTTGTCTGGCCGAGCCTTTCCCCGTTGGTGCGCCTGCCCCAGGAAATGCGCGGTCGACAGTCCCTCTTCGGTGATCCACTGCCGCAGCAGCGCACGCTGTGTACCGGTGTCCGGCCGCCGCAGCAGGCGCAGCGTCCCTGCGATGGAAACCGACTCGGCCACGGCCTTGCGCAACTCTTCGGACCCGGGCCGTCGCTGTCCACCGGAATCGTGGAAGTGTGAGATGTCGATCCCGAAGTGGGCGAAGCGCTTGCGGAGGTAGCGGTCGAGTTTGTTATAGGGCTCGTTGCCGAAGTAGGCGATCACCTCGTTGATGCCGGTGCACAGTCGGGCTGCCTCTGCCAGTCGCTCACGGGTGTACTGCACGCCTTTGCTCATGCGGCACCATCTTGCCCGCGGCCTTTGCCCCGCCCTCGGTAGTTGTCCGTCGTGGAATGGCAGTTCGGGCAGAGCAGGCGTAGGTTTTCGATCCGGTTGTCGCGCCAGTTGCCATCGATGTGGTCGACCTCCAGTGGGAGCGGGCGTCCTCGCCAGACCGCCTCCGTGCCGCACTGGGCGCAGAGCTCCGGCACGCCCATCGCCGTCATCGCCCACCTGAGCCGGTCGCTCGGAATGCGCCGGGCAAGGTCCTTCGACTGCTCGACGAGCAACCCTTCGGGGGTGCGTGGCCGTCGCGGCTTGCCCTGCCGCGTCGGCACCTGGAAATGCGACGTGTCGATCCCGTAGGCCCTGATCCTCCGGCTGATGTGCGTGTGATGCCCGCCCACCACTTCCAGCCCGAGTCGGCGCAGCACCTCGCACGTGTTCGTCGAAGCCGCCACCGCGCCCTCCAACACCTCCCGCGTCCACTTCACCCCCTCCCGCTCGAAGTGCGAGACATCCACCCCCAGCTTCTTCATTCGTCCGAGCACATACCGCCGCGTCGAACTCGCCGGATCCACCCCCAGCCTCCCCAACGCCTCCGACAGCGTCCGCGCCCCCCGAGCCGCCGCCTCCAGCCGCTCCTTGGTGTACGCACTGGCCCCCATCGAGCCCCCTCCGTTCCGGCCGCGCGTTCGCAGCCCGTACGGAGTAACGAACCGGTTATCGGACAGTCACGCACGGAAGCCGGAAAGAGGAAACGGCTCACGCCAGGTCGCCCCGGTGTGAGCCGTCAGTGTCGGCGGGTCGGTGGATCAGGAGGGCCTCAGATGCCCAGGTCCTTGATGATCTTGGCTACGTGGCCGGTGGCGCGGACGTTGTACAGGGCTCGTTCCACCTTGCCCTCCTCGTCCACGATGACCGTGGAGCGGATGACGCCCAGGTAGGTCTTGCCGTAGTTCATCTTCTCGCCGTAGGCGCCGTAGGCGTCCAGGACCTTCTTGTCGGGGTCGGCGAGGAGGGTGACCCTGAGGTTCTCCTTCTCGCGGAACTTGCCGAGTTTCTCCGGGGCGTCGGGGGAGATGCCGAGGACGTCGTAGCCGGCGTCGGCGAGGAGGGAGAGGTTGTCCGTGAAGTCGCAGGCCTGCTTCGTGCAGCCGGGGGTGAGGGCCGCCGGGTAGAAGTAGACGATGACCTTGCGGCCCTTGTGGGCGGAGAGGGACACCTCGTTGCCGTCGGCGTCGGGGAGGGTGAAGTCGGGGGCTACGTCCCCGGGCTGGAGTCGCTCGCTCATCGGTCTAGCGTAACGGGGGGTCCTGGCATGGCAGCGGTGGCGAGAACTGACAGACTGTCCAGAACAGGCAGTACGGCAGACTTCGGAGGGCCTACGGTGGCGGAGACGTCGGACACCAGATCCCCGGCGCAGATCGAGGCGGACATCAAGCGCCGCCGCGAGGTGCTGGCCGAGACGCTGGACGAGATCGGGGTGCGGGTGCACCCGAAGACCATCGTCGGCGATGCGAAGGCCAAGGTCGCGGCCAACGTCGATCACACGCTCGGGAAGGCCTACGTCCAGGTCAACCGGGTCGTGAGTGAGGTGAAGGCCCAGTTCGTGGATGAAGAGGGTGCGCCGCGGCTGGAGCGGGTGGTGCCGGTCGCCCTCGTCGCCGTGGGCGTGGTCGGGCTGCTGGTCTTCAGCGGTACCCGGCGGCGCAAGAGCTGATCAGAGGCGGGTAGGTTCAAGGGCGTGAGCGCCAAGAGAGACGAGCAGAGCAGCCGGCACGACAAGCTGCCGATCCGGATGCTGCACGACCGGGTCCTGGTCAAGCAGGACACCGGTGAGGGTGAGCGGCGGTCGGGCGGGGGCATCCTGATTCCCGCCACGGCGGCGGTCGGGCGCCGGCTGGCCTGGGCCGAGGTGGTCGCGGTCGGGCAGAACGTGCGGACGGTGGAGCCCGGCGACCGGGTGCTGTACGACCCGGAGGACCGTGCCGAGGTCGAGGTGCGGGGGGTGGCGTACGTGCTGATGCGGGAGCGCGATCTGCACGCGGTGGCCGCCGACCGGTTCGAGGGCTCGGAGGACTCGACCGGCCTGTATCTGTGATTCAGAGGACGGAAGGGGCCTGGTGACTGCGGTCACCAGGCCCCTTTGCTATTTCTTTGCCATGTTCGAAGGGGTCAGCCCGACGAGACGCGCCGTACCGGGACCGTGAAGGCAAAGACGACGCACCCCCCGCTGCCGGAGATACGTCAGCGAAGCTTCTCGGTGGTGCCGTCATGGCCTGGGTTCTGCTTGTCGTCGCCTGCTGTCGTACGCGGCGCGGACGCTTCCCATCGGTACCGCCTACGGCGTGTGGGTGGGGATCGGGGCGGCCGGGGCGGCGGTGTTCGGGATGGCGGTGCTCGGGGAGCCGGCCACCGCCGCCCGGATCTTCTTCGTGTCCCTGCTGCTGGTCGCCGTGGTGGGGCTCAAGGCGACCAGCGGTCAGTGACCGCCGGTCAGTGACCGGCGGTCATTGGATGAACCCGAACCCGCCTCCGTCGCCCGCTGTGGTGCCGGTACTGGTGCCGGTGTCGGTGCCCGAGGTCGTCGTACCGGTACTGGTGCCGTCGGTCGTGGTCCCGGTGGTGGTTCCGGTCGAGGTGCCGGAGTCCGTTCCCGAGGTCGTCGTGCCCGAGTCGGTGCCCGAGGTCGTCGTACCGGACGTGGTCGACCCGTCTGTGGTGGAGCCGTCCGTCGTGGAGCCGTCGGTGGTGGTGCCGTCCGTGCCGCCGTTGTCGGCGCCGCCGTCCGTGCCGCCGTTGTCCTGGCCCTGGTCGGTGGTGCCGCCGTTGTCCTGGCCGCCGGTGCCCGGGGTGGCCGGGGCCTGGGTGCCCGGGGCCACGGTCTCGGCGCCCGCCTGGAGCTCCAGGTCGAAGTCGGAGGCCGTGGTGCCCTTCAGGGCTGCCTTGGTGTACTGCGCCCAGATCTCGGTCGGGGCTCCGCCGCCGTTGATGCGGGCGAGGCCGAGCGCGCCGTACAGCGACTTGTGGGCGGCGGTGACCGGGTCCTGCCCCATCACGGAGACGACGGTGGCGAGGTCCGGGGTGTAGCCCGCGAACCAGGCCGCGGTGTCCTCCTCGGCGGTGCCGGTCTTGCCGGCCGCCGTACGGCCCGCGGCCTGGGCGGCGGTGGCGGTGCCGTTGTCGACCACGCTCTGCAGGATGGAGGTGGTGGTGTCGGCGGCCTGCCGGCTGACGGCCTGCTTGGTCGTCGACTTCGGCAGCTTGATCTCCTGCGTTCCGTCCTTGGTGATCTTGTCGACCATCGTGTACGTGCCGTGCTTGCCGTGGTTGGCGAGCGTGGCGTACGCCTCGGCCATGTCCAGGACGCTGGCGGTCGCGGTGCCGAGGGCGATGGACGGGTAGGGCTGGAGGTCCTTGGTGTCGGCGGGGATGCCCAGGTCGACGGCGGTCTGCTTGACCTTGGACGGGCCGACGTCGACGGCCATCTGCGCGTACACCGAGTTCACGGAGAGGTCGGTGGCCTTGCGGACGGTGATCTGGCCGTACGACCTCTCGTCCTCGTTCTCCGGCGCGTAGGCGCCGCCGGACCAGCCCTGGACGGCGCGCTTGTTGGTGCCGTCGTAGTAGGTGTTCGGGGTGATGGTCTGGCCGGACTGGGTGGTGGAGCCGTTGTCGACGGCGGAGGCGAAGACGAAGGGCTTGAAGGTGGAGCCCACCTGGAAGTCGCCGCGGGTCGCGCCGTTGGTGTACTGCTTCACGTAGTCGATGCCGCCGTACATGGCGACGACCTCGCCGGTCTTCGGGTCGACGGAGGCGCCGCCGGCCCGCACGTAGTTGTCGACCTTGTTGTTCTTCTTGTCCAGCTGGGAGATCAGCTTGTCGTCGACAGCTTTCACGAAGGCGTTCTGCTTGGACTTCTGCAGGGTGGTCGTGATGCGGTAGCCGCCGGCCTCCAGGGCGTCCGAGTCGACGATCTTGTTCTTGATCAGGTAGTCGTTGACCGCGTTGACGATGTAGCCGCGCTGCCCGGACATCCCGGTGGAGACGGTCTGCTCCTTGGGCATCGGGAACTTCATGCCGGCCCGCTTGGACTCGCTGAGCCAGCCCTTCTTGACCATGCCGTCGAGGACGTAGTTCCAGCGGGCGACGGCCGCGGCCTTGTTCTCGGGGTGGGCGACGACGTCGTACTCGCTCGGCGCGTTGACGAGCGCGGCGAGGTAGGCGGCGCGGGCCGGGTCGAGGTTGGTGGCGTCCATGCCGTAGTAGGCCTGGGCGGCGGCCTGGATGCCGTAGGCGTTGCGGCCGAAGTAGCTGGTGTTGAGGTAGCCCTCGAGGATCTGGGACTTGGACTCGCTGCGGTCCAGCTTGATCGAGATGAAGAACTCCTTCACCTTGCGGGTGACGGTCTGCTCCTGTGCGAGGTAGTAGTTCTTCACGTACTGCTGGGTGATCGTCGAGCCGGACTGGGTGCCCTTGCCGGTCGCGGTGTTCCAGGCGGCGCGCAGCATGGCCTTGGGGTCGACGGCGGACTCGGTGTAGAAGTCGCGGTCCTCGGCGGCGAGTACGGCGTGCTGGGCGTCCGCGGAGACCTGGGAGAGGTCCACGTTCTCCCGGTTGACCTCGCCGTCCCGGGCGAGTTGGGAGCCGTCGGCGTACAGGTAGACGTTGCTCTGCTTGGTGGCGAAGGCGTTGGCCGCCGGGATCTTCACCATCGAGTAGCCGAGGAAGAACAGGCCGATCACCAGCAGCACGCCGATGACGAAGGTGCCGAGCACCATCCGCCAGGTCGGGATGATCCGCCGCCATCCGGTCCGCTTGGGCCGCTTCATCTTCTTCTCGCCCCCGTTCGTCGGCACGGCGGCCGCGGCCGGTTCGGCCCCGGGTGCCGGGACCGCGGTGACCGCGGTGGGTGCCGGTGGGGCGGTGACCGCGGTGGGTGCCGGAGGCGTTGCCGCCTTCGGCACCCTGACCGCCGCGAGCTGCCGTGTCTGCGTGTCCTGCCTGTCTTGCCTGTCCTGTGTGCCTTGCCTGTCCTGCGCGTCCGGTGTGCCCTGCGTGTCCTGCCTGGTGGTCTCGGCCGCCGCGGGCGGGCGCGCCCTGGGCACCGTGACCGCCGTGAGCTGACGGGTCTGGGTGTCCTCGGCCGCCGCCTTCGGCGGTGCGATCTTCTTCTCGTCCGTTCTCTCGCCCGCTCTGCCGCCCGCCGGTGGCTGCTCCGTCCTCGCCTGCTCGGCCGCCGCGGGCGGCTCCGTCGTCCTCTCCTCGGCCGCCGCGGGCGGCTCCGGCTGCTTCGCCTCGGCCACCGGCTGCGGCGGGGTCTTCTTCTCCTCGGCCGCAGCCGGCGGCTCCGTCGGGCCTCCGCCGCCCTGGTTCGGCTGTTGCGGCTGCGGCTCGTCGCTCATGTCGTGCACGGACTCCTGTTTCGCGTCGTACATTCGTTCCCGTACGACCTCGTACGCTTCTGCGCCCCCTGTTGAAGACTCTCGCACCGCGCGTTCCGTTCCCGGATTCCGGCACGCTTCGGTCACGGAAATTGCGTGGCCTGCGATGTCGTCGGCGCAGTAGGCTCCTGCGCTTCGGTGTCGGGCGGTCCGGGAGGTCGGTTGGCGTGGGCGCGGGACGGTTGTACACGGCCGTCGCGGCGGGGGGTTTCCGACGGTACGCGACGTATCGGGCGGCCACCGCCGCCGGGGTGTTCACCAACACGGCCTTCGGGATCATCCTCGTCTACACGTACTTGGCGCTGTGGGACGAGAAACCGCACCTCGGAGGCTATGACCAGGCACAGGCGGTGACCTATGTGTGGCTCGGGCAGTGCATGTTCGCGACCCTCGCGATCCCCGGCGGGGGCGTGGAAAAAGACCTGATGGAGCGTATCCGTACGGGCGCGATCGCGATCGACCTGTACCGTCCGGCCGATCTTCAACTGTGGTGGCTGGCGACCGATTTGGGTCGCTCGCTGTTCCAGCTGCTGGGGCGGGGCGTGATCCCCTTCCTGGTCGGCGGGGTGTTCTTCCCGATGGCGCTGCCCGCGGACGCCGGCACCTGGGCCGCCTTCCTGGTCGCGCTGTTCCTCGCGATGCTCGTCAGCTTCGGCATCCGCTACCTGCTCGCGCTGAGCACGTTCTGGCTGCTGGACGGCATGGGCGTCAGCCAGGTCCTGGCGATCACGGGGATCTTCTTCTCGGGCATGACCCTGCCGCTGAACGTCTTCCCGGGCGCCTTCGGCGAGGTCGTCCGCGTGCTGCCGTGGGCGGCGCAGCTCCAGATGCCGGCGGACGTGCTGCTGGGGGAGACCGGCGTGGCCGGGGCGTTCGCCTTCCAGGCGGCGTGGGCGGTGGCGCTGCTGGCGGCGGGGCGGCTGCTGCAGTCGGCGGCGACGCGGCGGGTGGTGGTGCAGGGTGGGTGAGCGTGTTCCGGGCGGGTGGGGCGCGGCGGGTGAGCGTGTTCCGGACGGGCGGGGCGCGGTGGGTGAGCGTGTTCCGGACGGGTGGCGCGGGCCGGGCGGCGGTGTTCCGGACAGATGGCGTGCGGCGGGTGAGCGATCCCGGGACGGGCTGCGGGCGTACCGGCTGATCGCCGCGATGTGGATCCGTTCGACGATGATCTACCGGACCTCCTTCGCCCTCACGATGGCCGGGAACCTGCTGGTGACCGGGCTGGACTTCGCCACGATCCTGCTGATGTTCTCGCAGGTCGACTCGCTCGGCGGCTGGTCGCTGCCCGAGGTCGCCTTCCTGTACGGCCTGTCGGCGACCGCGTTCGGCGTCGCCGACCTGGTGCTGGGCTCGATGGACGTGCTGGGCACCCGGATCCGCGACGGCTCCTTCGACACGCTGCTGGTCCGGCCGGCCCCGGTGCTCGCGCAGATAGGCGCGGACCACTTCGCGCTGCGCCGCCTGGGCCGGATCACCCAGGGCGCGATGGTGCTGGGCTGGGCGCTGGTCTCCGTCGGCATCGACTGGACGCCGGCGAAGGTGCTGCTGGTCCCGCTGACGCTGGCGGCCGGCGCGGCGATCTTCTGCGCGCTGTTCGTGGCGGGCGCGGCCTTCCAGTTCCTGGCGCAGGACGCGGCGGAGGTGCAGAACGCGTTCACGTACGGCGGTACGACGCTGCTCCAGTACCCGCCGACGGTGTTCGGGAAGGACTTCGTGCGCGGGGTGACGTTCATGCTGCCGCTGGCCTTCGTGAACTGGGTACCGGCCGCGTACGTGCTGGGGCGGCCGTATCCGCTGCGGCTGCCGGCGTGGGCGGTGTGGTCGCCGCCGCTGGTGGCGTTGGTGTGCTGCGCGCTGGCGGGTCTGGCGTGGCGGGCGGGTCTCAGGGCGTATCGGAGTACGGGGAGTTGATCTGATGTCGGACGTGTTCATCGAGGTCGACCGGGTGGAGAAGGTCTTCGAGGTCCGGAAGAAGGCCGGGTTCCTGAAACGGGAACGGCGGCAGGTACGGGCGGTCGACTCGCTCTCGTTCACGGTGGCGCGCGGCGAGATGGTCGGCTACATCGGCCCGAACGGCGCCGGGAAGTCGACCACGATCAAGATGCTGACGGGCATCCTGACCCCGAGCGGCGGCCGGCTCCGGGTGGCCGGCATCGACCCGTCCCGCGAACGCACCCGCCTGGCCCACCGTATCGGGGTGGTGTTCGGCCAGCGCACGACACTCTGGTGGGACCTCCCCCTCATCGACTCCTACCGCCTGATGCACCGCATGTACCGCATCCCGGACGCCCGTTACACCGAGAACCTGGACCGCCTGGTCGAACTCCTCTCCCTGGAAAGCCTCCTGGACGTCCCGGTCCGCCAACTCTCCCTCGGCCAGCGGATGCGCGGCGACATCGTGGCGGCGCTCCTGCACGACCCGGACGTCCTCTACCTCGACGAACCGACGATCGGCCTGGACGTGATCTCGAAGGCCAAGGTCCGCGAGTTCCTCCGCGAACTGAACACCGAACGCGGCACCACGGTCCTGCTCACCACCCACGACCTCCAGGACATCGAGCAGCTGTGCTCCCGGGTGATGGTCATCGACCACGGGCGGCTGATGTACGACGGTCCGCTCACCGGCCTGCACGAGGCGGGGGAGAGCGAGCGCACCCTCGTGGTCGACCTGGAGCGGGAGCTCCCGCCGATCGACGCGGGCCCGGCGGCGCGGGTGGTGAGGGTGGAGGGGCCGAGGCAGTGGCTGGCGTTCCCGGCGTCGGAGTCGGCGGCGCCGCTGGTGGCGCGGATCGCGGCGGAGTACCCGTTGGCCGACCTGTCGGTCCGGGAGCCGGACATCGAGGCGGTGATCGCGAAGATGCTGCTCTCCATGGGGGACACCCCGGACACCCCCAAACCCCCACCGGACCTCGCCACCGCATAGTCCCGGGCGCCGCGAACTCGTAGTCTGCCTCCATGACCGACGATGCCCCGGAGTTGCGCGCCTCCGACGCCGATCGTGAACGAGTCGCCGAGGTCCTCAGGGACGCCCTCGCGGAGGGGCGCCTCGACATGGAGGAGTTCGAGGAGCGGCTGGAGGCGACGTACCAGGCCCGTACGTACGGCGAGTTGACGCCGATCACGAGAGACCTGCCGGCAGCGGGCGTGCAGCCGCCGGTGTCGCTCACCAAACCCCCCGCGACGAGCGGGACCTGGGGCGGCCGGATCATCGGCGGCGAGGGCACGTCCTCCTGGGCGGTGGCCGTGATGTCCGGTTTCCAGCGCAAGGGCCGCTGGACGGTGCCCAAACGCTTCAACTCCTTCGCGTTCTGGGGCGGCGGCGAGATCGACCTGCGCGAGGCGAACTTCGCGGACGGCGAGGTCGTGATCAACTGCGTCGCGATCATGGGCGGGATCAGTGTGATCGTGCCGCCGGGCGTCGAGGTGGTGATGCGCGGCATCGGCATCATGGGCGGCTTCGACGAACGCGAGCACGACATGTCGCCGGACCCGGGCGCCCCGAGGGTGGTCGTGACGGGCTTCGCGTTCTGGGGCGGCGTCGAGGTGGCCCACAAGGTGACGAAGGCGGAACGCCAGCGGCTCAAGGAGGAACGCCGCCAGCAGAGCCTCGACCGCAGGACAGCCCGCCACGAACTCCACGAGGCCCGCCACGAGTGGCACCAGCAGCGCCGCGAACACCGCGAGGAACGCCGCGAAAACCGGGACCACCGGAGACACGGCGACCACTGAGGGAACGGCGGGGCGTTTTGAACGCCGGTGGCGCAGCCAACCAAGGGGCGCGGGGAACTGCGCGATCAGCCCCACCGGCCCGCAGCTGCCCACCGGCCGGTTCGGCACCGCCGAGATCCACCGTCGTGGCTGATCGCCGTCGCGGCGGGGTGGGGAGATGCGGCGGGGTGGGGAAGAGCGGCGGGGCGTTGTGAGCGTCAGTGGTGCAGCCGACCAAGGGGCGCGGGGAACTGCGCGATCAGCCCCCACCGGCCCGCAGGTGCCCACCGGTCGGTTCGGCACCGCCGAGATCCACCGTCGTGGCTGATCGCCGTCGCGGCGAGGTGGGGTGAGGCGGCGGGGGGTGGGCGGGGCGTGGGAACTCCTCGCTCGTTTCGGGAGTAGGTGAGGTAGGGACAATGGGTGCGGGGTCACCGTGAGGGTGGTGCCGGCTGCGAACGGGTGGAGCCGATGGAGGAACGTACGGAAACGGTGGACGGGGAGGGAGAGCGGGTGGCGCAGGCCGCCCCTTCCTACAAGTCCATGAACGCCTTCACACCCGCCGACGAGGAGCGCCAACGCGGCGTCCGGCGTATGAAGCGCACGGCGACCGGTCTGCTGTTGATGGTCGCCCTGGTGTACGTGCTGGCGAAGTGGGCGTCCGGCGCCGGCGCCGGCACCTGGGCGGACTACGTGGCCGCGGCCGCCGAGGCCGGCATGGTCGGCGCGCTCGCCGACTGGTTCGCGGTGACCGCCCTGTTCCGCCACCCCCTCGGCCTCCCCATCCCGCACACC
This sequence comes from Streptomyces sp. NPDC058464, assembly GCF_042721035.1. Taxonomy (NCBI): domain Bacteria; kingdom Bacillati; phylum Actinomycetota; class Actinomycetes; order Kitasatosporales; family Streptomycetaceae; genus Streptomyces; species Streptomyces sp. NPDC058464. Next base: position 92,528 of record NZ_JBHXMA010000004.1, read on the forward strand.
GCGATCATCCCGACCAAGAAGGACCAGCTCGGCGTCTCGCTCGGCGAGTTCGTGGGGGAGAACTTCCTCTCCCAGGACGTGGTGAGGCAGCGGCTGCGCGCTGTCGGCATCGGCAGCCGCCTCGGCGCCTGGCTCGCCGAGCCGAAGAACGCCGACCGGGTGACCGCCGAGCTCGCGACAGCGCTCCGCGGCGCGCTCACCGTGCTGCGGGACTCCGACGTCCAGGCGGTCGTCGGCGAAGCCATCACACGGCGGGCCGACGCTCAGGAGATCGCCCCCGGCATCGGCAAGATGCTGGAGCGGGTCGTCGCGGACGGCGGCCACAAGCGGGTCGTCGACCTGGTCGTGACCCGCGCGCACGACTGGCTGGTGCTGCACGCGGACTCCGTGATGGACGCCGTCCAGGGCGGAGCCCCCGGCTGGACCCCCCGCTTCGTGGACCGCAAGGTCGGCGAGCGCGTCTACAAGGAGTTGCTGCGCTTCTGCGCCGAGATGCGGGACATGCCCTCCCACCCGGCCCGCGGCGCCCTCGACCGCTTCCTCTCCGACTTCGCGAACGACCTCCAGTCCGACACCGACACCCGGGCCCGCGTCGAGCGGCTCAAGGGCGAGGTGCTGGGCCGCGGCGAGGTGCAGGACCTGATCGCGTCCGCCTGGACGGCCGTACGGTCCATGATCGTCTCCGCGGCCGAGGACGAGCGCAGCGAGCTGCGGCTGCGCGTCCGCGCCTCCCTGATCTCCCTGGGCGCCCGGATGGCCACCGAACCCAAGGTCCAGGACAAGGTCGACAGCTGGGTCGAGGGCGCGGCCGTGCACGTCGTGACGACGTACCGCAAGGAGATCACGTCCCTGATCACCGACACGGTGGCCGGCTGGGACGCGGAGCACACCACCCGGAAGATCGAGGCGCACATCGGCCGCGACCTGCAGTTCATCCGGATCAATGGCACGGTGGTGGGGTCGCTGGCCGGCGTGCTGATCTTCACGGTGTCCCGGGCACTGGGGGCCTAGCGCGCCCGGAGCGGGGCACCCGGCCGGGGTTGCGGTTCCCTTTCCCGGCCGAGGAGGCGCGATGGGTGCGGATGCGGATGCGGGCGTGGACACGACGGCGGGCGGCCGGACGATCACCACCCGTATCCCGGCCCGCCTGGACCGGCTCCCCTGGTCCCACTGGCACTGGACGATCGTCATCGGCCTCGGCACGGTCTGGATCCTGGACGGCCTGGAGGTCACGGTCGTCGGCAACATCTCCAGCCGCCTCTCCGAACCGGGCAGCGGCCTCGCGATCTCCTCCTCCCAGGTCACCGGCACCGCCGCGGCGCTCTACGTGGCCGGCGCCTGCGTCGGCGCCCTCTTCTGGGGCCGTCTCACCGACCGCCACGGCCGCAAGAAACTCTTCATGATCACCCTGGCGGTCTACCTGGCCGCCACCGCCCTGACCTCGCTCTCCTTCGCCCCCTGGTGGTTCTTCACCTTCCGCTTCCTGACCGGCTTCGGCATCGGCGGCGAGTACGCGGCGATCAACTCGGCGATCGACGAGCTGATCCCGGCGTACTACCGGGGCCGCGTCGACCTGATCATCAACGGCAGCTTCTGGGTGGGCGCGGTGGGCGGCTCGCTGCTGTCGATCGTCGCGCTGGACACGGACTTCCTGGCGAAGGACGTGGGCTGGCGTCTGACCTTCGCGCTGGGCGTCGTCCTCGGCCTGGTCATCCTGCTGGTACGGCGCAACGTCCCGGAGAGCCCGCGCTGGCTGCTGATCCACGGCCGGGAGCGGGAGGCGGAGGAGATCGTCACGTCGATCGAGCGGCAGGTGGCGGCCGAGAAGGGCGCCCCGCTGCCCGAGCCGGCCGGCGAGCTGGTGATCCACCAGCGCGAGAGCGTCACGTTCGCCGAGATCGCCCGCACGGTCTTCCACGACTACCGGCGCCGCGCCGTCCTCGGCTTCTCCCTCTTCGTCGGCCAGGCATTCCTCTACAACGCGATCACCTTCGGCTTCGGCGCGATCCTCACGAAGTTCTTCGACGTGCCGACGGGGGACACGGGCTACTACTTCGTGGTCATCGCGGTCGGCAACTTCCTCGGCCCGCTGCTGCTGGGCAAGCTCTTCGACACGGTGGGGAGAAGGGTGATGATCTCGTCGACGTACATCGTGTCCGGGCTGCTCCTCTTCCTGACGGCCTGGCTTTTCGGCCGGGGCGTGCTGAGCGCGGGAACCCTGACGGCGTGCTGGTCCGGGGTCCTCTTCTTTGCCTCGGCTGGGGCGTCCAGCGCCTATCTGACCGTCTCCGAGATCTTCCCGATGGAGACGCGGGCGATGTCCATCGCCTTCTTCTACGCCCTGGGCACGGCGGCCGGCGGCATCAGCGGGCCGCTCCTCTTCGCCGACCTGACGGGGACGGGCGAGGTGGCCGACACGGTACTGGCCTTCCAGATCGGTGCCGGGCTGATGTGCGCGGCGGGGCTGGTGGCGGTGGCGCTGGCGGTGAACGCGGAGCGCCGCCCGCTGGAGGACATCGCCCGGCCGCTGACGGCCGCCGCGCCGCCCGGCGGTGCGGCGGGCGGCGCGGCGGCGGGTGGCGCGCCGGGTGGTGCGTCGCCCGGTGGTCCGCCCGCGGGTGGTGCGCCCGGAGGCGGTGCGCCCGGGGGTGCCGCGGTCTAGAGCCAGCCGCCGGCGATGAACTGGACCGGGTCCTCGCCGGGGTGCTCCCGGATGCCGAACACGGCCTGGGACATCGACCACAGAACCGTGCGCCCGATCCGGTCCGGGTAGCGGGCGATCATCGCGTTGAAGAAGTCGACGGCGCTGTTCTCGGTGCCCATCAGCTCCTCGGCGACGTCCAGGTACTCCCGTGTCTCGGTGATCGTCCGCGCCGCGTCGTCGTCGAGCTCGGACTTCTTGTGGCCGGCGACGACCGAGCGCGGGCTCAGCGCCTCGACCTGGTCGATCGCCCGGCGCCAGGAGTCCAGGCCCGCGAGCACGGCCTCGCCGACGTACTGGTGGGCGCCGTTGTAGATGACGTCACCGGCCACGACGAGCGCGAGGTCGGGCACGTGCAGGACGCTGGTCGCCTCGGTGTCGGTGTGCCCGACCTCGACCATGACGAGATCCCTGCCCTCAAGGGTGAAGCGGTTGTCGGGCACGGTCACCGCGGTCACCGGGGAGGGCGGGATGTCCGAGTAGACCTTGTCCCAGACGTACGGGCGACCGGCGTTGTTGGCGTGCATCTGGGCGATCGTTCCCTCGGTCGCCACGACGCGTGCGCCGAACCGGTCCGCCAGCAGCCCGGCGGCGAACCAGTGGTCGCCGTGGCCGTGCGTGATGAAGATGTCCGTCACGTTCCGGTTCTTGGCGGCGACCCAGTCACCCAGCGCCTGCGCCTGCTCGGCGGTGAACCCCGGGTCGGTGAGCACGGCGTCCTCGGCGCCGGAGATCAGGGTGCTGGTGACGGGGGAGAAGAGCTTCGGTTCCCCGTTCGGAAGCAGGCCGTTGTCCTGCGCCGGAGGGTTGTTGATGAACAGGTCGTAGGTGAGTGCGTCGGTCGGGCTCATGGTTGTCGTCCCCTCGCGTTTCCCGCTGCTGTTGCGGGCGGCATCATGCGCAGGGGGAGCCGTGCGGGTGCATCACCTGAATGCGTGAGGCGCGGGTCGCTCTCACCTGTTCAGGTGAGAGACGGGCGGCCGACCAGAATCCAATAATCGCGACCATGAACAACAATCGTCGCATTAGCACACCGTTCGGAGAAGAATCGACCGCAGCCGAGGTGATCGAAGGCGTCGACCTCTCCGGCAATCACGCGGTCGTCACCGGTGCCGCCTCCGGGCTCGGCGCCGAGACCGCGCGGGCCCTCGCGGGCGCCGGTGCCTCGGTCACGCTCGCGGTCCGCAACACGGACGCCGGCGAGCGCACCGCGACCGACATCCGCAAGGCGACCGGCAACGACGACGTCCACGTCGGACGGCTCGACCTCGTCGACCGGGCGTCGATCGCGGCCTTCACCGGAGCCTGGGCCGGACCGCTGCACATCCTCGTCAACAACGCCGGAGTGATGGCGCTGCCCACGCTCGACCGCACCCCGGACGGCTGGGAGCTCCAGTTCGCCTCCAACCACCTCGGCCACTTCGCGCTCGCACACGGCCTGCACGACGCCCTCGCGGCAGCCGGCAACGCGCGCATCGTGTCGCTGAGCTCCAGCGGTCACCACGCCTCGCCGGTCGTGTTCGACGACATCAACTTCGATTCCCGCCCGTACGACCCGTGGCTCGCCTACGGACAGTCGAAGACGGCCAACGTTCTCTTCGCGGTCGGCGCGACCAGCCACTGGGCGGCCGACGGGATCACCGCGAACGCCGTCCACCCCGGCGTGATCATGGAGACCGACCTGTCCCGCCACATGGACCCGGAGCAGGCCGCGCAGCTGCGCGCCGCCGCGGCGGCCGGCGAGTCCAGTTCGATCCTCGGCATGTCGATCCGGTTCAAGACGACCGCCCAGGGTGCCGCGACGAGCGTGCTGGTCGCGACCTCCCCGCTGCTGGAGGGCATCGGCGGCCGCTACTTCGAGGACTGCAACGAGGCGGAGACACTGACGTCCGAGGCGATGCCGGGCGCCTCCGGCGGCGTGGCCCCCTTCGCGCTCGCCGCCGACGCCGCCGAACGCCTCTGGGCACTGTCGCTCGCCACCGTGGACGCGTGAGCGGGGCACCCTCCGGGGAAACCCCCGGAGAAGCCTCGGGAAGGCGCCGCTACTGACCGCCCCGCGCCCGCCTGCGCAGCAACAGCAACCCACCGGCCAGCGCCGTGATCCCCGCCCCCGCGCTCCACGCGACGATGTCACCGGTCCCGGTGCTGGCAAGGTCGCCGCCGCCCTTGCCCATGGCCGACGGCGCGGACGACGCCGAAGCCGATGCCGAAGCAGAGCCCGGGACCGGTGAGGTGGCGGATCCCGACACCGACGCCGAGGCGGACCCGGACGCCGCCGGGCTCGGCGAGGACGACGTCGACGTCGTACCCCCCGCCGCCGTCCCCCCGCTCGCCCGGTCCCGCGTGAACGTCAAGGTCCCGAAGCCCAGTTGGTCGTACCCGCCGCTGTTCGGCCCGTAGTCCCCGCCGCCGCCCTCCGGCGCCGCCTTGGCCGCGATCCGGGTGAGGTACGTCGCCGGCATGCCCCGCCGCTTGGTGTAGTGGTTGGCGATCATCGCCCAGATGGGCCGGATCATCGACGGGTCGACGCCGGCCGCGGCCGTCACCGTCTCGCTCCCCGACCACCCGCCGATCGCCCCCTTCCGCCGCGTGCTCGCGGTGAACGGCACCTGCCCGCCCAGGTTCCACTTGGCGACGTACTGCGCCCCCTTGAGGAACCGGCTGTCGTCGTACCCGTACAGGTCGATCCCCTGGTTCCAGGCCATCTCGCAGAACGTGCCCATGAGCCCGACCCCGAGCAGCGCGTGCCCCTGATCACGCCCGGCCTCCAGCCACTCGCCGAGCCCGCCCTCGTCCGCGTCCACGTCGTCGTACACGACGGGAACCGCGTTCTTGATCGCGCCGAGCCCGGCGCCGTGCTTGAAGTAGTCGACGGCGCGGGCGACTTGGGCGCGGTCGTCGCAGAAGACGCCGGTGGCGAGGACACAGGCCATGTTGGCCAGGTCCCAGTTGGTCCAGTAGTTGGAGACGACGGCGTTGTTGTGCCGGACGAGGAAGTCGTCGCTGACCGCGCCGAAGACCTTGCTCAGCATCTCCTGGAAGCGGGCGAGCTCGAAGTCCCCGTGGTCCCGGACGAGTTCCGCGGCGTTCGCGAACTGGTAGCCGTACAGGCCGGCGGCCAGGAACCGGTCGGCGGAACCGTTGACCGCGGTGAGGGTGGCGGACCAGGCGTTGAGGACGGCGACCGCGGTGTCGGCGTACGCGCTCTCGCCGGTCACGTGGTGGCGCAGGGCGTTCTGGTAGGCGGCGTGGATGTCGTTGTAGAGGAGCGAGTAGTTCTCCGGGGTGCCCGAGCCCCGGTACACCACGGCCTGCGGCCGCGCCTGCCAGCCGCTCTGCGCGTGCCGGTTGGCGGTGAGCCGGGCGAACCCGGCCGTGTAGGGCGCGGCGCCCGCCTTCACCTTGGCGGCCATGCGGGCGAGGTCGGTACGGGTGTGCAGCAGGCCGGGATGGGCGAACGCGGCCCCGGTCCCGGCGGCCTGGGCTCCGGCGACCGCGGTGCCGCTCCCCGAGACGGCCCCCGCGGCGGCCCCCACCGCCGCTGCTCCCGAGACCTTCAGCATGCTCCGGCGGCTGATCTGTCGAGTCATCTGCATGCCCTGGGAGACGAACCGGCACGGCCCCGATAACAGAAACCGCGGGAGCCGGTCAGACGCCGGTCAGACGCCGGTCAGACGCCGGTCGGACGTGGGTCAGGCGCTGGCCGGGCGCTGGTCAGGCGCCGGTCGTCGACCCCGGCCGCACGATCATCAGCACCGTCACGGCGGCCCAGAGGAGGTTGAACACCCCGGTGAACATGGCCAGTTGCACGGTGGCCTGCCGCGTCCGGGCGTCCGGGCCGCCCTCCACCAGCGCACTCTGCCGGGGCAGCACCAGCGCGGCGAGCACGACCGCCGCGAGCGCGGTGAGCGCGATCGAGGTGATCAGCCAGGCGCTGCCCAGGACGTGCATGTTGCTCGCCGTGGCGAACCCGAACACGGGGACGACGACGCCGACGACGGCGTACACCCGGCAGATCCGGTACAGCAGCCGAAGGGTCTCGGCGGCCCGGACGTCGTCCGGCGCTTCCAGGGCGCGCCGGGCGGCCGGCGGGAACATGCTGGCGGCGACGGCGACGGGGCCGATCGCGACGATCGCCGCGAGGACATGGACGGCGAGGAGGAACTTGGTCACGGCGTCGACCGTAGGCGGGCGGCGGATCTTGCAGAAGCGGCGATACTGCCACCCCTCGACGGATTCTCGCCACCCATCTCCATCATCCACCGTGGACAGGAACCCGTCGTTGGCGATAACCCGTCGAACGGCTACCTTCCTGCCATGCACACCGTCGCCGTACTCGTCCTGGACCAGGTCATCCCGTCCGACTTCACCGTGCCGATCGACACCTTCGGCTGGGCCCGGCTGCCCGACGGCCGGGACGCCTACCGGGTGCGGGTGTGCGGGCCGGCCGGCGAGGTGACCGCGGCGGGCGGCGCGTTCACGGTCAGGGCGCCGTACGGGCTGGACGCGCTCGCGGAGGCGGACACGATCATCGTGCCGGGCGTCGCGGACCCCGCCTGCGTCCTGCCGCCCGCAGTCACCGAAGCCCTGCACGCGGCGGCGGCGAACGGCACGCGGATCGCGTCGGTCTGCGTCGGGGCGTTCGTCCTCGCCGCCACCGGCCTCCTCGACGGCCTGCGCGCCACCACGCACTGGGCCGCGGCCGACACCCTGGCCGCGCTGCACCCGGCCATCGAGGTGGACCCGAACGTCCTCTACGTCGACAACGGCCAGTTCCTGACCTCGGCGGGCGCGGCCGCGGCCATGGACATGTGCCTGCACATGGTCCGCATGGACTACGGCTCGGCGGTCGCCGCGCACACCGCCCGGATGTCGGTGATGCCGCTGGAACGGGAGGGCGGCCAGGCCCAGTTCATCGTCCACGACCAGCCCCCGGCCCCCGCGGGCGCCACCCTGGAGCCCCTCCTGGCCTGGCTGGAGGACAACTGCGACCGGGACCTGACCCTGGACGAGGTCGCGGCGCGGGCCGGCATGAGCACCCGCACCCTCAACCGCCGCTTCCGCGACCAGACCGGCACGACCCCGCTGCAGTGGCTGCACCGGGCGCGGGTGCGCAGGGCCCAGCACCTGCTGGAGACCACCGCCCACCCCGTCGAACGCATCGCGACCCAGTCGGGCTTCGGCTCCCCGACGGCCTTCCGGGAACGCTTCCGCAGAGTGGTCGGCACGAGCCCGCAGGCATACCGGCGGGCGTTCCGCAGCACGACCTAGAAGGATTCAGCCCCGGCGGTCCGCGACGGCCCAGGACGCCAGTGCCACCGCGCCCGCCACCCCGAGGACGGACGGCCATGCACCGACCTTCTTGGCCAGCGGATGCGACCCGGCGAACGCGGCGACATACGCGGCGGACAGCGCCCCGGCGGCCTTCCCGCCCGCCCGCTGCCGCCACTGCTGCGCGGCGGCGGCCCCGGCGACGGCCAGCACGGCCCCGCCCAGCGGCCGCTTCTTCGTCCACCGGGCCACGCCGTACCCTCCGACGAGCCCACTCGCGGCGATCACCGAACTGGGAACCCTGGCCATGTGTGTCTCCTTCTGCCTCTGCTGCTTCTGCCTGGATTCCCCGAGGCTAACGCGGCCGCAGCTGGGAAGAAGCGCCGACTGTAGCGCCCCGAAAGGGGCGCGGGGCTGTGCCGATATGCGGCTCCGCCGCGTGGGCGCGACCAGCCCCCACCCACCCGCACCCGAACTACGGCCGCCACTTCGCGCTGAGCGCGATAGCGCGGAGCTGCTTCATCGTCAGCGCCGGCGCCTCGCGCGTCGCCGCACTCTGCTGGGACCCGGAGTTGAAGGCGCTGATCACCACACGGAAGCCGTCGGTGCGCATCGTGTCGACGGTCCACATGACGACCCCGGCGCCGCCCTTCTCCCCGGGCTGCTTCCGCTCGGCGACCATGGTCCCGTCGGCGAGGGTCTCGGACCCGGCCCCGAACAGCTGCCCCGCGACGTCGGACATGTCCGGCTGCACGTTGATCTGGACGAGACTCCGCCCCTTGCCGTCGTCGACCACGACGTAGGTGAACTGGTCGTCGTCATCGCTCCCGTGTGCCACCACCTTCAGCCCCTTCGGAACGAGCGAGGTGAGGGTCTGCCGGATCGCCTTGCCGTCCTCCTGCGCCATGGGCGGTTCCTGGGTCTGCCGGGGATCCTCCGGAATGGCGTCGACGACCCCACGCCACTCCTGCGCGGCCGCCAGCGTCTTCAACTGGGCGACGGACAGCGGCGGTTCGCCCCGGCTGATCGGCGCGTCCTTCTCGGCGGCGGCGTTCCACTCGCTCACGGTGACGTGATGGCCGTCCGGGGTGACGAGGTTCGCGGTCCACAGCTTGGTGTCCACCCGCCGGTCGGGATACTCGTATCCCTTCACCACGGTGACGACGGACGCGTCGGACAGATGGCTGGTGGTGCAACTGTCGTACGGCGTAAAGACCTTGTCCGGACACCGGACGGCCTGGCGGGCGTCGTACCCGCCCGGCAGCACCCGGTTCACGGAGACACTGATGGCGGACGCGCCGCGCCCGTCGTCGAACACGACCTGCGCGTACGGCGCCACCAACGGCTCGCTCGCATCGACACCCCGTCCCTCCGCCTTCCCGAACGTCCCCTTGGGCAGCAGCTTCTCCAGCGTGCTGATCATCTCGTCCGAGGTGACGGCGCGGGTCGCGGGGGAGGACGTGGGGTGCGGGGTGGTGCTCACGGAGGAGGGGGGCCGCGGCTGTCCCGCCGACGACCCGCTCCAGGGCACCAGCAGGGCCCCGCCCACACCGGCGAGCGCGACTCCGGCGGCGCCGCCGAGGACGGCCGTCCGCCGTCGCAGCCGTAGCCGCCGCCCCCGCACCGTACCGGCGGCGACGAGCGTGCCCCGGTCGGTGTCGAAGGTGTCGCCGGCGTCGTGCAGGGCGGCGGAGAGCCGCATCTCGAAGGCGTTGCCACTGCTGTTGTCGCTGTCGTTGTGCCGCTGCTCCACGGGCATGACGAACCACCGTTTCCACAAGGTTGAGGTCAGGAGCGAGGTCAGGAGCGGGCGTACTCGGCGAGGTCCTCGCCCAGCAGCTCGCGCAACCGCGCGAGGGCGCGCACGCACCGCGTACGGACGGCGGCCGAGCTCATGTTGAGCGCGTCCGCGGTCTCGTGCACCGACCGGTCCTCCCAGTACCGCAGGACGACCACGGCCCGGTCCTTGGCGGGCAGCCGCGCCAGCGCGTCGAGGAGGGTCAGCCGCAACGAGGGATCGGTGCCGCCGGTATCGGCGCCGGTGTCGGCCAGTTCCGGGAACGAGTCCCGGGCCCGCTCCCTGCTGCTGAACCGCCGCCGGTGGGCGAGGAAGGTCCGGGTGAGGACGGTCTGCGCGTACCCGGCGGGGTTCCCGACGCGGGAGACCCGGCCCCAGCGGACGTAGATCCGCCCGAGGGCCTCCTGCACCAGGTCCTCCGCGAGATGGGTGTCCCCGGCGGTGAGCAGGCAGGCGGACCGGTACAGATGCCCGGCGCGTGCCGCGGCGAACTCGGCGTAGTCCTCCCCAGCTCTCTGACTCATCCGCACGCTCCCCCGTCCCCCGCTCCCGGCGCTCTGCCGCTCACTTCATTGATGCGGTGGGCCGGGAAAATGTTTCAAAGGATTCTCAGGGGAGGCTCACTGGAGCGAATCGAGCCAGCGGAGGAGACGGTCACCTTCACGGATCATGACGTCCGGGTCGCGCAGGGCGTTGGCCAGAAGTGACATGCCCTGGTAGCCGGCGACGAGGGTGAGGGCCAGGTCATCCGGGCCGTCGACGCCGTCCGCGCCGTCCGCGCCGCCGTCCGCGCCGGACAGCCCCATCTCCCGGAACTGCCGCGCCGCCCAGTCGAGCAGCCGCCGGATCACCGCGCCGGTCTCGGCGTCGAGGGTCCCGTCGGTGCGCTTGCCGAGCTCGGCGGCCAGGGTCCCGGTGGGACAGCCGTACCGGGCGGCGACGTCACGCTGCTCGACCCACGCCCGGACCAGCCCCTTGAGCCGGTCGCGCGGATCGGGCAACTGGTCGAGTACGCCGGTGAGTTCGTCGAGATGCGCGGTGTGCTCGGACAGGGCGGCCTGGACCAGCTCGTCCTTGGTCTTGAAGTAGTAGTAGACGTTCCCGACGGGGACGTCGGCCTCCCGCGCGATGTCCGCGAGGGTGGTGCGCTCGACGCCCTGCTCGTGCAGGACCCGGGCGGCCGCCGCCATCAGCCGCTGCCGCTTCTGCGACGCCCGCGCCCGCCGGTCCACTGAGTTGGTCACCCAACTAACTATAGACAACGCAGGGTTGGACCGTGCTAGCGTCTGAGACAGCGATGTAAGTCAGCTAACTAACTCACTCAGGGGGATTCGATGATCACAGTGACGGGCGCGACCGGCAACATCGGCCGGACGCTGGTGGACCTGCTGACCGAGGCGGGGGAGGACGGGGCGGAGGCGGAGGAGGTAGTAGCGGTGTCCCGGCACCCCCGGCAGGCGTCCGGTGGGCGGCCCGGTGTCCGATGGGCCGAGGCCCATGTCGGTGACGCGGCGAGCATGCGGGCACCCCTGGCCGGCGCCCGGGCCCTGTTCATCGTCCTGGGCGGCGAACTCAACGCTCGGGGCGAGGACCCGAAGCTCCTGCTCCGGGCGGCCGCGGACGCCGGCGTCGAACGGGTCGTCCTGGTCTCCTCCCAGGTCAGCGCGACCCGCCCGGAGGCGGCCTCGCACGCCCGCCTGCGCGAGTTCGAGGCGGCGGTACGCGCGTCGGGCCTCGACTTCACGATCCTGCGCCCCGGCGGCTTCGCCTCCAACGCCTTCGCATGGGCCGACACGATCCGCGCCAAGCGCACGGTCTTCGCCCCGTTCGCCGACGTGGCCCTCCCGGTCGTGGACCCGGCGGACATCGCGGCGGTGGCGGCGACGGCGCTCCGCGAGGACGGCCACGGGGGCCGCGTGTACGAGCTGACCGGCCCGGAACTCATCAGCCCGCGTCAGCAGACGGCGGCCGTCTCCGCGGCGCTGGGCGAGGAGGTGACGCTGGTGGAGCTCCCGCGCGAGGAGGCCCAGGCGGCCATGGCCCGCTTCATGCCGGAGGAGGCGGTCACGGGCACGCTGGACGTCCTGGGGGCGCCGCTTTTGGCGGAGCTGCGGATCAGCGCGGACGTGGAGACCGTGCTGGGGCGCCCGGCGGGCGGGTTCGGGGGGTGGGTGGGGCGCAACGTGGCGGCGTTCCGCTGACGGGTGTCTCTGAAGGTGTCCTGGGCGCACGTACGCTCGTGCACCCAGGACGGTCGGGATGGGTCCCCCTGGGCGGACTCACCCGGTCACAACGCGGCTCGCACTGCCTCCACGAGAGCCGACGCCCGCGTGTCCTCGGCCCCCTCGACGATGCTGTTCATGACGTACCCGAAGGCGATGCCGTGCTCGGGGTCGGCGAAGGCCAGCGATCCGCCGCGCCCGGGGTGGCCGAAGGCGCGGGGCCCGGTCAGGGGGTTCGTCTCGACGGGCAGCATGTACCCGGAGGCGTACCGGATCGGCAGCATGATGACCTTGTCCACCCCGCCGGCCTGCTCCGCGGTCGCCGACGCAAGCGTCTCAGGGCTGAAGAGCCGTACCCCGTCCACGTCCCCGATCAGCGCGGCGTACATCCGGGCGAGGCTGCGCGCGGTGCCGATGCCGTTGGAGGCGGGCAGCTCCGCGGCCTGCACCTCGGCCGAGTTGAAGTCGATCTCGGCGGGGTCGGTGACGGTGAACGCCCTGTTGCTCAACGACTGCGGATCCTGCAGCGCGGCGACGAACTCCCTTGCCTCCGGCGGCACGAGGTCCAGCGGTACGGTGCTCAGATCGACCTCCGGCTTCGGGTACACCATCCGGCTGACCCGCCCGCGCTCGGCCGCCGGCAGCCCGATGAAGAAGTCGAGGCCCAGCGGCCCGGCGACCTCCTCGGCGAAGAACCGCCCCGGCGTACGCCCGGAGACCCTCCGTACAACCTCCCCGACCAGCCACCCGAAGGTCCGCCCGTGATACCCGTGCGCGGTCCCCGGCTCCCACTCCGGCCGCTGTACGGCGAGGGCGTCGACCATCGGCTGCCAGCGCAGCGCGTCACCCACCGGCACCGGCGGATCGACGGTCACCACCCCGGCCCGGTGCGACAGCAGCCACCGCACCGGAATCTCCGTCTTCCCCTCCACCCCGAACTCGGGCCAGTACTCGGCAACCGGCGCATCGAGATCCAACTCCCCCCGCTGGGCGAGCAGATGAGCAACGGTGGCGGTGGCGCCCTTGGTCGCGGAGTACACGAGCTGCAAGGTGTCCCGCTCCCACTCCCGCCCGGTGTCCGGATCGGCCACCCCGCCCCACAGATCCACCACGGGCCGCCCGTCCCGGTACACGCAGACAGCGGCCCCGACATCCCCCCGCTCCGCAAAGTTGGCGCGGAACGCCTCCCGCACACCTTCGAACCCGTCGGCCACTTCCCCGTGGATAGTCGTCATGCCCTCATCCTGACACCGGGGCCGCTCTCAAGCAGTCGATGCCGAAGACGAGTTGGAGCAGCGGGGGCCGACCCGTCCCGTGCGGCCCCTCCCGAGCAAATCGTCAATTACTAGTTGACGCTCACGGATCGTCAACTTAAGATTGACGCATGAGCCCACTCGACATCAGCCTGGCCGACTTGATCGCCCGTCTCGACGAGGAACTCCCCGAAGCCGGCGAACTGGCCCGCATCAGCGAGGCCCGCCTGCGCGCCCAGACCCTGTCCGACCTCGGTGACCAGCTCATCGACCACTACGTCAGCAAGGCCAAGCAGGTCGGCGCGTCGTGGACCCAGATCGGCGACGCGATCGGCGTGTCCAAGCAGGCCGCCCAGCAGCGCCACGCGCCCGCAGCGTTCGAGCGGTTCACCAACCTCAACCGGCACAGCATCGTGCTGGCCCAGGAGGCCGCCCGCACCCTGAAGCACGACTCCATCGGCACCGAACACCTCCTCCTCGGCCTGCTCGGCGAACCGCAGGGCCTGGCCTACGAGGTGCTGGTCGCCAAGACCGAGTCGGAACAACGCATCCGCGACGCCATCCAGGAAGCACTCCCGCCGGCCGGGGAGAAGTCCCTGCGGGGCCACATCCCGTTCCACGAGGAGAGCAAGGAGGCCATCAGTCAGGCCCGCCGCGCATCGACCGTCCTCGGCCACGACTGGGTCGGCACGGAACACACACTCCTGGGCCTGATCCGCGTCACGGAGAGCCCGGCCGCCCAGATCCTCCGCGACCTCGGCTTCACGCCGGAGGAACTCCACGAGACGGTCAAGACCGAGATCACCAAGCGGCTCGCCGCGCGCGACGACCGCTGACGCACGGTGCCCAGGAGGCCGGAACCTCCTGGGCACCACATGCGCGTGCGTCGGTGTGCGGTCGGCGGACCGTCAGCCGTCCGTAGCCGTGACGTCCGCGGCATACACCAGGGCGACCCGGTGGTTGTACTGGATGGTGTACATCGCCTTGGCGCCGGTGACGACCGTGCCGCTGGACGGGAAGAAGTCGTCCGTGAGGGACGGCGCCACGGTGGCCACGTACGCCTGACCGGCCGGGACGGAGTACATGCTCAGCGCGGCCTGCGTCGACGGCGACAGACCCGCGGGGTACTCGGCGGCATCCGGGTAGCTGGAGCCGTACACCGCCACCGATGAGGTGCCGGCCGCCTCGATCACCTTCACCCCGTGGGCGGGCGCGGTGTTGCACCCGTGCGGGTTGTAGAACCACACCTTCGAGCCGCCGTACCAGATGGCCGTCCAGTCGCCGTCCTGCCCGGCGACGACGAACTGCTGTCCGGCCGCCGCCGTGCTGCCCCAGTCATTGATCCGGTCGGTGCCGGCCGCGCCGGGGTGCAGCGCCTGGTCCCCGAAGAGGGGAGCGGTGTCGCTGGGTTCGGTGCGCAGGTAGACGAAGTCCGACGCCTGCTGCGTCTCGGTGCACGCGGTGGTGGCGCCGGTCGGGTCGTCGGAGGGGCAGATCTGCACGGTCTGCAGATTCTCGTCGAACCGGGGGGCGATGGTGACCACCGAGCCGACAGGACCGACGCCGTGCCGCCCGGTGTGCACGCCGAGCAGGCGCATCAGGTGGTTCCAGTCCCAGGACGGACCCGGGTCCCAGTGCATGCCGGAGACGAGGGACGACTTCGGCCCGGCGACGTTGTCGTGCCCGATGATGTGCTCGCGGTCCAGCGGTATGCCGAACCGGTCGGCGAGGTACTCGACCAACTCGGCCGTGGCCTCGTACTGCGCCTCCGTGTACCAGGTGCCGCCGTGCGCGGCGTAGCCCTCGTGCTCGATGCCGATCGAGTGCATGTTGGTGGAGTAGTTGCCCGCGTGGAAGGCGAGGTCCTTCGTGGGCACCATCTGCGTCACCGCGCCGTCGGAGGACCGCATGACGTAGTGCGCGGCGGAGCCCCCCGCCTGCTGGAAGAGGCTGACGGCGGTGTCGTACGAGGTCTCGGTGTCGTGGATGACGATGCTGTCGATCCGGATGCCGTTGGCGGGCCGGTTGGAGACCTGCCCGTTGGACGCCGCCGCCGGGACGAAGGTGCACGCGACGGTGGCCGGGCACTCGGTGTCCGTCGTGTCCGTCGACTTCAGATCCAGGACCTTCAACTGACCGGTGACCGGCTCGACATCGCTGTCGGCCGCCAGACGTACGTGCTCGCCCTCGGCCGTGGTGCGGCCGACCCCCTTCTCGATGGTGGCGAACACCCGCCCGGCGAAGGCCGCCGCCCCCTGCCGCTCGTCGGACTGGCTGTAACGGGCCACCGCCGCGTACCAGTTGCCGGGATCCGCCGAGACGGACCCGACGGCGGCCTTCTGGTACGACGCGAGCAGCGCCGCGCCGCCACGGATGTTGGCCGACGGATCCTCGCGCAACTCCTCGGCCGACAGCCCGGTCAGCTTCGCCGCGGCCTGCAGGGTGTGCAGCGCCGGATCGGCGGCCAGCTTCGCCAGATCCGCACGCCCCGCCGCGCCCGCGTCGCCGCCGGCCATCATCGCCGGAGTGACGTCCGTCAGATGCATCGGCCCGTAGCCGCCGTCCGTGCTGTACTCCCCGGCGTGCGTGTCCCAGGCCGACTCCTGGTACGCCACCGCCAGCAGCACCTGACGCGGCACGTGGTACGCGTCGGCGGCGGCCGTGAACTCCTGCTGCAACGTGGTCGTCGCGTCCGCGGCCCCACCGTCGGCCAGCGCCGGCACCGGCACGGCCGCTCCACCCGCGACAGCGAGCGTGGCGACGGCGGTCAACAGGACCGGACGTCTGGAATTCCTTGTGCTCATGAAAAAGTCCCCGAACCTCGGAGGATCGAATGGCGGAATGGAGGATGCGTACGACGGGACATCGGTTCATCAACCGCGCCGGTATGCGCACGGCTCCGCGACCTACGCGGGGCTCGGCCCGTCGACGCCCGGAAGCGGATGATCCTCCTCGGGGCGAACCGGAGTCAACCTCGGTTGAAAACAGGGCACTTGAGTGTACGGAGGATCGGTGAAGGACACCGTCGGGCGAACGAAGCTCCCGTGAACACCGCGTCCGCGTCCGCCGCCGCTTGCCTTCTCGTGCTGCCTGAGCGTCAATGTGGGCCACCACCTGACGACACGTCAGGACTGTGAAGTCTCCTTCAGGAGGAGCCAAGCCATGAGACTCGCGAGACGCACGAGATGTCCGAGCCGCACGAAGCGGAAGTTACGCGCAGCGGTGACCGCCACCACGGCCTGCGCCGCTCTGCTGGCCGGTACCGTGGCACTGGCCCCCGGGGCAGCCGCGGTCACCCCGACGCAGGCCATGACTCAGTACGACTGCGGCCTCCTAGGTTGGGCCGACGGCCAGTTGACGGCCACTCAGACCGGTACGTTCGTGACGATCACCATCGAGCTCTCCGTGACCGCCCCCCTCGCCGTCCCGTGGTACAGCATCTCCTCGACCCTGAAGCTCGACGACATCAACACCGGACGGCCGGTCTTCCTCGCGGGAACTGTGAACCCTCCCCTCTCCGCAGGCGACCCGATCGTCCTCGGCCCGCTCCCGGGCACGGTCGAACCCGGCGAGAGCCTGGACGCCTACGGGCAGGAGCTGACCTTCCAGATGTACGGCATTAGATTCTCCTGCGAGGCGGTCTTCCCGTTGTCCCCGGGCCCCTTCCAGTTCTGACCCGCCTCCTCCACGGCCCGGACGCCTGCCCCGCCCCCCACCACCTCATCGCGTCCTCCGCACCGGCCGGCCTCTTCCCAAGCAGCCCCAGCTTCACCCCGGCCCCGCCAACTCCCCACCCACGGCCCCTCGCAACCCGCCCAAGGGCCGTCCAACGCAAGCCCCACCCCGCCCTTCCCGGCCGCCCGCTCGCTTCTTCCCCGTGCTGGAGTGAGCTGAGTCAAGGGTCGGCCGAAGGCCGATCGGCGCCAGCCGACGCGGACGCGGAGCGCAGCGGAGCGGGAGCGCCCTTTACTCGGCTCACGGAAGCACGACACTGCCGAAGAAGCGGGCGGTCGGGGCACCTTGCAGCCAACAGTTCGGCACGTTCACCTCGATACCGGGCCCCACCCCCAGAAGCAGTTCAAGCCCCCGGCAACTCAAGACCGGACACCTGCGCGTGGACCAGTCTCTGCTCCCTCCCGCGCACCCGCAGCCTGAACGACTCCGGTCCCGGACACCCGGCAGAGTCGAAGGCGTCGACGACCTCCTCGACGCGCTCCCACAACCGCACAGGCCCGGCCTCCCGCACCTCCCACCCACCGTCGCAAGGCGTGAGCGACGCGGCAGAGCCATGGACGACGTCGACCAGGTGCACGACCTTTCCCACGGTCGTCATCTGGGCGTCGGGAACCGCGCACTGGGCAAGAAAACGCAGATGGAACGCCTCCGGATTCGAGGCCGTGATCCGCTCGGGACCGTACCGCGCCGCCCTGGCCTTCTCCGGCAACCCCGCTGTCCAGTGAGCGGGGTTCCCGAAGGCCGGAGCGGCGTGCGCCCGGACCGACATGAAGGAGACGGTGCCCGGCAGCAGCGGCCCCTCCGCCGTACCGTCATCCGCGACCGTGAGGAGGACGCGCGCATAGCCGTACAACCACCCCGACAGCGTGAGCAGGATCTTCCCGCCCGGCCGGGTCTGCGCGACGAGCGCGCCCGGCACGGAACGGAAGGAGCAGGCGGCCACGATCCGGTCGAAGCGTGCCTCGGGCCAGTAGCCGTACCGCCCGTCGGCCACGGCCAGGGTCGGCGTGTAGCCGCAGCCGTACAGCGCGTCCGCCGCGACCGCCAGCCGGTCCGGATCGACGTCGATGCTCGTGACGTCGGCGGACCCGAGACGCTCGCAGGCCAGCGCGGTGGAGTAGCCGCTGCCGGTGCCGATCTCCAACACGGTGTCTCCTTGCCGTAGTTCGGCATCGGCCCACATCCGCAGGACGAGCGAGGGCAGGGTGGCGGAGGAGGTCGGCGCCCCGCCGTGCCGCGCCCGGGGCGCACTCCAATCCGGCTCCGCCTCGTCGAACTGGGTGATCAGTGTGGCATCGGAGTACGCGGCGGCCAGCCACCTGCCGTGGTCGAGCTCGGCGGTGACCGGCTCCCACACCGTCAGCCCGTGCGCGTCGGTCTCGTCGACCGGCAGATAGAACCCCGGCACGAACCGATGCCGAGGCACCTCTTCCACCGCGGCCAGCCACCGCGGATCACTCACCGACCCGTCCCGCGCGAGTTCCTTCGCCAGCCTCCGCCGAAGCAGAACGGCATTGCCGCTTCCAAAGTCATTCGGCGTCGTCATGGTCCTCGACTTCCTCTCTACTCAGGATCTCGGCGAACGCGTCGGCGATGGCCGGGGCATCCGGCAGCCAGCCCCACTGCCCGTTCGGATTGCACTCGATCGCCCACCAGTCCTCCGCGGCCGTCCCGTCACCGGTGAGCGCGAAGTCGAAGCAGCCGAAGACCAGCCCGAACGAGGCCAAGTAGCTGTGCAGAGCGGCCCGAACGGACTCGGGCACGGCGACGACGGCGTGGACGAGAAGGCCCCAGTCCCCCCGCCGCCAGTCCAACGCACCGTCCGGCGTGCTGATCCGCTGAGCGAAGACACGACGCCCGACCACGGTGACCCGCACATCCCCGCTCTTGGGAATCTCGGCCTGAAAGAGATGCGCGGTCACCACGACCGAGTCGTCCAGAGCACCGGGCTCGATGCGCTGCGCCCAGATCGCCCCGGCACAGCCGTCCTCGCCCTCCGGCAGCCCACGGAACGACTTGTAGACGACGCGCCCGTGTTCGGCCGCGAACTTCCGAGCCTCCTCCACGTCATTGGTGACCAGGGTGGCAGGAACACGCAGACCGAGAGCTGCGAACCTCCGGAGCTGGGCGGGCTTGAAGTCGGCCCGGGCCACGGCGGACGGGTGGTTGACGTACAACGCACCCCGCAGACTGTGAAGCACACCCCCGAGCCCATGACGCGCCTCGGCGACGGCGAACTCCCGCGACTGCCGGGGCAACTGCTGGAAGCGAGCAGCGTACGGGGTCGGCCGGCGCCAGTAGACGGCCGTCACGGCCCCCACATCCACCTCCCGGCCGGCAGCAGTACGCAACCTCCCACCCCACGTCGAGCCACCGCTCGGCCCGAGCCGAAACCCGAAGACAAGGCCCGGCCCGACATCCCCCGGATCAACGCGTACGACAGCCGTACCGCGCTCGTTCAGAGCCTCGATGACCCGGTCCGCGGTGACGTCCTCCAACGCGGTGAGCACCAGAACGACGGACTCCACCGCTCAGTCCGACTCGTAGTCGGTGGTGCTGTCGTCCTGCGTCTGCGGCTGAGGCTGCTGCCCGTCCCCACCACCTGACACCGACGCCGTCCCCGCCGTCTTCGACGTCCCGTGCTTCCCCATCTCCACCACCCGACCGGCGGCGTCCGTGTACACGGCGGTCTGCGAGACGGCATCCAGCGTCACGGACACGTACGGAGGAGGCCCGACCGGCAGCCGATCGGTCACCAACCGCATGGCCCAGGGCGCCTGAACGGTCGTGGTCGTCATGTGATTGCCCACCATTCCTTTCGAGGTTCTTCGCGGAGGAGGATCAGACTTCCGAGCGTGCGGCCAGTCGTGACCGCCCCCTCTTGACCAGGGCTGTGATGGAACGCGGGGTGCACAGATCGCCCTCGTAGCGGGGCGGAATCAGCCAGTAGGTGCCCGGGGACTGCTGCCGGTCGAGCCGTGGCACGCCGAGATAAGTGCCATGCCCCAGACACGTGGCGATGTCGTCGTACGCCCAGACCAGACCGGCGTGTCCCTGGATCAAGGCGTAGTACGTGCCGCCGGCCACCCGGCGGTCGTAGATGATCGAGCCCCCGAGGAACAGGCCGAGGCAGACGGCGACCTGGTCCGGGTCGCTCGAATCCACGGCGGCGTGCACCTCGTCCGACGCCATCCGCACCGCTGCGAACCGGTCGCCGAGCGGTAACAGGGCGACGCCCTGAATCGCCCACTCGTGCCAGGCCTGCGCAGGCGTCGGATGGGCTCGCGCGAGCCATTCGGAGATCGCTCTGTCCAGGGCCTCTTGTGTGTCCACAACCTGCCTCCTGTCCTGGGAACAACACAAAGCCTCCAGTAACCATTTGTCAGATTCGAGGACTTGGAAGGGCCTCTGATAGGACTTGATAAGGGCCTCTACGACTCCTTAGGAGGGAGGTCATGCCTGAAACAGGGCCCTGTGTGGGAGAGTTGGAGAAGCCGCAGCAGGAGGTGCTCCAGTGCCCAGGCCCACCGGCAACGTCCGACTCAAGGCCGCCCGCGTAGCCGCGGGTTTCAACTCCCAGCAGCATTTGGCCGATGCGCTCACCCAGCACGCCAAGGAGATGGGCGTTCGAGGGTTGTCGATCGGTGTACGACAGGTCCGCCGCTGGGAGTCGGACAACCCGCCCTGGCCCCAGCCGGACTGCCAACGCGTTCTTGTGCATCTGCTCGGACAGAGCATGGAGGCACTGGGGTTCACGCCCCCGTGGGGTTCCGACGGGTCACAGCACGCAGAGCACGCCCGGCGTACCCTGGTAATCGGCGATCGGACAGTGCTGGGAGGCCGGGCCTCACTGCCCCGCAAAGTCGCCGTGACACGCCAACCTGCCACGGTCGGAGCCGATTTCATGGCGGTGACCCGCTCGCACCGTCGGCTCTACTGGTCGGTCGCACCGGCAGAACTGCACCCGGCCGTCGTCGCACACGCGATGCTGGGGTGCACCCTGTTGCCCGAGACGACGGACTCGTCACGTCGTGAGGTCGCTGCCGCCATGGCGGAGACCTACCTCCTCGCAGGCCGCATCGAATTCTTCGATCTCCGCGAGCCGAGTACCGCCAACGACACCCTTCTGCTGGCACTACAGGCGGCGGGAGAGGCGGACGACGCGCTGATCGGCTCGGCGATCATCGCGCACATGGCATTCGTTCCGGGGTGGGTGGCGGATCGCGACGGCGCTCTTGAGCGCATGACCGCAGCGCGCACCTACGCACGGCGCGCTCCCGCCTCTGCGGAGTTCCTTGCCTGGCTCGACGCCGTGGAGGCGGAGTGCGAGACGAGGTCGGGCAACACACGCACAGCGCTGCACCTCCTCGGCCACGCCGAGGACGTCCTGGCGACGGGCAACGAGTGCCCTTCGCCGGAGTGGCTGGACTGGTTCTCCCCGGCCCGCCTGGCGGCCTTCAAGGGCAACACGCAGATGATCGCTGGCCACCTCCCGCAGGCCCGCGAAAGCCTGCTGCGAGCCCTGGCCGCGATGACACCGGCCGAGGACAAGCAACGCTCGGTGGTCTACGGCGACCTGGCGGCCGTCGAGGCGACTTCCGGTAACCCGGAGCAGGCGTGCGAGTACGCGGGCAAGGCCCTCGACCAGCTGGCGGTCACCTGGTACGCGACCGGCATGGACCGGGTACGGGAAGTGCGCCGCGCGCTTTCGCCCCACCAGGCCGAGCGCTGCGTACGTGACCTCGACGACCGCTTGTACGACTGGTCGACGACGCTCAGTGCGCTGGGCCGTTGAACCGACTGATCAGGTCCGGCAGTTCAAGCAGTGACTCGACCCTGAAGGTCGGCAGTTCTCTGGCCTCGCGGTAATTCCACTGGATGGTGGCCCAGGGCCCGCGGCGCACGAGAGCGGTGAGCATGCCGGCCTGTAGGGCAGGTCGAATGTCGTTGTCGCAACGGTCTCCGACGTAAAGGATCTCGCCGACGTCGAACGGTACGGCGTCGCCGACCCGCTTGAAGAACTCCGGGTCGGGCTTGCTCGCCCCCCAGTCGTCCGACGTACCGATCAGGTCGACGTCGGCGGAGAACAGTTCCCGCAGAATCCGCCCCGCCCGCACCGTCTGGTTCCCGGCGATCCCTAGCCAGAGCCCGCCAGCTCGTAGCGCCGCGAGCGCAGGCCTGACGTCCGCGTAGAGATCCTCCTCCCCGAAGGACTCCGGCCGCCCGGCGGCGGCCCGCTTCTCCCGTTCCTGGTAGAGGTCGAACCCGGGTCGGAACTCCTGGAAGACCTCCCGGTAGTCCCGCCCCTGGGCGATCACAGCGCCGAACATCGCGTGGAAGGTGTGGCGGGGCACACCAAGCCAGTCGGCCCAGGTCCCGTACTCCCGGGTCTCGTCCACCAGGCACTCACCTACGTCGAAGACCACCGCGCGAATCATGGGGGCAGAGTAGTAGGCACGCAGATACTCAAAACTGCCACCGTTGCGAAGAGACCCGCTCCCGATCTCGGACGGTACTCGGGTGGTGCCTGCGTTCTGCGGCTCAGTGGACGTCAGTGGCCAACCAACTCGGCGAAGAAGCCTATGCCCGGGTCGTCTGGGGTGCCGACGAGCAGCGCGCGGTCCAACAGTATGTTGTTGTGCTCGCAACTTGTCTCCGGGAGCATCACGCAGGCGTGGCAGGCCGCCAGGTTGATGCCGCCGGCGCCGGACGCCTCGGTCTCCATGCAGAGTGGGTCCGAGGAACACCACTCGGCACGGCGGACGGCCGAACGGACCGTACGATCGAGAAGCTCTGGTTCACCTTGAGCTACCAGACCACCCAGGCTGCCCGCCGAGTCGCTCGTCGCGGTGTAGACGAGTACACCGGCCATGTCGTCGCCGGCGTACAGGCGCTCGCGCAGCGCCGCGGCCGGGTAGCCCGCCTCCAGGCTCCACTCGTTGATGAGGACGTGAGCCAAAGTGTGCAGCAGAACCATGCGAGGGGTGGCGGGAGAGGGGACGACGCGGCTCGGGTCGTCGGCCCGCTGCTCCAGCACCCGCTTGTGGGCGGTGCGCATCCGCTCGACCCGGGCGGCCACCGCCACGGTCTTCTCCCACGCGTCGAGCCGCTTTTCGTCCAGGCGGAGGAAGACTCCCTCACCCCGCACATCCATGGCCGGGAGCCAGCGCAGGGGGTGTTGGGACAGTGGCATCTCCTTGGAGTCGGACGTCGACTCGGCGTCGACGAGCCGGGTGAACGCCTTCAGAGCGCGCACCTCGCGAAGCTTCTTGACCAGCATCGGGCCGGTGACGCCGAGAGGGTCGAGCACGCTCTGGTTGCCCAGCGGGGTTTCGCAGACGAACTGCTCGTCGCGGGAGTGCTCGCTCTCGTTGTTGCCCGAGCGGAGACGCTCGTACTCCATGTTGCGCAGGATGCGGTAGCGGTGGTCGAAGGTGGGGGCGGACTCGCTGTCGGGGTCCTCTTCGCTTTCCGCGGCGAGGAGTGCCATCACCTCGTCCAGTGGCACCGGACACGGCTTTCCCTTGAAAGCACCTTTGAGATAGACCTCGACGTGCTCGCGCTTGTCGTACTCACGGAGAGCATCCCAGTGTTCGGCGAGCGGATCCTCGCGGCGGTTGCTCCACGGGGGGATGGACAGCGCCGACTTCAGCACCGGCTGCCACACCGCTGACGAACCGCGCTGCAAGGTGCGCAGAGGGAGTCCGCACCCCGGAGCCGGGGTGGACGAACCGAGCCAGGGGAGGGTGCCTTGGCATTTGAGGCCCAGGTCCTTGAGCGCCTTCCTGCGGAAGGAGCCCTCCATCGAGACCTCGGGAGCCTGCCCGCAGGTGCAGGAGACGAGGATGGAGCGGAGCGAGGAAGTACGCCCGGTCGTGCGCATCTTGAGTTTCCCCCCGCACTGTCCCACCGTCGTGGCACCACGATCCGTGGAGCGATGCACCCACTGCCAGTAGGGGAACTCGCCGAGGTGCCCGGCCTCACAGGCGACGACGAAACGGGAGGGGACCAGGTCGACCTCGCACGTACCACAGACGCTTCGCCCGGTGGGCGGATTGAAGTCGCGGTGCCGTTGTAGGTCATTGCACTCAGGGCAGGAGTGCATCAAGGGGAATCGCCGGACCCGGAGACCGTCCTTGCTGGTGTCGTCGGAAGCGGGCGGCAACCGGAAGTAGTCGACTTCGAGTACGCGGGCCAGGCGCCGTTCGTAGATTCGCGGGGACTCGTCACGGCTCCAGCTCTGCTCAGCGTCGTCGAGTCCCGAGACGATGAAGGACTCCTGGTCGACGGCGATGAGAGACCCGACGCCGTACGTGGTGATCGCCTGGGCGCGACGGACAGCACCGCGCCGCGGAAAGTTGTGGGCGGGGGCGGCGCCGTTCGCTCCGGTCCGGCGACGGCGGGCGGGGGGCGGGGTCATCGGGTTCCCTCCATGAAAAGCGCGGTCTCGGCGTCGACGTCGCGCAGGCTCCACAACGTGGGATATGCCTCGGCGTCCTGGGACTCGTCGTCGTACGCCTTCAGGACCGAAGGGGCACGATTGCCCCTCTGCGGCTCGAACAGCAGGTTGTTGTCGATCTCGGCCTCTTCGCACCACCAATCGACGAACTCGTCGAAGGCCCTGGAAACGGCGTCGGTCTCCTCCTTGGTGACCGCCTCCACGCGTTCCAGGAGGATCGACTTGATGCGGCCCCGGAGCACGCCTTCGTAGGACTCGACCTGGCCGGCGCCCTCGTTGGGGCGGGCTGCGGGGATCATGATGCGGGCGAGGGCGACGATCACCGCGTGCAGGCCCCGGTCACGGGCACGGGCGGAGAACGGGGTGACGGAGGTGGACTCGACCTCGCGGTACAGGGCCGAGTGGAAATGCTGGAAGCTCTCGTAGTGGGAACGGTCCCTGGACCGCGTCGAGTTGAGCATGACCGCGACCAGGCCGGGATGTGCGCGGCCGACCCGGCTGGTGGCCTGGATGTACTCGGCGGTCGTCTGCGGCTGGCCCATCACGGCCATGAGACCGAGGCGGTCCACGTCCACGCCGACCGCGATCATGTTGGTGGCCAGGAGGACGTCCACGGTGTCGTCGTCGGGCAGCCGCTTCTCGATGCCCTTGAGTCGGGTGGGGATCTCGCTGGCGTCGATACGGCTCGTCAACTCGGAGTAGTTGGCGACCGAGCGGACCTTCACCCCCTCTCGCTCGGCCAGCAGCTCCAGATAGGCCACCACGTCGTCATGGACCTGGAGTTCGGCCGCCGACAGCACCCGGAGGCTGTTGAAGTAGCCGACGAGGCTCCAGTACGCGTCGCGTACCTCTTCCTCGGTCCTTGCCTGACTGGCCCGGTGCAGCAGGGTGGCGTACGTGCGGATCAGCAGGGTGGACTGGCTGGTGCCGGGGGCCAGGAGGCCGACGTAGCGGCGGCTCGCCTTCTCCTCGCGGGGTGTCTCCACGGCGAACCACGAGTCACGGGCGTCCAGACCGGCGGGCGGGAACTGCCGTACTTCGCGGGCGAAGAGGTGGCGGCCCTGGTCGGCGGCGCGGCGGATGGTCGCTGTGGAGGCGATCACCTTCGGTCGGTCTGCCAGCGCGTCCACCGCGGTCTCGTAGAGGCCGGTGAGTGTCCCCAACGGGCCGGAAATCAGGTGGAGTTCGTCCTGGACGATCAGCTCCGGGGGAGGGGTGCCGCCCTCCGGGGCGTCGTCACGGTTGAAGAGAGCGGAGGTCGCCGGACGCCACGGCATCGAAGCGAACTTGTCGACGGTGGCGATCACCAGGGTCGGCCGTGCGTCGTACACCGCCTCGTCGATCAGATGGACGGGCAGGCCGTCGGCGAAGTCGCAGCCCGCGCCGGGGCATCGGACGTGCATCCGCTTGGCGTCCTCGTCGACTTCGTAGTTCCGAGCGTCGAGGCGGGTCCCGCACCAGGGGCAGGCATGCAGCTGGACGGGGTTCTCGGTGGCGAGGCGCTTGTCGAGGCTCCTCCGCAGCTCGTCGAGCTTCAGGCCTGCCACGGCAAGCGTGTTGGGGGTGGCCGATCGCCCCACCCACATGCCCACGGAGAACTCCTCATGGCCCAACTCGGGCGTCCGGCGCCGCATGTGTTCCATGGCACAGAGCAGGATCGCCGCGCGTTCGAACTGCTGGAGGGTGAGCAGCCGCAGCGTGTACCGCATGAGGACGGTGACACCGCCGCCGTCCGCACCCTTGCGGATGCGGCGCAGGAACGATGTGAAGGCGATCAGCCCGAGGTAGGCCTCGGTCTTGCCGCCACCGGTGGGGAACCACAACAGATCGGAGATCTTACGATCACGATGATCGGGGTCGTCGATACCCGCCAGGCACAGGAGCACGAACGCGATCTGGAAGGGGCGCCAGCGACCGGCGGCCGGGTCGGGGGCGCCGGCACGTCCGCCCTTCACCCAGGCACTGCGGGCGCGTTGGTCGGCCATGGCGTGATTGGCGAGCCGGAAAGCCCTCATCAGATCGGGCTTGGTCCGCAGCAACTCGACGCCCTCACGGATTCGGTCGAGCGCCTCGCGGCAGGCCCTCACCTGTTCCCGCGCGGGCTTCCCGTGAGGGCCGTCCGTCAGAGCGTTCGCTTCGGCCGACTTGCGGTCGATCCAGTGTTCGTACCCCGTGGCGAGCCCTTCCAGAGCGGCCAGGACCTCGGCGTCGGACCGCTCGGCCAGCCCCAGCATGGACAGCGCAGAGCTGTCGATCTCCGGGTTGGAGTCGGTGAGCAGTACCTCCACGGTGGGTACGAACTGGGTCCGCACCTCGCGGACGGCCGGCACCTCGGATTCCGTCACGCCGATCGGCGACGGAGTCCAGTCCCACTCGGCGGCGCACCCGTGGCCGACCGCGAAGGTCGGGGCGTGGCGGTGCAGCAGCCGACTGGTGGCGATCTCCGGGTCGTGGTCGGCGGCCGGGGCGGGACGCTCGACGAACGCGGTGGAGCCGTCGGCGGCCCGGATCGTCAGACCGCACTGGAACAGGGAGAAGGCGTCCTGGAGGTCCCACTCCCCGACCTTCTGAGTGTTGATCAACGTGACCGTGATCGTGACCGTGCCGTTGGCCTGGTCGAGACGCCGGACGTTGACGTGCAGCGCGGCTTCCGGGCTGAGCTCGATCCTCATCCTCGGGTCCGGCCGGTTCACGTCGATGGTCTGGTCGGGGAGGACGAGTTCCTTCCGCCGCCACCGCTCCCTCTGGTCGGCGGTGGTACGGGCCTCGGCGCGGCGGGCCGGGACGCGCTTGCCGTCGGCGTCGGTGGGCTCGTAGACGGCCGCACGGGCCGAGACCACGATCGAACCGCTTATGGCCGGGACCGCGAAGGTGAGCCCCATTGAGGAGGGACGCCTGTCCCCCGAGGCGCCGACCTCCTGCGCGGTGCCGGACTCCTCGGCGTCTTCGCGGGCGAGCAAAGGCGTGGCGTCCAGGCCTTGCTGTTCGCCGGCGTCGTCGTTCTGCTGCTCCTTCGCGGCCCTGTCCGCGGCACGCGGATACAGCACGCCGGTCAGATAGCGGTCGATGGGTGCGTCCTGAGCGAGCACCTCTCCCCGGTCGTCCGGCTCGGAGTCCTCCGCGGGACCCAGGAGTTCACGGCGGAGCCCCGCGAGGAGTTCCTCGTCCCGGACCCGATAGTGCTCGGAGTGTCGGCCTGCCACCTGCGTCATGCGCCCTGCTCCTCGTAGTTGTCGGCTCTCCGGTACCGGCCGATGCCGGTGATCCGCGGGACCATCCACACGCCTCGGTCCCCGAGTCCGGCGTTGGCGCCGGCGGCCGTGCTGCCCGTCACGGTCTCCAGGGTGTCGATCCGGAGGCCGTGGATCTCGTCGGGCCACCAGGGGTCCCAGGTGCGGTTCACCTTCTGCACTTGGAACAGCTCCTCGCGAAACCTCCGCGAGGCCTCGCCGATCTCCCGCCCTTCGTGCACCAGGGCGTACGGCGGGCTCTCCGTCTCGCCCATCGGCAGGTCGTGGCGCCTGCGCAGCAGTACCTCCTGGCCGGGACGGACCTGTTCCAGGAGATACACCTGGGTGGCGACGGCGTCCGTCTCCTGACCGGGCGGGTCGTCCCGGCTCACGTCGCCCGGCTCGGCGACGATCCCGTACCTGTCGTACGACCGCCACGATCCGAGGTAGCGCCGGCCATGCTGTCGACTCCCGGCCCGCCTGAAGAGCGGCAGTTCGGGAGGGGCCACGTGGTACAGGTCCTGGCGGGCACGTGTCATCGCCACGTACAGGGCACGGGCCTCGGCGGGGAGGTCCAGCTCGTCCTGGTACCGCTTGTGGAGTTCGGCGAGGGTCGGTGGTGTCAGGACGATCACCCGGTCGAACTCCAGGCCCTTGGCCCGGTGCACCGTCGAGACGACGACGTGGGCCGTCTCCGGGTCGGCCGCCTCGTCCGGGAATCCGCCTTGGGCGAGCGACCGGCGCAACCGATCCAGATCCAGCACGCCGCGTCCCGCTCCGCGCGCGGCCCGACGCAGCACCGTCCACAAGGCGGTGGCGTCGGGTTCGTACGGGAGTGGGATGTCCGCGAGGAGCGTACGGAACCGGTCCTCGGTGAGGGCGTTCGCCTCCGTGCGGCGCAGCAACTCGGCTACCCAGTACGGCACCGGGCGCTCCTCCAGGGGGCGCCGCAGCCGGTGGTTGATGCCGCGGGCATGCAGCAGGTCGGAGACCACGAGGGCCTGCTGGTTGTCACGGGTGAGGACGGCGCATGTGTCGGAGAGTTCCCGCAGTCCGTCCAGGGTGAACTCGTTGTCCAGGCCGCTCATGCCGTTCGCCGGATCCAGGAGGAGGTCGCGGAGTTCGTCGTAGAGCGTTCCTGCCTTGTCGGGATCGCTCAGCTGCTGGAGTCGGGGGCCGAGTGGAAGTGCGACCTGAGCCTCGGCGGTGGTTGCCCGGAAGTTCCGGTTGAGGCGCAGCTCCACCAGGTCGTCGGGGTAGGAGCAGCGCAGCCAGTCGAAGAACCGACCGGTCTCGTCGGCTCGTTCGCCCAGGTCCTCGATCTGGAAGCCGTACACGGACTGGGCCGCGTCGCCGACGACGGTGAAGCCGCAGCTGTCCTGATATCGGTCGAGAAGTGTCTCCACCAGCTCGCGGCGCCCACCCAGCAGGTCCTGCACCTCGTCGATCACGACATGGGCCGGCGGGACCGCGTCGCCGATCTCCAGCGCGCCTTTCTCGATCGCGCGGGTTGCGGCGGCGATTCGCTCGTCGAAGCCGGCCTCTCCCCACTCGCCGTCCGGATGCGCCTGGAGGAGCACCTCGTAGGCCCACGCGTCGAAGGTACGGGCGCGTACCCGGTGGGCTCGTTCCCCGTGCCGGGAGATCCGCTCGCGCAGTTCCCGGGCGGCGGCCCGGGAGAAGGTGAGCACCAGGATCTCGGCCGCCTCCAGCGCCTGTTCGGGATCCTCTTGTCCGCACAGCGCGTCGAGTCGGCGCACCAGGGTGTGGGTCTTTCCAGCACCGGCGCCCGCGGTGACCAGGACGCGAGCGTCCCAGGGCTGCTCGACCACGGCCAGTTGCTCGTCGGTGAGCTGAGGGCTGTCCTGGTAGACGTCGGTCACTTCCGGCTCCAGAGATGCTCGAACTCGGTGAAGGCGAGGTCGGTGTCGAAGTTGGTGATGTTGTCGCTGATGTTGAGGATCAGACAGCTGGCCTTGCCGCCGTTCAGCGGGCCGCGCAGTCCGCGACCGATCATCTGCTGGTACACGTTGGTGCTGTAGACCGGCCGGGCCACGACCACGGCACGAGTGGCCGGAGCGTCGAATCCCTGAGTGAGCACACCGTAGTTGGTGAGCACCCGGATACGGCCGCTTCGGAAGTTCTCGATGCGAGTACGACGGTCCTGCGCACTGGTCGTCGAGTCCACGGCGGCGGACCGGACACCCCGGTCGTTGAGCATGGCCGCCAGGTACTTGGCGTGGTCGACAGAAGTGGCAAAGAGCAACGTCGGCCAGTCGTCCGGCAGTTCGGCCACGGAGTCGACGATGCGCCGACTGCGCGCGTGGTCGTCGGCGAGCCGCTGTTCGGCGGATCGGGAGAGCATGGCCATGCGATCGGCATGCGTCTTCTCGTCCCGTGTGAGTTCGATACGGCCACCCTCAAGGGTGCGGTGCTCGACCTGGGCGAGCATGCCCCAGTCCTGGAGGTCGTGATACGGGTCGCCCGACGGGAAGACTCCTTCGTCGAGCCGTCGATTGCCGAAGCGGCCGGCCAGGCGGCGGGTCTCCTCCTCGTTGCGGTTCCGGAACGGGGTGGCGGTCAGGCCGAGGAGGTGCCGGCCGGTCTCGTACTGGGTCAGCCCCAACTGGCCCAAGATCTCCGTGTATCGCTTGGAGATGGCGGTGTGCGCCTCGTCCACGACCACCAGCGCGGCCTGACGCAGCCAGGCGTACTGGTCGGTGCCCAGGCACCGCTCCAGCTTGGCGTCGGTGGCGACCACCAGGTGCGGGTGGTCGACGACGTCACCGACCTCGTTGGTGCTCCACAGCCGGCTGACGGTGAGCGGGCGTTCGGCGCCGACCTTGCTCCAGACGAACTTCCAGCTCTGGACGGCTTGTTCACACAGTTCCTCGGTCTGTGCGATCCACAGAAGGGGACCCTTGAGGTCTCCGACCCGCTTCACCCAGCGGATCACGGCCTCGGCGGTGACCCGAGTCTTGCCGGCGCCCGTGGGCAGGGACAGCATGCCGCGCTGGGGGGCCAGTCGGTCGAGCATGGTGGAAATGTTCCGGACCAGGTCCTCCTGGTACTCGTGGAGGCTCGGGAAGTCCCGAGGGCCCTCGACGGTCTCGAACGGAGGCGGGGACGGAGTCCTCGAACCGGCGAACGCGACAGGCAGCTTCAGTTCCGAGACGAACGCGATGGCCGCCGACGAACCCCCGTATCCGACCGGGGCGTTGGGGAAGCGTGCCTGGATGTCCCGGGCGTGCTGCTGGAGCACTCCGTCACCGTGGGCGTTGAACGCCATCTGCGCGATCCGGCGCCCGGACGGCTCCACTCCGTCGGCCGCCTGTAGCTCGGCCTCCATCAATCCCTCGGGGAGGCCGGTCCGGAGCGCGTCCGCACCGATCAGCAGCTCGATCTTGGTCACCACGTCCTCGGCCTCACGTACCGCCTTCTGCGCCGCCTTCAACTCGCTGTCCCGCGCCATACGGTCCTGGTGCTCCAGGACCTGACGGCAACCGGCAGCACCGAGGCCCAGCCCGAGTTCGCGGTCGATCAGGCGCAGCATCGGTTCGGGGTCGAGAGGAACGCGGACCTTGACGTTGCTGTCCTGGCGCACGGCGTCCAAGGGGGAAGTACGCGTGCCGTTGGGCGTGCGGGTGACCTCCTCCAGTTCGTTGCACCGTTGCACCGTGCTGTTGCGGTTCCCGCTGTTCAGGCGCTGCCGCAGGGCGGGGAACAGCTCGACCAACGGGACCGGGTCGCCCTCCGTGACTTCACGGGTCTCCAGGCTGATCACGTCGGTGTAGCGGAGCATGCCCCACTTCTCGATCATCAGCTCAGCGTCGCCGGCGGTCGGCACGAGCAGTGCCGGGAGCTGCTCGGCGCGCAGCGCCTGGTACTGGGCGGTCCCGACGGCAACGGTGATCTCGCTGTCGGGCCGGGTCTCCCAGGTGTCGCCGGTCCGGCAACGGGTGAGCGAGTCCTCGGGGAAGTCCGCGCCGAATCGGGTCAGCATTACGTAGGTGGCGCCCACGAAGGAGTCGTCCTCGCTGCGGGTCACCTCGTCGAGGAGAGCGTCCCAGCGGTCGGCGGGGACCTCGTCGACGTTGGTCGGGAGCCGCAACTTACGGGCCTTCTCCGGAGAGATCTCGGCCACCGGCAACACGTCGCGGTAGGCGGCGAGCTGGGGGCCGACGGCTTCCTTCAGCGGCTTGATCCCCTGGGAGGTGACGGCCGTCCCGTACTGCCACAGCATCCAACGGATCGGTGAGGCGACCGGCTGCCGGGTGTTGGTCTGCGTACCGATCTGGCGCGTCCAGTTGTCCACCACGGCGTCGTCGGGCAGCACTTTCAGGAAGGCGGCGCGGGATTCCTCGGAGAGAGCGCGGAAAAGATGGAGAGGGCCGCCGATCGGGGCGCCGTCGGTCTTCATCCGGTTCAGCGCGGGGCGCGGGGCGCTGCTGTCCAGGCGGCGCAGGTAGGAGTTGTGGAGGGCTTCGCGGTACTCGTCGTACCACGCCTCGCCCTCCTGGGGCCGGATCCCGCCGGACGGTCGTTCCCGCAGACCGACCTGGGAGAAGAAGGGGGTGTCGTCGGAGTGGAACGCCATGTCGACGGCGATGCTCGGGTCACGCTTCGCGTCGACCACGACACCCGGCAGCATGCAGTCCTCGACCGGCCGGAACCGACCGTCGGCGGTCCGTACCCGGAGCGTCGAGCGTGCCGCGGGCACCCGCTCCAGGACCTTGTGGGTCAGGCGACGGACCCCCGCCTGACGGAACAACTCCCAGAACTGCTCCCAGTCCGACTGGCTGTAGTGGTCGAAGCCCTGGTCGAGAACGCTGTCGAACCGGCCCTCGACATCGGCTTCCCGAATGCCCAGGACGTCGAGCGCGTGCGCCAGCGAGGGGTCCTGGGCGAGTTCGTCGACCACGTACACCGTGGACTCACGCAGTCCGTCCTGGTCGGTGCGGCGGTAGACCTTGCCTTGCACAGGGGGGACGAGACCGTTCTCCTCGGTGAGGACGATGTGGGCTTTACGGGCCTCCTCGACGAACGGGGAGCCGACCTCGATCATGTCGGCGAGAATGCGGATCGCCGTCGCGGAGGCCTGCACGGTGCCGCTCTCGACGAGAGCCTCCAACCAGTCGCGAACGTCAGCTCGTTGGTGCTTGGCCGCACCGAGGATGTGCTCGACCTTGCCGGAACGTAGAGCATCCACTTCGACGCTCGGATGCAGCCAGTTCGACGGACGGTCCGGGCACTCGTGCCACCATCGCAGCCAGCGGAGGAGAGACTTCGACTCCTTCTTCGGCTCTTTGGTACGAGGGTGCACCCGCAGCTCGGTCGGCACGCACAGTACGCCGTTCTGGTCAGGAAGTGACGCGTTCACCGCGGCACTCGTCCAGATCTCTTCGGTCAGGAACTCGTCCGCCCAACTGATCGCTTCCTTCACGCGACCGGGCAGCAGGGGAAGGTAGGCGGCCGGGTCCTCGACGGGAGCCAAGGCCGGGAGCGACTCGACGACCAGTTTTGCCGCGGCTCGGATCATCTCCTGGTTGAAGGGGGAGGAGTCGAGGAGGTTCTGTCGGTCCTCGTTCGTCTTCCAGGCGCCGTTGAGGATGCCGCTCAGCGACATCTCGTACTTGGTCGGGAAGAAGGACCAGAACTTGCCGCGTCCGCGCGAGCGCGGGCTGACGTAAAGGCCGCTCTCCTGATCCTTCTCCAAGGTCGGAACACCCCAGGCGAGGTCGAGCGAGAGCCGGTCGTGCAGTTCTCCGGCATCGGCGCGGGCTGCCGGACCGGGCTCGTGGGTGGTGGTGAACACCCGCCACCGGTCGGTGGTGACGGCCTTACCGGTCCGCTCCTCGACCACGGTGTGCAGGTCGCCGGTCTGCTGGGTGGTCAGCGTCCGACGGGCCATGGGCCGCGGCCGGCGGTCCTCCAGTACGACCTTCGCGACGTGCGGGGAGAAGAGCTGGAAGCCGACCGGGAACTCCTCACGGGGTTCGCCGTGTTCCTTGGCGCGACCACCGTGCATGTCCCTGCCCAGCCGGTCGTCGGCCTTCGGGAGCAGGGGCAGGCGGACGACGGTGGTGGCCCAGCTCAGCAGCTCGTTCAGGACATGATCGGAGGCGCGCTCGGCCTGCACGTCCAGAGGTCGGGCCATCCGCAGCACGGGGGCGTCGAACTCCGGGCCGTAGCGTGCCGTCACGCCGGGCACGGCCTTGATCTGCTCGTACGACCAGGCGCGGTCGAATCCGAAACTTCCGGTGCTGCTGAAGAATTCCGGTGCGTCGGTCACCACGAGGACCGATTTGATGCCCACTCCGAATCGCCCGATCTGGCCCCCACGCTTCTTCGACATGCTCATCCGAAGAATTGTCTCGGCGCCTTCCGGGGTCACCGGCTCGCCCTCGTTCGCGCAGTACAGGTGGGTGTCCGTGAGGACGACATGGACTCGCTCACCCTGCTCGTCAGCCATCTCGTCCGCCGCGTTCTGAACGAGCTCGAAAAGCTGGCGATCGCCGTATCCGCCCTGGGTGATACGGCGCTCACCATTGGCGTGCTCGGCCACGAGACCGGGGTCCACGGCGTAAGTCTGCAGGACACGCGAGGACTGTTCGAGAACGGTTTGGATTACCAGTGAGGACGAAGACAGCACTGCTACTGCGCTCCTGGGGTGTCAAAGGTCCGGGCGAAAAATCGAACGACGGGCCGACCGCTGGCGTCGTCGGCCGGCCCGTGTTCGTCGTGGCGCTGGGCGTGATTTCCACAGTGCCTTCGGGAAGCGGTGAGTTCACGGGGAAGGCGTCGGTTGTTGCGAGACTGATACTTCGGCCCGTGACGTGCTGAATCAGGCCGGGGGAGCGGTCTCGTCCGGCAGCCCCTGAACCAGCTTGGCCAAGGAGGGGAACCGGTTGGCGAATTCCTCTTCGGGCACGTCGAAGCGGTGAAGAATACCCTGGACCTCGGCCATGCTGCTTGCCATCTTCATGCCCAACCAAAATGAACTCGAGTCCCGCTGAGAGTCCAACGACTCGTCGTCGTCCTGCTCATTCATCGAATTGATCCACCCCTAAAGTCGCATCCTGCAGTT
This sequence comes from Streptomyces sp. NPDC058464, assembly GCF_042721035.1. Classification (NCBI taxonomy): domain Bacteria; kingdom Bacillati; phylum Actinomycetota; class Actinomycetes; order Kitasatosporales; family Streptomycetaceae; genus Streptomyces; species Streptomyces sp. NPDC058464. The sequence goes on from NZ_JBHXMA010000004.1 coordinate 127,284, forward strand.
GCACAGGGGTGTATTCGAGCACACGTCCCCCGTGTGAAATGAAATGGATAAAGTTGGAATTTTGAGCTGGACTTCATTCCGATGAATCAAGGTAGGGGGTGGAGTCCCGTATGGCCAGTCCTTTTCGGAAGGTAGTTCGGTGTAAGGTTTCGGCGGTGTGTGTAGCTGAATTTTGGGCGCACTTCTCCCCTTGCCGCCCAGTCCTCCCATTTCGGGTTTCGCGAGCGAGACGGGATCCCCATCGTCAACAACGGTATCGACCGTCACCCCGAATGCGCAAGCACAACTTCCGCCCACCCGAGGGGAGTTGATTGCTCCGTTTGAGGAAGTGGCGCATATGGGGTGGAAGTTGATCATTCGAGGCAACTTGGACACTAGGTCGAAGCGACTGGATGGTCGAGCTCGATCAACTGTTGGTTGACGCTGCCGCGCGTGTCAAATTAACCTCGTGGTCCACGACATGCGAGCAGCATGGGACCGAGGAAAGAGCAGGCGACGCGTGGATTCAGGTGAGGAGTTCGGGCCCTGGTTGGCCCGACAGCTCAAGCTCGCGGGCAAGACGCAGGCCGAACTGGCCGACGAGCTCAAGCTGACCCGGGCCGCTGTGTCCGCGTGGATCACCGGCAGGTCGACTCCGCGTCCGACCGTCATGACGGACATCGCCAGGGCGCTCGGCACGGATGTGGGGACGGTGCACACCCGTACCACCGACACCCAGGCCGGCCTCCCGGTCACCTGGTACCACCGCCCCGGCTACCCCGACGGCGGCCGTGAACTGGGCAATGCCGCCGCCTTCGCGTTCGACGCCGACGTGCAGGTACTCGCCCGAGAGACCTGCCAGAACAGCCTCGACGAGCGGTTGGCGGAGAACGGTCGACCGGTCCGGGTCCGTTACACCCTCCACGAGCTCACCGGAGAGGCCCTGGAGGCCTTTCGTGAGGCGATCCTCTGGAACGATCTCTTCCCGCACTACTCCGCCGTCTCGGAGACCGCCGGAAATCAGAAGGTCGGTCGGGTCGTGGACGCCGGGGTGCGCGACATGTACGAGAAGGGCCGATTGGTCCTACTGCGTGTGGACGACTACAACGCTTCCGGGCTCATCGGCGACGACTACGCGGACGGCAAGTTCGCGGCCGTGGTCAGGCGTCAACTGGAAAGCCTCAAGTCCGGGCCCGGCGCGGGTGGTTCGTACGGCCTGGGCAAGGCGACCCTGTGGGCCACCAGCGCGCTCGGACTCGTGCTCATCAACTCCACTCTGTCCGTGCCTCACGAGGGACGTACCGAGCGGCGGGTCATCGGCCGTCTGGAACTGCCCTGGCGCGAAGTGGACGGTGAGCCGTACGCGGGCCCCGCGTGGTTCGGGCGCCCCGATCCCGATTCGCCCGGTGCCATGGTCGCCCGTTCTTGGTGGGCGGACGAGGAGACCGTGGCACGCCTGCAACTGAGCAGGGAGAGCGACGAGCCCGGTACGTCTTTCCTCATCGTCGGTGCGCACGACGTAGCCAGCCTTGAGGGGAAGTCCGACGCCGACGACGAGTTCGTCGGCAACGAGGACAGCGACGACGAGGACACGCGTGACATCCGCAAGATGCATCGCCGCCTGGTCGAGGCGCTGGGACGTGACTTCTGGGCCGCGATGACCGGTGGAGGCAGCAGGCTCCCGCTCCTGGAGGTATCTGTCCGCGCTTTGCAGAACGGCAAGGAGGTCGTGCCGGAGAAGCAGGTGGACCCGTCTGCCGAGCAGCCTGCTCGGACTCGTGCCCTGAGGGCGCACTACGAGGGCACCACGGTGGATCGCCTCACCGAGGCCGGGCAGGTGGCGGCGCGGAGCGTTCCGCTGAAGCTGCCGCTCTCCGGTGGTGTCCATGGAACGCTCGGTACGCATCAGGCGGTTCTGCTCGTCACCGAGGCCGAGCGGGACAAGGACGGGGACGGGGGGAAGAACCAGGTGCACTCATTGCGCGGCAACCGCATGACCGTCAAGAGGTCCGGGGTCCCGAGGCTGCCGCTCAACACCAACCCTTTCCAGGCTGTTCTGCTGGTGGGCGAGGCGGCCGGAGAGACGGCCCCCTTCGCGAAGGAGGCCGAGGATTTCCTGCGTGCCGCGGAACCGCCCGAGCACGACCGCTGGGGGCAGACGGAGGAGCTGACCCTGCGCTGGTCACCGTCCGCATACCGGCGGATCAACGCGCTGACCGCCGACGTCAACAGCGCGGTCAGAGAAGTCGTGGCGCGGCCGAAGCGCAGCAGCGGCGAAGGCGGTGAGGCTGTGCGCAAGGCGTTGACCGTGAGAACGAGGCCCAAGGCCAAGGCACCCGCCGGGCCGGTGGTTCCGGTGCTGGACAAGTTGGATGCGACAGTCGGCGACGGCGGGGAGTGGCAGATCACTGCCGAAGTGAGCATTCCGCGTGGCGACGAGATCGTCCCGATGGTGCCGGTCGCGCAACTGGACGTGCGTTCCGGAGGCCGTCCGAAGCTGGACTGGGCGGAGCTCGTGGCGGTCGAGGGCTGCGAGGTGGAGGGCGGGACCCTGCGCTTCCTGCCCGGCACGCGTCGCGCGAAGTTCCGAGGCTCCACCGACGTCACCAGTCACCCGGTGAGGACGATGTTCACCCGCCTCGTCGTCGAACTCCGTGCCGGCAAGGGGGAATGAGGCGTGAAGTTCTACCCCTACAAGAGGCTCAACCGGCCGGTCTCCCTCAGGGTGACCTCGGTCTCCCTCAAGCTCTCCGACGGTACCCGCGACCAACTGGAGACCACCGCGTACTCGACCCAGCAGCAGACCGTCGCCCTCGGTATCGCGGGCCACACCGACTGGGTCAGCGCCACGATCGGCGTCTCTGCGACGCTGCCACCCGGCGCGAACGCTCCGGACGCGGCCTGGTCCGATCTGCGCGTCCTCGCCGTGCTGGCGGACGGCGAGACCAATGTCCACACCTCCGCCGAGCTCACGCGTGACGCGGCGGACGGCAGGGACTGGTCGGGCTCCGTGGAAGTGCTCCGCGACGACCACCTGGGGCGGGCCTCCCTCGCCGTGTACGCGGTCGGGACCGTGGACGGAGTGCGCGGACGGTCGATCGCCGAGACCGACCGGAGCTGGATCATCGACACGGTGTCCGACGAGCCGGTCCGAGGGCTCCAACTGGACGTTCAGACAGCATCGTTCAAGAGAAGCTCCCGGGAATGGCTCCAGGCATACGCCGACGCGCCCTGGATCGTGGACGCCTCGGCCAGAGTTCCCACCGTGTTCGTGAACACCGATGTCGAGGGTGTCGTCGGCCTGTTGGACAGCAACGGCTCGGGCGTGGAGAGCAAGGTGCGCGACCTCTTGGTCGCCCAGATGGCCACCGACGTCTGGACCGCGGTGTTCCACGGTGCCATCGGTGATCTGGAGGTGGAACCCGGCGGCGGCCCGGTCTTTCCGACCGACTGGCAGGGCGAGGTGCTGCGCGAGATGCTCCCGGACGTCGTTCCCGGCGTCCATGTCGAGGAGGCCCTCCGACAGGTCCATCGCAGGCGCACCGGCGACTCGGGATGGGTGGAGCTCCAGACGCGAATCCACTACGCGGCGGTCCGCCGCGCCGACGCCACCAAGGCGCTCGCCTATGCCATCCGTAGTCTGGAACAGATGAATCGCGAGAGTGACACGTGATCACCCACCCGAACCACGTACCGGAACGACTGGGGCTGCTCGCCACCTCGGCCGTCGATCCGTTCCTCACCGAGGAACTGCTCAGAGGCGAACAGGTTCATGGCGGCATCGAACTCGCCAAGGTCGTCGAGCCGCTCCCCGAGGACGACGCCAGGTGGTGGGTCGAGCCGATCCGGAGCCTGGTCGAGGACGCCATGTTCGAGTTCCGGCAGGACCGTACCCGAGCTGACGCGTGGCTAGCGCCGCGGCTCCACGCCACGCTGCGCCTGACACGGCGCGAAGCGGCGGACAAGCGCCTGTGGAACCATCTGGCCCTGGCGGTGGCCCCCGACTACGTCGCCTGGCGGCACTTGTCGGAGCCGACCGCGAACAGGCCGGAGAGACGTGTCGCTGCGGAGCGCTTCCGCGGTCCTGCGGACCGGCAGTGCTTCTCCCGTCTGTGGTGGGCGGCCGAACTCTTCCGGAACGGGCCGGACTACGGACCGGTCGAGATCGCCTGTGGAAATCAGGACCTCATCCACACCGTTCTCCGGAGTGGGCTGGTCGACCACCGTCCCACCGCCCAGGCCCTGGTACGCCTCCTGAAGAGCGGCCAGGTCTCAGGCGGGCGAGAGGTCAATGGCCTGAGCGTCGCGATCAACGCGGCCGGCGCGACCTTGATCTACGACATCCTCGCGCCGGACCAGCCTCGCGACCCCGTCCATCTGCGGGACTGGATCGCGGAAGCGGAATCGGCGCCACCGGTCGAGCGGTACGAACTTCCGAACGGGCCCGACGAGGACCCCGTCCCAGAGAAGTCCGTGGTCGCGCTCACCGACTACTTTGCTGAGCTGTTCGAGACCGCGCCGGTCAGGGGCAGGAAGAGTGGGGACTGACCAGGTGCAGGTGCCCTGCTTGGGCTACTTTGCCGACGCCTTCGTGGTCTTGGTCTTGCGCGGGCGCACGGAAGACGGCGGTGCCACCTGATCCTTGGGCTGCGGGCACCTGTCGGTGCAGGCGTCGGCGGCTCCGCAGCCGTTGCTCCGCAACTTGGCCCGCTGCTCCTCCGTGGCCGGCTGCCACGGCTTCCCCAGCGTCTCCGGTGCCGGCGTGGGAAGTCCGAGAGCGGCGCTCAGCAGGTGCGCACCGAACAGGGGCGGTACGGCGTTGCCCACCTGCTGGGCCTGAGCAGTACCGGACCACGGGTAGTCCGGCGGGAAGGTCTGCAGCATTCCCGCCTCGTTCATGCTGAACCGTGCGCCCTCGTGGACGACACTCTCGTCGAGGTGTTGGAAGACTACGAAGCGGCTGATCTTGCCGGTGACGGTGAAGGCAGGCTGTTGGTCGCTTCGCACGCCTCGTCGTCCGGAGTGGTTGGAGCTGCCGTAGTTCGAGCGAACCAGGAATGGAGTGCGGCGCCCCGGATGTGAGCCCACCTGGTTCGCGAGGGCATCGCCCATCGACCTCCAGGGCTGCAGGCCTTCGTCACCTGCCGGCTGGTGCCCATCAGTCTCCGGTTCGGTGCCGTCGTAGAGGGTCGCCTGATGGACCTGATCTGCGGCCCGGTGGTGTTCGTTCTTCCCGTTCTTTCGGCGCCATCCTTTGGCTTCGTAGGAATGATGGGTCGGCGAGGGAAGCGAGGGCTCACCAAGTCCTTCGCGCCGAGCGATCAGCACCGCGCGGGATCGCGTCTGCGGAACCCCGTAGGTCTCGGTGTCGAGGACATCGACGACGACCTTGTACTTGGTTCCGTCGGGCAGCCCTGTCTCCTCCAGCACCTTGGCATAGTGCTTCCAGAGTGCCTCGACCTCACGGACCTGCTCCAGGACGATGACGTCGTACGGGCGGTGCTCCCGGTTCGGGCTCCGGGTCGCCTGAATCGCGTATCGGAGGGGTTCGAGGACCAACGCGGTGCGGGGATCGGTGAGCGTCTTCAGGTCCTCGTCGATCTCCTGGTCGGAGACGCCCGCCATCAGCTGCTCGATGTACCCCTTGACCCTGTCCAGAGCTTGGCGCCCGGCGCCGTGCCCGGCCACCGAGTACGTCTGGCACGGCGGGCCGCCGGCGAGCACGTTGATCTCCGGCGGCAGTGTCTCGAAGGCGTCCCTGCGTACCGCGCTCACATCGGCGTGGAGGGTGTCCAGCCCGGCGGCGTACCGGGTCAGGCACGCGCTTCTGTCCCACTCGATACCGAGACTCGGGATGTCGAGTGAGTGACCGGCGACGTCCAGCCCTCCGGGCCCCGCGAAGAGGTCAAGGATTCGGGGCTGGTCAAGGACGTATTCGTGGGACGCCGTGCTGGTCATTAGCGGATTCTAGCCGGCCGGCGGGGCTGCTGGTTCCGGAATGAGGGCTGCGGCGACAGCCTGCCCCAGCGCCTTCCCTACGGGTGGTGGTGTCGCGTGGCCGATCTGGCGGTATCGGGCGGTCTTGCGCCCGGTGATCTCCCACGTCTGGGGGAAGCCTTGCAGCAGCGCAGCCTGCCCCGGCGTGATCTTCACCATGTGGTCCCTGCCGAGTGCGGGATCCCAGACGAAGTCCGCGTCGGGAACCTCATCGCCCACGGTGTGACCGTTGACACCCATGGTCGCCCAGGTGTTTTTGGCTCCTGTCGGCCCCAGGTCCGCGCCGCCCCGGTTCTTCGAACCACCGACCAGAGTCGGAGCCGGTCGATCGGCTTGGGCGGCCCAACGGGCGGCGTCCCGCCAACCGCGTGCGGCCATGGACGGTCCCAGAACGGCACCGACCGTCGTCGGCTGCCGCACGGTCGGTGCCGGCGGTCGGAACGCCGCGGCCCACTTCCGCTCGATGGCGACCAGGACGCCCTGTTTGCGGTTCTGGGGCACGCCGAAGTCGACGGCGTTCACGACAAACCAGCTGAACTCGTAGCCCAAGTGGGCCAGTTCGGCTCGGGCGAAGTCACGGAAGTGCTGGTAGGCGTCCGAGTGCGCGAGCCCGGGAACATTCTCGATGAGTACCGCACGAGGCCTGATCGCATGGACGAGAAAGATCGTGGCCTCCAGCAACCGCTCCTCCGCACGTGAATTCGCGCGTCCGACGGTCGCACTCGACTTCACCCGTGGCAGGCCCGCGGACAGAAGATCCACGTCGTGGCTCACGGTGTACTCGGCCGGGTCGAAGTCCATCAGGTCGGTCTGCAGCACGTTCCAGTGCGACCGGTTGGTCCGCAGAGTGCCGACGGCGAGCTCGTCGTCGTCCAGCAACAAGCGCGGCTCGAACCCCGCCTGCTCCAGTCCGAGGGCGAGCCCACCCGCCCCGGAGCACACGTCGACGAAGGTCAGTCCACTCATTCTTTTCTCCCCCGGGTCCCTTCCGTCCGACGCCGTTCCACAGCCGCTACCACTCGTAGCGCCACTTCCCCAGGAGCCTCGTGCTCCCAGAATCGCAGCACCGTCCAGCCTTCCGCGATCAGATGCTCGGTCGTCTCCCGGTCGCGGGCCATGTTCCGGTCCAACTTGCGGCGCCACCAGTCCGCGTTGGCCTTCGGGTGGGTGGCGTGCTGGGGACAGCCGTGCCAGAAGCAGCCATCGATGAGGACCGCGACCTTGGCCCGAGTGAAGGCCACGTCGATGCGTCGCCGGGGCATGCCCGGCACGGGGTACTCCACGCGGTATCGCAGACCGGCAGCGTGCAGCAGCCGTCGTACGGCCAGCTCAGCCTCCGTGTCTTTGCTCGCCTGCTTGCTCATGCGGGCGGAAACGGCAAGAGAGGAGGGGGTGACATCTGGCACGGGAGTATTTTGCCGGCGTTGCCGGATCGGCGTGCAGCCAGTGAAGTATCTGCCTCGCTGAAGCGGCGATCTTCGGCCTAGGAAAGCCGCCCACTTCTTTCTCAGTGTCGTGCCTCCGCGCCCCGCCTCAAGGGCGCTCCCGCTCCGCTGCGCTCCGCGTCCGCGTCGGCTGCGCCGATGGCCCTGCGGGCCACCCTTGACCCGGGCCGCTCCGGCACGGGGGAGAAGCGAGCGGGCGGCCCGGGGAAAGTGGGCGGCTTGGCGGGGTGGGCCGAAGGGGTCGGCTGCGTTCGGGGCCGGGGTTGGGGCGCGTCGGGTGCGTGGGGGCACGCCGGGTCGTCTTAGCGGGTGCGGAGGGTGGCTTACGAGCCGTGGCAGGTGTCGTACGGCTGGGTCTGGCCGCACCAGCAGTCGGAGGTGCGCTGTGGGGGCCAGGCCACTGCGCGGCCGCGGGCTGCGAGGGTTGTTGCGTATTGCGGGAGCAGGGTGGTGTCGCCGGGGGAGGAACCTTCGGAGGCCGCGAAGGCCTCGTAGGAAGGGACCGTGCCTGTGACGATGCCCAGGTTGCCAGTGCCCGAGGCTGAGAGTTCGCGGAGGGAGGACTCTATGGTCTCGAGGTGCTCGGGGTGGGAGGGGTATTCCGTGGTGAGGTCCGGGTACGCCGACAGGAGTTCTGTGAGTTCCTGCGCCGGCCAGTGCAGGACCGCTACCGGGAAGGGGCGGGAGAGGGCCTCGCGGTAGGTGCCGAGTTCGGCGCGCAGGCGGGAGATCTCTGCTTCCAGTTCCGCCGGGTTGTCCGAGCCCAGGGACCAGACGCGCTTGGGGTCGTGGAGTTCGTCCAGGGAGATGGGGGACGAGTGGAGGGTGTCGGCGAGGGCGTCCCAGTCGTCGTGGGGGAGGCCGAGCATGCGGCGGACCCGGTGGCGGCCGAAGAGGAGGGGGTGCGTGGCGTAGGGGGGGTCGGCGATGTTCGTGAGGAGGAGGGTCGCCGCCTCCGTGAACGTGTCGTGCGCCGCTTCCAGCTCGTCGTGGGATTCCAGGGACTCGGCGACGATCACCCAGGGGGCCGGGTCCCGGGGGGCGGTGGTGCGGATGCCCTCGATGATCGCCCGTGCCTCGGCCTCGTGGTCGTACTCCCACAGGTTCGACGCCTTGAGGGCCCGGACGAGGGGGGCGTTCTCCAGGGTGTCCGGGGTGGCGAGGAGGCGGTCGTAGAGCGTGGTGGCGGCGGGGCGGGCGTCGGCCAGTTCCAGGTGGGCCGCGGCCTGGAGGAGGAGGGCCTCGGCGTCCTCGGGGTAGCGGTCGGCGGTCCGCTCCAGGCGTGCCGCTTCGGCGGTGTGGTCGACGTTCTCGGCAGGCGTGTCGGGGCGCATGAACGACACCGTACTGCCCGGCGGTGACAAAGAAGAGATAGGGATAGGGGGCAGTCGGTAGCGAGGGGAGTCGTTCGGTGCGGTTCGAGTTCGGTGGGTGTGTCGTGGAGTGGCGGGGGCCTGCTCCGTACTACTTCGTGCCGGTGCCGGAGGAGGAGTGCGAGGAGGTACGGGCCGTGGCGGGCATGGCCTCGTACGGGTGGGGGGTCGTTCCTGTCGAGGTGACCTTGGGCGGGGTGGTGTTCGAGACCTCCCTGTTTCCCAAGGACGGGGGGTATCTGCTGCCGTTGAAGAGTGCGGTGCGCAAGTCGCAGGGGGTGGAGGCGGGAGACGAGGTGCGTGTGGAGATGCGGGTGCGGCTCGGGTAGTGGCGCCGGGGACACGGAAGGGGCCGCGTGTCCCCGGCGCCGGTCCGGGTCGGTTCCGGTCCGGGTCGGTTCCGGGCCAGGTCGGTGCCGGGCTAGATCGTCACGCCGTCGATCTGGAGGGTCTGGACGGCCTTCGCCGCCACCGACACCGCCACCGTCTTTCCGGACAGGTAGGTGTCGGAGTACGACTTGTACGCGTCGCCGCCCGTCGTCACCGTGTTCCAGCGCGGGACCAGGCCGTTCGTGCCGCCCGTCACCGTCGTGAACCCGGACAGGTTGAAGGTGAAGGTCTGGGCGGAGGTGGCGGTGTTGAGGGCCACTATCACCAGGCGTTTGGCCGAACTGTCGTAGGCGGCTACGGCGTTGCTCACGCCTGTGTCGAGGATCTTCATGCCGGGGCGGATGTGGCGGCTGAACTGGGCCATCACGTAGTACTTGGTGGTGATCGCGCCTGCCGCCAGGGTGTCGGCGTCGTACGCGATCATCGCCCAGTTCGTGGAGGGGTCCATGACCTGCCAGTAGACCCAGGCCGTGGGGTGCAGCCAGCGGAAGTCGTAGAGCAGGTTGAAGGCCATGGTGTAGCCGGTGCCGTCGTTGTCGCCGGTCTCGGAGTTCCAGAGGGCCTTGCCGGCCGTCGTCACGACGTCGGTGTACAGGAGGTCGCGGCGGCCGCCGGAGCCCTGATAGCCGTGGACGTTCACGCGGTCCACGTAGCCCTTCGTGGTGGAGGAGAAGGCGCTCCAGGTGGTGCGGGCCAGGTCGTAGCTGGTCTCGTCCGAGGCCGAGATCTTGGTCGAGGTCAGGCCTCGGCTGTTCAACTCGCTTCTCAGATAGGGCAGTACGGCCGCCTGGACCGTCGAGTCGATGTGGCAGCCCTCCTGGGTGCCGGTCGCCGTCCACCAGGAGGAGGACGGTTCGTTGAAGGCCTCCACCGTCGCGAAGTTCACGCCCCAGTTGTTCTTCGCGTACAGGGCCACCGAGGCGAGGTGGGAGGCGTGCTGGCGGTAGTTCCAGGACTGGAGGTTGTTGCCGCCGTCGGAGGCGCCGGACGGGTTGTGGTTCAGACACATCCACCACATGGGGGAGTTGGCGAAGAGCTCGGCCGTCGCGCCGCGGTTCACCGCCTTCACGAGCATCGCGCGCTGGGTGGCGTCCGCCGTCCAGTCCCAGGCCGAGGAGGTGGGGTCCTCGTTGTTCCAGTCCTGCCAGTAGCCCTCGATCTGTTTGAAGGAGGGGATGTTGGCGGAGGCGACCATCGATTCGCCGTTCACGCTGTTCCAGCTGCACGCGCCCAGGTTGTAGCGGGCGATGTTCAGGCCGAGGCCGGGGAGCGAGGTGCTGTTGTACGTCGTCGACTTGGTGGTGAAGAAGATGTCGGCGAAGTCGTCCCGGGTGCCGAAGACGTTGCCCCACCAGGCCAGCGAGGTGCCCCAGCCCTCCCAGGTGCCGTACGAGGTGGACGGGCTGACGGCGATCGTGGCGTCGGCGCGGGCCGTGCCGGTGGCCAGGGCGCTGCCCAGGAGGCCGCCTCCCGCGGCGGCCAGGAGTGTTCTGCGTCGGATCATGGCTGCTTCTCAACCTCTCCGTGCGGCTCAAACGCCGGTTCCCGAACCGGCATTGACTCGTCCCCCCGCATGCCAACAGGAAGCATCGGGTGTGGTGTGTGAGGTTGTCGAGGGGTGTGACCGTGCTTTCTTGTAGGGGTTTCTAAAACCCGTTGAGGAAGCAGGGAGGGGGAGGTTCGGGGACAGGGGGTCGCGCGACTCTGGTGAGTTGGCGATGGTCGCCTTATCGTGCGGCACCGACGCGGGGGCGGTGGGAGGTGCGCGGTGCGGGTCGTGGGGCACGGTGAGCGGCGGTGGCGGGCCCGGCGCCGGCGGGTGCTGTGGACCGGGGGCGAGCTCCTCGTCACGGTGGGCGTGGTGCTCATGCTCCTCGTCGTGCACCAGCTGTGGTGGACCAACAGGGAGGCGAAGCAGGGGGCCGAGCGGAAGGTGGCGGCGCTGGAGCGGGAGTGGGGCGGCGGGGGGTCGGACGGTTCCGGGAGCGCCGGCAGCGGAGAGAGGAGCGGTTCCGGTGCGGCCGGTTCCGGGGCGTCCGGCGGGGCGTCCGGCGACGGCCGGGGGCAGACGTCGTACACCACGCGGGTCGTCGCCTCCCAGGCGTACGCCGTCCTCGTCGTCCCGCGGCTCGGGCTGCGCGTCCCGATCGCCGAGGGCGTCAGCAAGCCGAAGGTGCTCAACCACGGGTACGTCGGCCACTACCCCGGCACCCAGCAGCCGGGCCAGGCCGGGAACTTCGCGCTCGCCGGGCACCGCAACACCCATGGCGAGCCGTTCCGGTATCTGCCGCGGCTCAGGCGCGGGGACACGATCGAGGTCGAGACGGAGGCGGCGACGTACACGTACGCCGTGGACCAGATCCTGCCGCAGACGTCGTCCCGGGACTCGGGGGTCGTCAGGGCCGTACCGCGGTCGATCGTGAAGCCGTCGTACGGGTACAAGGAGCCGGGGTACTACATCACCCTCACCACCTGTACGCCCGAATTCACGTCGCGGTACCGGATGGTGGTGTGGGGGAAGCTGGTGTCGATGCGGCCGCGGGCGGGGACCGGGTGACCGTCGGGGGAGAGGGAACGGAGGCCGGGGCGGATTCCGTTGGCCCAGAGGGGAGTTGAGGCGCTGGGGGAGGCCAGGGGGTGGGGAGGCGTCGGGGCCCGGTTCGGCCCGTGCGGTTCTCGGCAGGCGGCGGGCGACCGCATCGCCTACCGTGGAGAAGTTCAGTGAGCCCGTGGTCCTCGACCTCGGAGTACTCACGTCCGCAGTCGCGGACACACGCGGTGGGGCCGGGAGGACACCGGCCGCCCCGCTGTCTCGCCCTCGGCCCAGGCCCAGGACCTCATGGAGGGTTCTGGGAGTCACGTATGCCGAGGACATGTGGTGTCCGCGGCGCTACCTGCCGGCCGGTGCCGCCCTGACATGTGCCGTCGGAAAGGGCACGGCGGTCGCCGAGTCGCAGGCGACTCAAGAACTGGAGGGATCATGACCACGTCCCGCCTGTCTCTGAAAGCCACACTGTGCATGTTCGTCGCGTTGCTGACGGCAGCGCTGTGGACGCAGCCGGCGAGCGCGTACACCTGGGCCCGAAGGGTCACCGTGTACAACGCTTACGGCCTGTGCGTCCAGGGAAACGCAGGAATCGACCACAAGAAGCCCGGCGTGCTCTCCGGCAACCTCGCCTACTCGGAGACCTTCGCGCTGAAGCAGGGATGCGGTACGGGTCTGAACGAGCCCGACGGCTGGGCCGCCACGCGAGCGGTCGTCTTCAAGTGGAACGGGTCCGGCTGGGACGTCTGCCGCAGCAGCGCCTGGAAGTACGGTGCCACCGGCGTGAACCGATGGGGTCCGTGGGGGCCGGAGCAGGTCTTTGACTGGGGCGGATGGGCTTCGTGCGGGGCGGGCTTCTACGGGACGCAGGCCGCGGCCTTCGTCTGGGACGGGTCCGCATGGCGAGGGGGCGGTGTCTGGTCGGGGTTCGAACAGGCCACGCCGGCGGGAGTCGCGCGCATGCGGCAGCCCGCGACCGGTTCCGCTCCCGCTCCGCACGTCAGGCCGCCCGCTGTCCGGCCGGCGGCACACACCCGGTAACGGGCAGGAACGGGAAGCGCTTTGAGGAAGTGTCCGGCGTGTCCGTGAGGGCCCGCCGGACACTCCCGTCCCGGTGACCCGCTACTGCACCCGCTCCCGCAACGCAACCATCCCCGCCGCCCCCAGCACCGCCACCCCCGCGGAGACCACCATCGCCACGTCCGCCCCGTGTGCCAGGCCGGAGCCGGTCGACGTGGCCAGGGCGATGGTCAGGGCCACGCCCGCGCAGGAGCCGATGTAGCGGAAGGTCTGCTGGGCGCCCGAGCCCATCGCGGCCCGGGCTGCGGGGACCGACTCCACCGCCAGCAGGGGGAGCGCGGCGTTGAGGAGGCCGCTGCCCACACCGCCCAGGAACAGGCCCGGCAGCAGCCGGGGCCAGGAGCCCGCGTCCAGGGCGCCCAGCATGGCCAGCGCGCCGCCCGCGTGCAGCAGGAAGCCCGCCGCGAGCTGCCAGCGCGGTGAGACCCGGCCCGCGAGGCGCTTGGCCTGCAGAGCCACCGTGAAGGACAGGCCGGACCAGAGCAGGAACAGCCACGCCGTGTCCATCGCGGACATGCCCAGCGTCTGCTGGAGCAGCGCCGGCAGGTAGCTGAACAGGCCTATCACCGTCAGGCCCGTGACCAGGCCGCTGAGGGAGGAGACCAGGAAGCGGGGGGTGCGGAAGAGGGCCAGGTCGATCATCGGGGTCGAGGCGAAGCGGCGTTCGACGAGGGTGAAGGCCACCAGCAGGACGACCGTGGCCGCGAGCAGCAGGGCCACCGGTGCGCGCAGCCAGCCGTCCCGGCCCAGGGTCAGCGCCGCGACCAGGGAGACCAGTGCGAGGCCGAAGGTCAGGGCGCCGGCGACGTCCGGGCGGCCACCGCGCGGTGAGCGGGACTCCGTCAGGGTGCGGGCGGAGGCTGCGGCCACCAGCAGCGCGGCCGCGCCCAGTACGGCGTACGCCACCCGCCAGCTGGGCATCGCACCCGCGACCAGCGGGCCGAGTGCGATGCCGCCGCTCACGAACGCGCCCCACACGCCCGTCGCGTGCAGCCGGCCCCGCGGGCTCGGGAACGCGGCCACCAGCAGGCCCAGGCTGCTCGCCAGGATCGCCGCGCTCGCCGCGCCCTGCGCCACCCGGGCCAGGGTGAAGGCCCAGGTGGAGGTCGTCAGGCCGCCGAGGGCGGTGGTCAGGCCGAGGGCGAGGGTGCCGGCGACGAAGACCCGGCGGCGGCCGTAGTCGTCGGCCAGGCTGCCCACGACCAGGAGGAGGGCGGCGAGGCCGAGCGGGGTGCCGTTCAGCAGCCAGGCCTGGGCGGAGAGCGGGGTGTGCAGGGCGGCGACCGTCTCCGGGAGCGTGACCACCGGGGCGGTGTACGTCATCAGGGCCACGGCGGTCGCGGCGCTGGTGAGGGCCAGGGTGGGGCGGCCGCTGCGGACCGGGGCGGCCGTGGCGCCTGTGGCGTCTGTGTCCGTCGCAGATGCAGGTGCGGATTCCGGTTCCGGGCTCGCACGCTTCATGGTTCTTTCATTGAACCTAGTCATGGGGGTACCGTAGCATTGTTGGTTCGTTCATTGAACCCATGACAGGGAAACTGACTAAGGTGGTCCGCATGGCACTGGGCAAGGACTACGCGACACAGGAGTGCTCGATCGCCCGCGCGCTGGAGGTCGTCGGCGAGCGCTGGACCCTGCTCGTCGTCCGCGACGCGCTCTACGGCGTCCGGCGCTACAACGACTTCCTGGCCCACCTGGGCATCCCGCGCGCCGTCCTGTCGGCCCGTCTGAAGGCGCTCACCGAGGAGGGGATCCTGGAGAAGCGCCGGTACCAGGACTCGCCGCCCCGGGACGAGTACGTCGTCACCGAGCGCGGGATCGCGCTGTTCCCCGCCCTGCGCGCCCTCGGAGTCTGGGGGCGCGAGCACTTCATGGAACGGCAGCTGCGCTACTTCCGGCACGTGGACTGCGGGACCGAACTCGGTTCGTACGGCGAATGTCCCGCCTGCGGAACCGTCGTACCCGTCGCGGACGTTCTCGTCACACCGGGGCCCGGACTCGACCCCGACCCGGCGGACCCGGTCAGCCGGGCGCTCCTCAAGCCCAAGCGGCTGCTGGAGCCGCTGGAGACCGATCACGTGTGAGCAGCCGAGCAGCCGGGCAGCCGCCCGTGGCCCGGGCTACGGTCCAGTACGTGAACAGGCTCTTGCCCGCTGCACGCTCATCTTGGAGGATCGACCAGTCCTCCGATGGCTGCACCCATCGGTCGGGCGACTGCTGTCAAGGGAGATGGTGACGACCATGAAGCTGCTGCGAGTCGGTACGGCGGGGGCGGAGCGGCCCGCGCTGCTCGACGCCGAGGGTGTCCTGCGGGACCTGACGGGGATCGTCGACGACATCGACGGGGCGCTGCTCGCCGACGACGCGGCGCTCGGGCGCGTCCGCGCCGCCGCCGACGCCGGGGAGCTGCCCGCGCTCGACGCGACCGGGCTGCGGATCGGACCGCCGCTGGCGCGGATCGGCAAGGTCGTCTGCATCGGGCTCAACTACCACGACCACGCCCGCGAGACGGGGGCCGAGCCGCCGGCCGAGCCGGTCGTCTTCTTCAAGGCCGCGGACACGGTCGTGGGGCCGAACGACACCGTGCTGGTGCCCCGCGGGTCGGTGAAGACCGACTGGGAGGTGGAGCTGGCGGTCGTCATCGGGCGTACGGCCCGTTATGTGGCCGACGACGAGGACCCGTTGGCGTACGTCGCCGGGTACGCCGTCGCGCACGACGTGTCCGAGCGGGAGTTCCAGATCGAGCGGGGCGGGACCTGGGACAAGGGGAAGAACTGCGAGACGTTCAACCCGCTCGGGCCGTGGCTGGTGACCGCGGACGAGGTCGGCGACCCGCAGGAGCTGTCGCTGAAGCTCTGGGTGAACGGCGAGCTGAAGCAGGACGGGACCACGGCCGAGCAGATCTTCTCGGTCGCCGAAGTGGTCAGGTACGTCAGCCGGTTCATGGTGCTGTACCCCGGGGACGTGATCAACACCGGGACTCCGGCGGGGGTTGCGCTGGGGGCGCCGGAGCCGAAGCCGTTCCTGCGGGCCGGGGATGTGGTGGAGCTGGAGATCGGTGGGCTCGGTCGGCAGCGGCAGGAGCTCAAGGACGCCTGAGGGGCGGGGGGTTCCGGTGTGCGAGCGGCTGCGGGTCGTCCGTGGTTGCTCGCGCAGTTCCCCGCGCCCTTGAAGGGGCGCTGCCCCTGTCGGCGCCTACAGCTTCAGGAAGCTTTCCAGGGCCTCCACCACGAAGCGGTGGTCGTCCAGTTGGGGCAGGCCTGAGACCGTCACCGTTCCGATCACGCCGACGTTCTCGACGGTGATCGGGAACGAGCCGCCGTGGGCCGCGTACTCGTCCGGGTCCAGGCGGGAGGACTCCTCGAACGTCGTGCCCTTGGCCCGGAAGCGGGCGCCGACCAGGTAGGACGCCGAGCCGTAGCGCTCCACCACCCGGCGCTTGCGGGCGATCCACGCGTCGTTGTCGGGGGTCGAGCCGGGCAGGGCCGCGTGGAAGAGCTGCTGGCCGGCCCGGTGGATGTCGACGGCCACCGGGGCCTGGCGCTCCCGGGCCATCTCCACCAGCAGGGAGCCGAGGGCCCACGCGTCGTCGTACGTGAACTGCCGGAAGACCAGGAGGCGCTCCTGCTTCTCCAGGTCCTCCACCGACGGGGTGAGTTCGGGAGCGAATCGCGGGGTGATCTGCGGGTGCTGCATCAGAGGGTCACCGTCACCTTGTCTCGTGCCGAACGGCGGGCTGCTTCCAGTACGTCCAGGGCGGCGGCCGCCTCCAGCGCGGTCACCGGGTTGGGGCCCTCGTCGCGCAGGGCCTCGGCCACGGCCGCGTAGTACGCGGGGTAGTCGCCGGGACGGGTGGGGACGACCCGGCCGCCGCCGGTGACCGGGGACTCGCCGGCGCCGATACGGCCGTACAGCGACTCCGGTTCGAGGCCCCAGGCGTCCGCGGCACCGGGGCGCTCGCCCGTGCGCAGGGCGTCCTCCTGCGGGTCCAGGCCGTACTTGACGTAGCCGGCCTTCGAGCCCAGCACCCGGAAACGTGGGCCGAGCTGGGCCGTCGTCGCCGAGACGTAGAGGTGGGAGCGGACGCCGTTCGCGTGGGTGACGGCGATGAACGTGTCGTCGTCGGTCTCGGCGCCCGCCCGGCGGATCACCGACTCGGCGTAGACCTCGGTGGCGGGGCCGAAGAGGACCAGGGCCTGGTCGACGACGTGGCTGCCGAGGTCGTAGAGGAGACCTCCGATCTCTGCCGGGTCGCCGGACTCGCGCCAGCCGCCCTTGGGCTGCGGACGCCAGCGTTCGAAGCGGGACTCGAAGCGCCAGGGGTCGCCCAGCGAACCGTCCTCGAGGAGGCCGCGCAGGGTGAGGAAGTCGTTGTCCCAGCGGCGGTTCTGGAAGACCGAGAGCAGCAGGCCGTGCTCCTCGGCCAGGGCTGCCAGCTCGCGCGCCTCGGCGGCGGTGCCGGCGACCGGCTTGTCGACCACGACCGGGAGGCCCGCCTTGAGGGCGGTCGTCGCCAGCGGCACGTGCGTCCTGTTCGGGGACGCGATGACGAGGAGGTCGAGTTCGGCGGCCCGGTCGAACAGCTCGTCGGGGGTCGCGACCGTCCGGACGTCCGGGAACTCGGCCTTCGCCTGCGCCTGCCGCTCGGGGTTCGAGGTGACGACCGTGTCCAGGGCGAGGCCCTCGGTGGCGGCGATCAGGGGGGCGTGGAAGACGGATCCGGCGAGGCCGTAGCCGATGAGGCCGACGCGCAGGGGAGTGGCAGCTGTCATGCGTCCTACTTTCGCAACGCTGTTGCCAAAGTGCAAGTGGCAGGGAGAATGAGTGGCGTGAACAGGACGAGGAGCGGACGGCCGGGTGCGGCAGTCGGGCGTGCTGGTGTGGCAGGCGGGCGGCCGGGTGCGGTCGGAGCCAATCTGCCGGCCATGCGCAGCCACAACAGCGCGCTGGTGCTGGACCTGCTGCGTACGGCGGGGGAGGACGGCATCAGCCGCCTCGAACTGGCCGAGCGGACCGGGCTCACCCCGCAGGCGGTCAGCAAGATCACCGCCCGGCTGCGGGAGGAGGGCCTCGCCGCGGAGGCCGGGCGGCGCGCCTCCACGGGCGGCAAGCCGGCCACCGTGCTGCGGCTGGTGCCGGACGCCGGGCACGCGGTGGGGATCCAGCTGGACCGGGACGAGCTGCGTGCGGTGCTCGTCGATCTCGACGGGACGGTGGTGGCGGCGCGGCAGGCGGAGGTGGACCTGGGGGCGGGGGCGGAGGCCGTCCTCGGCGCGGTCGTGGAGCTGGCCGGGGAGCTGGTCGAGCGCGGCGGTGACTCGCTGCTCGGGGTCGGGGTCGGGGCGCCGGGGCCGCTCGACCACATCCACGGGGTGCTGCACCGGGTCACCGGGTTCCCCGAGTGGGACGGCTTCCCGTTGCGGGACGCGCTCGCGGAGCGGTTCGGGGTGCCGGTCGTCGTCGACAAGGACAGCAACGCGGCGGCCCTCGGACTCGCCGTCGGCGGTGAGGGCGGGTCGTTCGCCTGCCTGCTTCTCGGCACGGGGCTGGGCGCCGGTCTGGTGATCGGCGACACCGTGCACCGGGGGGCGCGCACCGGGGCCGGGGAGTTCGGGCACCAGGTGGTCCAGCTGGACGGGCCGCCCTGCCACTGCGGCAACCGCGGCTGCATCGAGGCGCTGTGCCTGGCGGCGGTGGCCCGCGGCGACGTGGCCGAGGCCGCGCGGGTCCTCGGCGTCGGAGCGGCGAACCTGGCCGGGCTGCTCGACATCGACCTCGTGCTGCTCGGCGGCCGGACGATCGCGGCCGCGCCGGAGCCGTTCGTACGGGGGGTCGCCGCCGTCCTCGACGACCACACCCGGCGGGAGGGGAGCCTGCGTACGACGGTCCCCGTCCGCCTCGCCCCCGGCGGCGGCCGCGGCGTCGCAGAGGGCGCGGCGCAACTCCTCCTCGCCCCACTGTTCGGCCGCGCAGACGGCTGACCGCCGTTCGGCCACCGGCCCACCCGGGGGTGCGGGGCTGTATCGATGTGCGGCTCCGCCGCGCGGGCGCGACCAGCCCGCCGGTTCGGCACCGCCGAGATCCGCCGTCGTGGTTGATCGCCGTTGCGGCGGGGTGGGGGGGAAGCGGCGGAGTTGGGTCGACTGTTAAGGGGCGGTGGGGCTGCCCACCCAGGGGCGCGGGGAACTGCGCGACCAGCCCCCACCGGCCCGCAGGTGGTCACCGGCCGATCGGGCGGAGGGGAGCGGCCGATCGGGGGGAGTGTGGACGCTTTCGCGGAGTGGCGTTCGGTGACCCCGGTCCGCCCCCGGCAGAGTCACCTGTCCATGCGCATGCGACTGAGCATCCCCCTGTCCCTCTGCCTGGCCGCCGCAGCCGCCGTACTCGCCCCCTCGCCCATGGCGACGGCCGCCGTCGCCGGGACGTCCTGCGCGGCCGCCGACGAGCAGGGCTTCCCCCTCACCACCCGCCTCCACGACGGCCCCTCGTCCTACGAGCCCGGCGGCGGCTTCGGCACCTGGTACCTCGACCTCACCAACACCACCGGCCGCATCTGCGCCGACGTGCACCCGGTCCTCGTCCTCGTCGACGACAAGCGTGCCCTCAAGCCGTCCCAGACCGAGCTGGAGTTCTACGACGGCCCACGCACCCGCCCGGTCCCGCTGACCGTGACCGACGAGTCCGAGCTGGTCGGCGTCCTCGACGGGACCGACTTCCCGGGGTTCACCGTCGCGCCCGGGGCGACCGTCTCGGTCAAGCTCAGACTCGCCGTCACCTCCGACGCCGTACGGAACGGGGTCACTGTCAATGCGGCCGTCGTCCAGCGGCAGGGGGCCGACGGCGCGTGGGTGGGGGAGTCGAACGACTACCGCTTCGGCATCGGCGGCGAACCGCCGCCTCCACCCGCGAGCATCGCCCCCGCCGTCCCTTCCGGCGGCGCGCAGGTCGGCCCGCGGACGCCCCCGGGAGCCAGCCCGGCCAGCCCCGACAGTCCCGACAGCCCCGACGGTTCCGAGAGCCCCGCCGACCCCGACATCAGCCCGGGGGCCACCCCCGGAGCCACCCCCGGGGGCACCCCCACCGCCTCACCCGGCGGGAGCGACCGGGCCTTCACCGACGAGGCCCGGGGAGGCGGGGACGGCTGGGGAGGCGGGAACGGCAGGGATGGCGGGGACGGTGGAGGAGCCTGGGGTGCCGAAGGCGCCTGGGCGGCCGGGGAACGTGCCCGCGAACTGGCCCGCACCGGCCTCGGCCTGGCCCACGGCCTGTTCACGGCCGCCCTCGCCCTGCTCACCGTGGGAGCGGGCGCGTTCCTGCTGGCGCGCCGACGGCGGTGACCCTCGTCCGGTGCGGGAGGCGCCGTCTGCGACGATCCCCGGGTGGACTACCCGAACGACCAGGCCCCCGGCGCCCCCGTCCGCTCCGGCATCCCCGAGCACGGCCGCATCCCGAAGTACTACGCGGTGAAGGCGCGGATCGACCAGCTCGTCGGCGCGCTGGGGGAGGGCGCTCTCATCCCCACCGAACGTGACCTTTCGGAGGAGTACGGGGTCGCCCGCGAGACCGTCCGGCAGGCGCTGCGCGAACTGGTGCTGGAGGGCAAGCTGCGCCGGCAGGGGCGGGGCACGGTCGTCGCGGGGCCCAAACTGGAGCAGCCGCTCTCCCTCGCCAGCTACACCGAGGGGGTACGGCGGCAGGGCCGTACCCCCGGCCGCAGTCTGGTCACCCTCGACCGCTTCCCCTGCCCGGCCGCCCTCGCCGCCGAGACCGGCCTGGAGCGCGGCGAACCCGTCTGGCACCTGGAGCGCGTGCTGCTCGCCGACGACGAGCGGGTCGGCCTGGAGAGCACGTACGTCGCCGTCGCGAGGGTCCCGCACCTCGACACCGACTTCCACCCCGACTCCTCCTTCTACGGCTACCTGCACGAGCAGGGCATCGCCTTCGGGGACGCCGACGAACGCATCGAGACCGTGCTGGCCACCCCGCGCGAGGCCCTCCTCGTCGGCACCCCGCCGGCCCTTCCGATGCTGCTGATCCACCGGGTGTCACGGGACACCGAGGGCCGGCCGCTGGAGCGGGTGCGGTCGCTGTACCGGGGGGACCGGTTCTCGTTCACGACCCATCTGCGCGGCTGAAAGGTACCTATTTCGGCCGCTTCCGAAGGTCTTTTCGCATAACGGAAAGGTAACGGGTCTAGCCCAAACGTGATGGCCAGTTCACGCTCTCGTTGTCAGCCGGACCTTTCCGGTTCCCCGGTCGCGAGGAGCGTGACGGTCGTGAGAGTGACAGTCGTCGGAGCAGGCGTGGTGGGCACCATGCACGCCTGGCAAGCAGTGGAACGCGGCCACGAGGTCGTGCAGATCGAGCGCGAGGCCGAGGCCCGCGGCGCCTCGCTGCGCAACTTCGGGCAGATCTGGGTGAGCGGGCGCGCGGGCGGGGAGGAACTCGAAACCGCCCTGCGGGCCAGGGAGTTGTGGGAGGAGATCGGCAACCGGGTGCCCGCGCTCGGCTTCCGGGCCAACGGGTCGCTGACCCCGGTGCGCGGCGCGTACGAACTCGCCGTCGCCGAGGCCGCCGTGGCCCGCGGCGACGCGGCCGCCCGCGGCCACAAGCTGCTCACCCCCGCCGAGGCCCGCGCCCTGAACCCCGCCCTGCGCGGAGCCTTCGACGCCGCCCTGTACTGCGAGCGGGACGCGGCCGTCGAACCGCGCACCGCCCAGCTCGCCCTCCGCGCCGAGCTGCTGAAGTCCCCGAACTACACCTTCCTGCCGGGCCGCGAGGTGCGCGAGGTGACCGCAGCGGGCACGGTCCGCGACGACCACGGAGACCTGCACGCCGCCGACGTCGTCGTCCTGTGCACCGGCGCCTGGCTCGGCGGTCTGGTCCGCGAGCTGGCCGGCCCCGACCTGCCGGTGCGCCGCGTCCGCCTCCAGATGATGCAGACCGACCCGCTCGGCGAACCCCTCCCCACCTCGGTCGCCGACGCCGACAGCTTCCGCTACTACCCGGCGTACGCCTCCCCGGCCCTGGACGAGCTCAACGCCCGCTCGCCGCAGCCCGAGACGGCGGCGGCGCATCGCATGCAGCTGCTCATGGTGCAGCGCGCCGACGGCGGCCTCACCATCGGCGACACCCACGAGTACGCACACCCCTTCGCCTTCGACACCGTCGAGGAGCCGTACGAGCACCTCACCGGCGTCGTCGAGTCCCTCCTCGGCCGGCCGCTGCCGCGCGTCCGGCGCCGCTGGGCCGGGGTGTACGCCCAGTGCACCGACCCCTCGCGGGTCGTGCACCGGCAGCAGGTGGCCGACGGGGTCTGGCTGGTCACCGGGCCCGGCGGGCGCGGCATGACCTGTTCGCCCGCGATAGCCGAGACAACCGCGCACGAACTGGGCTGGTGAGAGAGATGACCGACAGGATCGATATGGCTGAGACCGAAGACATCCGCCTCGTCGTGCTCGACATGGCCGGTACGACCGTCGCGGACGGCGGGCTCGTCGAGCACGCGTTCACCGCGGCGGCCCGCCACCTGGGCGCCGCCCCCGACCGGATGATCGACCACGTCCGCGCCACCATGGGCGAGTCCAAGATCTCCGTCTTCCGGCACCTGTTCGGCGAGGAGGCCAGGGCCCGGGAGGCCAACGAGGCCTTCGAGGCGGCGTACGCCGAACTCGTCGACGCGGGCAGCGTCGAGGCGCTGCCCGGGGCGCGCGAGACCATCGAGGAACTTCAGGGGCGGGGCCGTACGGTCGTGCTGACCACCGGTTTCGCCCGCGCCACCCAGGACGCGATCCTCGCCGCCCTCGGCTGGCAGGACCTGGTGCCGCTCACCCTGTGCCCCGCCGACGCCGGGGGCCGCGGGCGGCCCTGCCCCGACATGGTGCTCACGGCGTTCCTGCGGACGGGGGCCGCCGACGGGGTCGGGCAGATCGCCGTCGTCGGCGACACGTCGTACGACATGCTCAGCGGGGTGCGTGCCGGGGCGGGGCTGGTCGCCGGCGTCCTGACCGGGGCGCACGACGCGGATGCCCTGCGGGCGGCCGGTGCGACCCAGGTGCTGGAGTCCGTGGCCCAGTTGCCGGGAGTGCTCGCATGAGCAGCGGGATCGGCAGCGGCATCCGCTTCGACTCGGTGAGCGTCGCCTACGACGGGAACGTGGGCAGCCTCGCTCTCGAATCCCTCGACCTCACCGTCGAGCCCGGCGAGGTGATGGCCCTGCTCGGGCCGTCCGGCTCCGGCAAGACCACCGCGCTGCGGGCGGTCGCCGGGTTCGTACGGCCCGTCTCCGGACGGGTGTTCCTCGGGGACCGGGACGTCACCGACCTGCCGCCCCACCGGCGCGGGATCGGGATGGTGGTGCAGCAGTACGCGCTCTTCCCGCACCTGCGGGTCGCCGACAACGTGGCCTTCGGACTGCGGGCGCGCAGGACACCCAAGGCCGAGATCCGGGAGCGGGTCGCCGAGGCACTGGAGATGACCGGGATGGCGGCCTACGCGCGCCGCCATCCGCGGGAGCTGTCCGGCGGCCAGCAGCAACGGGTCGCCATCGCACGGGCGTTGGCCATCCGGCCGCGGGTGCTGCTCCTCGACGAACCCCTGTCCGCGCTCGACGCGCAGCTGCGGTCCGGGATGCTGGCGGAACTGGGCCGACTGCACCGGGAGTTGCCGGACGTCTCGATCCTCTACGTCACCCACGATCAGGTCGAGGCGCTCACGCTCGCCGACCGGATCGCGGTGATGGACCAGGCACGGCTGCGGGCGTGCGGGACGCCGACGGAGCTTTACCGGGCGCCCGCCGACGAGTTCACGGCGTCCTTCGTCGGCGGGGCGAACCTGCTGCCGGTGACCGTGGGGGCGGGGGGTGTCGACTTCGCGGGGGTCGCGGTGAAGGTCTCCACGGCGGGTGCCACCGGGGCTCGGGCCACGCTGTGTGTGCGGCCGCACCTGGTGGGGCTGGGGCAGGGGCCCAATCAGCTTGTGGGTGTCGTGAAGGACATCCAGTGGCGGGGGGCCACGCATCGCCTGTACGTCGAGGTGGGTGGGGGCTTGTCGCGCCCACGCGGCGGCAGCCGCAGATCAGATACAGCCCCGCGCCCCTTCAGGTGGGCATTGTTGCCGCCCGTTGCATTGCTCGCCCTCTTCTTTCTCTATCCGCTCGCCCTCGTCGTCCGGCAATCCGTCCACCCCGACACCGGAGGTACTTCCCTCCAGCCCTACGCCGACGTCTTCGCCTCCGAGTCGTTCCGGAAGGCTCTCTGGACCACCGTCTGGATCGCCGCCGCCTCCACCACCGGTTGCCTGGTCCTCGGGTTTCTCCTCGCGCTCGTCATCGCCTTCGTCCCCTTCCCGGGAGCCAAGGCCGTCGCCCGGTTCGTCGACGTATACCTCTCCTTCCCGTCCTTCCTCATCACGCTCGCCCTGCTCTTCATCTACGGCACGACCGGGATCGTCGGGTCGTTCCAGTTCCTGACCACGCCCTGGGGAGTGCTGCTCGCCGAGGTCACCTACTTCACGCCGTTCGTGATGCGGCCGGTGCTCGCCGCCTTCTCGCAGGTGGACACCGCGCAGATCGAGGCCGCGTCGAGTCTCGGTGCGCGGGCACCCCGGATCGTCGCCCGGGTGATCCTGCCGGAGGCGCTGCCCGCGCTCGCGGCCGGCGGGAGCCTGGTGCTGGTGCTCTGCCTGAACGAGTTCGGGATCGTGCTGTTCACCGGTGCCAAGGGGGTCACCACCCTGCCGATGCTCGTCTACAGCAAGGCGATCCTGGAGTCCGACTACCCGGGCGCCTGTGTCGTCGCCGTCGTCAACGTCCTGATCTCCGCGGGCCTCTACGGCCTCTACCGGGTGGTGAGCCGTCGTGCTGGTGCATAGCCGCGGGGCCAGGTGGGCGGTGTGGGCGGTGTTCGCCGTGCTCTTCCTGCCGCTCTTCGCCCTCCCTCTGCTCGTCGTCCTCGGCGCCTCCTTCGCCACCCACTGGTCCGGCGTGCTGCCCTCGGGGGCGACGGTGGCCAACTTCCGGTCCGCCACCCGCGGCGACGCCCTGCAGGCACTCACCACCAGCCTCGTCACGGCCGTCACCGCGAGCCTGCTCGCCCTGGCCGTCGGCACCTGGGCCGCGCTCGCCGCGGCCGGGCTGCGGAAGCGGTACCGCAGGATCGTCGACGCCCTGTTCGTGCTGCCGGTCGCCGTGCCGTCGGTGGTGGTCGGGCTGTCGCTGCTGGTCGCCTTCTCCAAGCCGCCGATGCTGCTCAACGGCACCCGGTGGATCGTGATCATCGCGCACACCGTGCTGGTGACGGCCTTCGCCCACCAGTCCGTGTCGGCCGCGATCACCCGCCTCGACCCCGCCTACGAGCAGGCCGCCGCCTCCCTGGGCGCCCGGCCGGCATATGTGCTGTGGCGGGTCCGGCTGCCCCTGCTGCTGCCCTCGCTCACCGCCGCCACGGGGCTCTGCTTCGCCCTCTCCATGGGCGAGCTGAGCGCCACGATGATGCTCTATCCGCCCGACTGGACCCCGCTTCCGGTCCTGATCTACTCGGCCACCGACCGCGGCGCCCTGTTCGCCGGCTCCGCCCTCGCGGTGGTCCTGATGGCGGCGACCCTGATCGTCCTGTTCGCCGTCTCCCGCGTCCGCAACAGAGCCTCGTACCGCTGACCCCTCGAAACGTCTCGCCTCAAGTCTCTTTTCTCAGCCAGGAGTTCGTCTCGCCATGCCCAGAAACACGCTCAAGATCGCCATAGCCGTCTCCCTCCTCGCCACCCCGCTGCTCTCCGCCTGCGGCGGCTCCTCGGCCGCCTCCGACGAGAAGGCCGTCACCGTCTACAGCGCCGACGGCCTCAAGGGCGAGAACAACGACGGCTGGTACGACAGGGTCTTCGCCGACTTCACCAAGGAGACCGGCATCAAGGTCAAGTACGTCGAGGGCGGTTCCGGTGAGGTGGTGCAGCGCGCCCTGCGGGAGAAGAGCAACCCGCAGGCCGATGTGCTGGTCACGCTCCCGCCGTTCGTCCAGCAGGCCGACGGCAAGGGGCTGCTGCAGAAGTACGAGCCCGCGGGCTCGGCGCAGGTCGGCGCCGCAGACAAGGCCGCCGACGGCACCTGGACCTCCGTCGTCAACAACTACTTCGGCTTCGTCTACGACAAGAAGGAGCTGAAGCAGGCGCCGACGACGTGGGAGGAGCTGCTCGACGGCACGTACAAGAACAAGCTGCAGTACTCCACCCCCGGGGTCGCCGGTGACGGAACCGCCGTACTGATCAAGGCGATCCACGACTTCGGCGGGGAGAAGCAGGCACTGGACTACCTCGGCAGGCTCCAGGCCAACAACGTCGGGCCGTCCGCCTCCACCGGCAAGCTCGCCCCCAAGGTCGACAAGGGCGAACTGCTGGTCGCCAACGGCGACGTCCAGATGAACTACGCCCAGTCCAAGACCATGCCCAACCTCGGCATCTGGTTCCCGGCGGCCGAGGGCGGCAAGCCGACCACCTTCGCGCTGCCCTACGCGGCCGGCCTGCTCACCGGCGCCCCGCACAGCGAGAACGGCAGGAAGCTCCTCGACTTCATGCTCGCGCGCAAGCAGCAGGAGGAGGTCAGCTCGATCGGCGGCGGCTTCACCGCCCGCACCGACGTCAAGGCCACCGACGCCAACGCGGCCGCGCTGGCCGAGCTCATGGACGGCGTCGACGTGTTCACGCCGGACTGGAACGACATCGGCAAGAACCTGACGTCCTACGTGGAGGCGTGGAAGTCGGCGACGGGCAGCTGACCGGGAGGTGAGCCGGGCGTTCCCGGGTGATCCCGAGTGTGTCTAGTCTGGGGGCGTCGGTACGCCGTGGTTCCGGCGCCCCAGCTCACGCAAGACCCGCACGCCAGGAGACGCACCACATGGCAGAGCGCAAGCCCATCGAGTCGTGGCTCACCGACATGGACGGGGTCCTCATCCACGAGGGGGTGCCGATCCCCGGAGCGGACGCCTTCCTGAAGAAGCTGCGGGAGTCCGGCCGGCCCTTCCTGGTGCTCACCAACAACTCCATCTACACGGCCCGCGACCTGCACGCACGGCTGCGCCGGATGGGTCTTGACGTGCCGGTGGACAACATCTGGACGTCGGCGCTGGCCACCGCCCAGTTCCTGGACGACCAGCGGCCCGGCGGCAGCGCCTACGTCATCGGCGAGGCCGGCCTGACCACCGCGCTGCACGACATCGGGTACATCCTCACCGACCACGAGCCCGACTTCGTCATCCTCGGCGAGACCCGCACCTACTCCTTCGAGGCGCTGACCAAGGCCGTGCGGCTGATCAACGACGGCGCCCGGTTCATCGCCACCAATCCCGACAACGTCGGCCCGTCAGTCGAGGGCGACCTGCCCGCCACCGGCTCGGTCGCCGCGCTGATCACCGCCGCGACCGGCAAGCAGCCGTACTTCGTCGGCAAGCCCAACCCGCTGATGATGCGGGCCGGTCTCAACGCGATCGGCGCCCACTCGGAGACCTCCGCGATGATCGGCGACCGGATGGACACCGACGTCCTGGCGGGCCTGGAGGCCGGGATGCGTACCTTCCTGGTGCTGTCCGGCGTCACCCAGCCGGCCGACGTCGACCGCCACCCCTTCCGGCCCTCCGAGGTCGTGGACTCGATCGCGGACCTCGTCGACCGGATCTAACCGGATCTGACCGGATCTGACCTGATCGAAACGGGTCTAACCGGATCTGAACCGCCGTTGAACCGCTTCCGGCCGGCCGGTACCAAACCTGTCACCACCCGTACGGAGCAAGAAGGCGCCCCCCGAGGATGCGGGGGCGCCCGGTGCGGGGGAGCCTCCAGATATCTGGAGGTTCACGATGGGCTCAATTCGCCTCACTCTCTGTACCGGATTCCTGGCCTGCGCCGCCGGTCTCTCCCCGGTGGCCGCCCGTGCGGCGGACGGCCAGGGCGTCACCGTGACCCCGGCTTCCCCGCCCGCCGGGTCCGTTGTCGCGCTGCGCGTGAGCGGCTGCTCCGGTACGACCGGCACCGCCGCCTCGACGGCCTTCGTCTCGGACGCCCGCCTCGGCGGCACCGGCGGCGCGCTGACCGGCCAGGCCCAGGTCCGCTCCACGATCGGCGCCGGCACCTACGACGTGCGGGTCAGCTGCGCCGGCACCGCCGTCACCGGCAGCGTCGCCGTCGTCGCGCGGTCGTCGTCCCTGCTGGACGCCTCCGGCGAGCTGCCCGCCTCGCCGGTCGCGCCCGTGCACGCCGGCGGTGGGGGCACCGCTCCGCTCGCCTCGGTGGAGTCCCGCTCCACCGGTCCCGACACCGCGCAGGCGGTGACCGGCCTGCTCCTCGCCGCGTTCGCCGCGGCCGCCGTCGGGCTGCTGAGGGCCCGCCGCGGCCGCGGTTCGCGCTGAGGACGGGACCACATGTCCGACGACACCGAACGTTCCCCCGGCACCGGACGGCTGCTGACCGGGGTGGCCTGGGCGATCCTGCTGCTCGGGCTGTGGCTGTGGGGCCGCGGCGTGACCGAGGTGCCCGACGGCATGACGGGTCCGACCACGGGTGACGTGGCCGCCGTCGGCCGACCCCCGTCCGACCCCGAACTCCCGCCCGCCGCCAAGCCGTTGACCTCGGCCGTGCCCGAGCGCATCGACATCCCGGAACTGGGCGTGCAGGCCCCCGTGGTCGCCCGCGGCCTCGACGATGACGGCGGGGTCGACCCGCCGCCCTTCGACCAGCCCGGCGTGGTCGGCTGGTACGGCGCCGGGACCGGCCCCGGCGCGGCCGGCACCGCGGTCCTGGTCGGGCACGTCGACACCGAGACCCGGCCCGCCGTCTTCTACAAGATCAGCACCATGCGCCCGGGCGAGACGATCCGCGTGGTCCGCGCCGACAACACGGTCGCCGAGTTCACCGTCGACGACGTCCGGGTCCTGCCCCGCGACCACTTCGACGCCCAACAGGCCTACGGCGTCCGGGAGTCGGGCCGTGCCGAGCTCCGCCTGATCACCTGCGGCGGCACCTACGACCGGACCACCCACGGCTACACGGCGAACGTGGTCGTCTCGGCATACCTCACCGGAACCGCCGCATAGAGCCGCATAGGGCCGCATAGAGCCGTACCGAGCCGTATGGGACCGCCGCACCGGACCCACCTGTCACCCGGTCGACGGCCTGCTCCCCTGAGGCCGCCGACCGGGCCGGTCCTCGACCGCGCGCGCTCGGGCCGCGGGAGTAACCCGGCGTCAGGCGCGGGAGGCTGGGAAGGCGGACCGGGGCCCGGGCCGCCCGCAAGCGACTCTAGAGGGCAACGGGTGCCCGGGCCTAGGTTCGCGCCCGCCAAGCCTCCCCGACTCGTCAACTCGCCCGTCAACCCGGGCTGTAACAGCTCACCGACAAGGGTTGGGCGATCTCGTGACGAGTGCGGCTGGTATGTCACGATTGGGCTCTGGCCAAGTGCACCCAGGGGGGAATTGGATGTACGACAGCAGGGGGGCCCGCTCGGCGGCCCGGGCCGGGGCACTGGGAGCGGCGCTGCTGCTCGCCGGCTGCTCCTCGGGCGGTGGCGGAGGCGGGGACGAACCGGCCGCGAATCCACAGGCGGCGATCACCCAACAGCCCAAGGAGGCCGACCCGTTCTGGGTGAACCCGGACTCCAACGCGGCCCGCCAGGTGAAGGCCTACGCGAAGGCCGGCAAGAACGGCGACGCCGAGCAGATCCGCAAGATAGCGGCACAACCGACCGGGGAGTGGATCGGCCCGGAGAACCCGGAGCAGGAGGCGCGCGGCTTCACCGAGGCCGCGCAGAAGTCCGACCGCACGGCCCTCCTGGTCCTCTACAACATCCCGCACCGCGACTGCGGCCAGTACAGCCAGGGCGGCGCGGCCGACGGCGACGCGTACCGGGCCTGGATCGACGGGGTCGCGAACGGCATCCAGGACCGCCCGGCCACCATCGTCCTGGAACCGGACGCGGTACTGCACCTGGTGGACGGCTGCACCCCGTCCCGGTTCGCGGAGGAGCGCTACGACCTGTTACGCGGCGCGATCACGAAGCTCAAGTCCCTGAAGAACACCAGGGTCTACCTGGACGCGGGCAACGCCGGCTGGGGCCACCCCGACCAGATCTACCAGCCCCTCCAGGAGGCGGGCGTCACCCAGGCCGACGGCTTCGCGGTCAACGTCTCCAACTTCTACTCCACCCAGGACTCCATCACCTACGGCAAGCAACTGTCGGAGAAGGTCGGGAACAAACACTTCGTCATCGACACCAGCAGAAACGGCAACGGCCCGTACGCGGGCGGCAATCCGGAGGAGCGGTGGTGCAACCCGCCGGGCCGGGCACTCGGGGAGACGCCCACCACCAAGACGGCGGACCCGCTGGTGGACGCCTACCTGTGGGTCAAGCGCCCTGGGGAATCGGACGGCACCTGCAAAGGCGGCCCCCAGGCTGGGGATTGGTGGCCGACTTATGCCTTGAAGCTGGCGGGGGCATCAACCCCCTAGGGGCGCGGGGCGGAGTCGATTTGCGGCTCCGCCGCGCGGGCGCGACCAGCCACCACGCTCCCGCACCCAAAGGACTTGCCTGCGGGAGCGCGGCGGCAGCGCGGAGCGCTACGGCACCTTCACCCACTGCGCCACACTCGGCGTCCCCTGGTCGTCATCCACGAAAATCATGTACCACCCTGACGGCACCAGATTCCGATTCCCCGGCACGGTCACAGTGATCCGATTCCCCGACGTCTTGAAGTCCAGGGCGATCGACCGCTGGTCCACATCCGTCACATGCGTAGTCGCACTGGGCCGGATCAACCGCACCTTCTTGATCGTCGCCGCATGCTGCGAGGTGAACGTCCCCGACCCGCCCCGGGCGATGGTCTGCGGCCCCCCGCTCAGCGACGGCCGTGAGTCCCGGTACAGGTACGGCGGCGTGTAGATCTCGATCCGCTGCTCGAAGACCCCCGGCTTGGTGTTCGCCTTGTCCGCGAACAGCGGGTTGGAGCCGAAGAACATGACCCGACCGTCGGGCAGCAGTATCGACCCGGAGTGGTAGTTCCGGCCCACCAGCGGATCGGCCACCCTCCGGAAGGAGTTCGTCGCGGTGTCGTAGATCCGCGCCTGCTTGATGTCGGAGTCGCCGCGCCCCCGGTAGTCCTCGGAGCCGCCCGACACCAGGACGCTGTCGTCCGGCAGGACCGAGATCTGCGGGTACCGCGTCCCCTTCTCCAGCGAGGGGCCGTCCGTGAACTTCGGGTCGGGGTCCTTCAGGTCGATCAGCCGCGTCTTCTTCGTGGAGAGCGCGGACTCGCCGACCCCGCCGCCCCCGACCACCAGGTACTTCTCGTCCTGCGCCGGAGGCAGCAGCACCGTCCCGGACGTCTCCAGCATGTTCGGGTCGCTGAGCCCGGACAGCTTGGTGAACTGGTTGGTGTCGACGTCCCAGATCCCCGGGTCGCGCCCCACGTTGTCCGGCCCGTACCCGGCGTTGGATCCCGAGTAGAAGAGCTTGCCGTTCTGGAGCAGGAACAACGCAGGATAGGTGGGGAACTGCCGCTTGTACTTGGTGTACGTCCAGGTCTTCGTCTTCGGGTCGAAGACCTCGTTCTTGCCCGGCACCAGCTGACCGATGTCGTCGAGCCCCGAGACGCTGAGCACCTTCCCGTCCGACAGGGTGGTGAGCGTCGGATACCAGCGGGCCTCGTTCATCGGGTCGACCTTGATGTACTTCTCGGCGACCGGATCGAATTCGTAGGTGTTCTTGATGCCCTCGAAGTCCCGCTTGTCCATGCCGAGTTTGTTGGCGATGCCGTAGGTGTTGCGGGCGTCGGCGCCGGTCAGTCCCGCGATGCTGTAGTTGTCCTGGGTGCCGGTCTCGTACTTGGTGCCCTGCTTGGGCGCCTCGACGACGACCCGCGCGTAACCGGGGTTGTTCCGCAGGAACCTGCCGGTCTTCTTGTCGAAGACCTTCGTCGCGCGCGGGATCAGCACCGAGTCGTCGGAGAGGAACGTCTTGCCGTTCTGCTTGCCGGTGAACCGGGTGCCCTTGGGCAGGGTCATCGGTTTGTCCGGGTTCTCGTTGTAGAGGATCATGACGCCGCCGGCCTTCTTGACGTCGCCCTTGAGCTTCTCGTACTGCTTGGTGCCGCCGGCGATCAGGATGTTGCCGTTGGCGAGCTGGGTGTGGCCGGTGCAGAACAGGTCGGCCGGGGTGGGCACCTTCTTGATGGTGCCCTTGACGGGATCCCAGATCCGGCTGTCGTAGATCTTGGCGTCGAAGTTGTCCTGGTTGTTGCCCGAGCCCGCGACCAGCAGCACCTTCCCGGTGTGCAGGAGCACCGCGTGGATGGTGTCCTGGCGGTACTCCTTCGGGAACTCGATGATGTCCCAGTGGCCGTTCTCGGCCTTGTACTCCGGTCTGTTGATCTTGTACTGGTGGTAGCGCTCCGTCCCGAAGCGGTACAGCCACGGCCCGTTCATCCCGGCCAGGGCGAGCACGACCACCGTACTGATCGCGAGACGACGAGCCCGGCGGCGGCCGGCACTGTCGTTCATTCCTTACGTCCCCCCAGTCCGCTGCTCCCGCCCAGCCCGCTGCCTCCGCCCAGTCCGCCGAGCGCGATCCGCATGGTCTGTTCCGCGGGGGTGCCGGCGGGCGGCGTCCAGGTCGGCCGCTGCTGCGGCGCGTGGCCCGCGGGCAGGTACCCCGCGGGTACCGCGTCCTCCGGTTCGACGGCCGGCTCGGACGCCCTGCTCTCCTTGCGCAGGGTGTACTGCCAGGCGAAGATCGGGGCCGCCGTGATCAGCAGCGCCAGCGTCGCCCAGGTCAGCATCGCGGGGTGCGAGTGGCCGTCGAGGAAGCCGGCGAGCAGGGAACCGCCGAAGACGACGATGAAGAACCAGTGGATCCGGAACGTCCCGAAGAGGGTGTCCGGGCTGGCCGACTCGCCCTTCGGCGTGACCACGAACTTGCTCTTGCGGCGCAGCACCGCGTCCATGAGCGAGCGGGCGTAGATCGGCGCGGACAGGGCCGACATCACCATGCCGGCGACCCCGCCGGAGCCCTCCGGTTCGTGCGGGGAGACGTTGTGCCGGCGGTTCCAGACGTAGAGGCCGATCTGGAGCGCGGAGGCGTTGCCGTAGAGCATCAGCCACACGGTCGGGTCGATGTTCACGCCCGAGGCGCCCAGGCCCAGGAACAGGGCGCAGCTCAGCGCCGCCAGGATCCAGTTGATGGCCGACATCGGGTAGAAGATGATCATCATCGTGTAGTTGAAGAGCTTGCCCGGACCCAGGCTGAACAGGCCCTTCCAGTACTGCTTGAGGATCGTCTCGTACGTGCCCCGGGACCAGCGCAGCTGCTGGGTGAAGAAGTCGGTCCAGGCGTTGGGGCCCTCGCCGACCGCGAGTACGTCCGGGGTGTAGACCGAGCGCCACTTGCGGCCGGTCGCCGGGTTCTTGGCGCGGTGGATCTCGAAGCCGGTGGCCATGTCCTCGGTGATCGAGTCGTACAGGCCGCCGATCTGCTTGATCGCCCTGATCCGTACGGCGTTGGAGGTGCCGACGAACATGGGGGCGCCGTAGCGGTTGCCGGCGCGCTGGATCAGGGCGTGGAAAAGGAACTGCTGGGACTCGGCGGCCTTGGTGACGAACGTGTCGTAGTTGCCGTACACCTGCGGGCCGATGACGAAGCCGACGTCCGGGTCTCGGAAGTACCCCAGCATCCGCTCCAGGTAGTTGGGCAGCGGCACGTGGTCGGTGTCGACGGAGGCGAAGAAGTCGTACTCGTCGCCGTGCGCCTCCAGCCAGGCGTTGTAGTTGCCGTGCTTGGTCTTCGCGCGGTGCGGGCCCTTGGGCCGGTTCCACTTCTCGACGCCCTTGCGGGTGAAGTGGTGCACGCCCAGGCGCGCGCAGACCTCCTTCACCTCCGGGTCGTCGCCCTCGTCGAGCAGCCACACGTGCAGCAGGCCCCGGTGGCGCAGCCGGACGGCCGCCTCCAGGGTCCGGGTGACCATGTCGAGGGGTTCCTTGCCGGGCACGAACGTGGTGATGAAGGCGACCCTGGTGCCGGTCTCCGGGATCACCGGGACCGGGTCGCGGGCGACCAGGGTGGCGTGCGCGTTGGACAGCACGTTCATGCAGCGGAAGAACTCGATCAGGCCGATCGACACCAGCATCACGATGTCGAGGGCCGGCAGGAAGTCGTACGCCGGGTAGTCCCGCTGGGTCCAGTGCTCGGGCTGCAGCAGCCAGGTCAGCAGCACCAGCGAGAGCAGCGGGGCCGCGCCCAGCATCAGCGCGGCGCGGACGCGGTGCGGTTCCTGGGAGAGCAGCGAGCGGTACTGCACGGTGTACGGCCTGCTCGGGTCGGGCTGGGTGAGGGGGCCCGCGAGCCGGCTGTAGTGCTCGTAGTCGTATCTGGGCAGTGTCTTCTTGATGCGGCCCAGAGCGCCGGCGGTGGTGCGGTGCGCGGGCACCCGGAGTTGTGCGGTCTGTGACGGGTCGTATTCCTGTTCCTGCCGGGCGCCCATCGGCGTCGACGTCATGAGTCATCCCCCCACACGCAGTTCAGCGCGTGTTTCATCGATCCAACCGCCCGCTCGGGTCCCCCTCGACCCTGCCGGACGCGGCAATGACGAAGCACAGTCGTCCCACAGATATGGACACGGACCGTGACCGTCCGGTTGCATGATGCCCCCCTCGGCACCGATTCATGACGGGGCCCCTCACCCCGCAGATCTGGCAACCGGCTATCTACCCCCCAAGTGCCGCGAAACACCGGCACTTTGGACATCCAGGGTTCTACGGTGCTCATCATGATCGCAAGAGCGAAACAAGGTGTTTACCGCGCATACGCGTTCATTGTGGAGCATGTGGGGATGGTGTGGATGACCGCGACGGACCGCCGGCCCCTCCCGAGGGGCCGGCGGTCCGTCCGTGTGTTCAGAGCCTGCTGAGCCAATCGATGGCGGAGAGGGACGGCATGAGGCCGTACTCCCCGCCGTGGGTGCGGGTGAACGGGGTCAGCGCGTGGAGGCGGCGGCGGACGGGGTGCTGGGGGATGGTGAAGGTGTCGTCGTGGAGGTGGCGGCCGGCGATGGGGTCGCTCTCCTCCCCGAGGCCGGTGAAGGAGCCCTGGTCGAGCCACTCGCTCTTGAGGAATTCCAGGGTGCTCGTCGCCCGGGCGCTCATGAAGAGGAGATAGATGCCGCGCGCCTGCCCGTCGTCCTCGAGGACCCCCTCCGGCAGCGGGGGCCCGAAGGTGGTGCCCTGCCGGATGAGGCGGTGCAGGTTGACGTCGGTCAGCCGCTCCAGCCTGCTCGCCCGCGGGTTCACCCGGCGGATGTGCGCGCCGTGCGGGCAGAGCAGTCCGTGCGGGTCGTCGCCGTAGTCGAACGCGTTGTTGCGGGTGAGGTCGTCGGCGAGTGCGGGGTCGTCGTGGTCGGGGGCGAGGGCGAGCGGGGCGCCGCTGCGCCAGCGGCCCACCATCTTGGCGGCCAGCAGCTCCCGCCCGGCTTCGTCCGGGGCGTTGTCGTGGAGGAAGCGCCGGAAGGCCGCGACATCCGTGCGGACCTTGCGGACCCCGACATAGGTCCCGTTGCGGCCGAGGACGTCGGGCCGCGGCATGGGCAGCGGTGTGCCGGCCTCTCCCGGGTGGCCGAGGACGAACTCGCCGGCGGCGACGGTGTCCTGCCCGGGCAGTTTCGGGCGCGGGCCGCCCGCGATGTGCGGGTAGCCGATGCCGTCGCGGTAGCCGAAGGTGGTCCGGCTGTCCTGGTGCGTGGAGAAGTCGTGGCTGTCGAGCAGTTCGACGCCCTCGATGCCGGCGACGACCTGCGCGGCGGTGGCGCGGGCCGCGTGCCAGGCCTCCTCCGTCGCGGCGACGAGGGACACCGCGGCATGGGTGCGGCCGCTGCCCCACGGCCGGTCCCAGTGGGCCGGGTCGCTGTCCCCGACATCGCTGAGCCGTGCGGCGCGGGCGGCCATCCCTTCCCGGAAGGCGTCCGGGAAGGTGGCCAGGTCCGCCTCGTCGACGCCCAGGGCGCGGAGCCCGGCGTGGGTCAGGATCGGGGACACCCAGGCCCGGCCGGCGTCCTCCTCCGCGGCGCTGCGGACATGGGGGAGGACCTGGCGCAGAAAGGCCCTTCCGGCCTGTGCCGTGGTGAAGTGCAGCAGCACCATCGTGCCCCAGTACGGGGTGGGGCGGCGGTGCAGGATCGGTGCCTGGATCTCGCCGAGATCCAGGGCGGTCACGAAAGGACCTCGCCGGTGTCGGACGTCGCCGGCGGGTGGGCCTCGTGAGCGGGGCAGGGCGTGTGGTCCATGCGCTCAGCCCGCCTGGTCCAGCAGCTCGTCCAGGGCGTTCTTGGCCTTCAGGCCCTTACGGACCTCGGACACGGTCGCGTCGTACGCGGTGTACCAGGCGTGGGCGGGGATCTGGCTGGCGGCGATGAAGTCCTTCACCTCGGGGGAGCGCATGCCGGGCCAGCCCTCGACCACGGAGAAGAGCAGGTCCATGATGTCCGGGATCTTCGTGGCGAAGTCGTCGATGTAGGTGTCCCAGTCGCCGTCGTACGTCGTCGCGAAGAGGATCCTGGTGTCGTTGTCGAGGAAGGTGAAGCGCGCGTCGTGGACGGTGCCGATGCCGTCCAGGGCCTCGAAGCCGTTGATCGTGCTGCCCGCGATCACCGCCCGCAGCTTCTCCGCGCCACCGGGCACCAGCGGGGCGATGACGGTGAGCTCGCTGACCTTGCCACGTCGCTGACCGATGCGGTTCTCGTTCGTCATGTTCTGCTTCCTGTCTCTCGTGTCGCCGTGCGGCCGTGGCCGGGCCCGGCAGCCATTGCGAGTGGTCTCGCATTAGGGTTGACCCGTGGACGCGCCAGACATGCCGGACGCCGCCGGCGCTGCCCGGAAGCCCGCGGACGCTGCCCGGAGGGGCGACGTCGAACCGCTGCGGCAGCGCGGCGAGCGCATGCGGGCCGCCGTCCTGTCCGCCGCCGTACGGCTGCTGTTCGAGGAGAAGCCCGAGGACATCACCGTGGCCGGGATCGCCGCGGCGGCCGGCGTCAATCCGGCCTCCCTCTACCGCAACTGGGGCACCCGCGCGAACCTGCTGCGGGAGGCCGTGGGGACCTACACCGAGCAGTTCCTCGCGCTGCCCGACACCGGCTCGGTCGAGGAGGATCTGCGCCAGGTGCTGCGCGGACTGACCAGACTCCTGTCCACGAGCCAGGGCCGCACCCTGCTGCGCATCGCCGTGCTGCCCGACGACCCGGAGCGCGCCGACGCGCGCCAGGCCTACTGGGTGAAGCGCCTCGCCCGTATCGAGGTCCTGATCCGGCGCGGCATCGACCGCGGTGAGCTGCGCGCCGACACCGACCCCCGGCTGGCGCTGGAACTGCTGGTCAGCCCGGTACAGGCCAAGGTCCTGATCTACGGCGAGCCGCTCACCGACGACCTGCCGGACCGGCTCGTCGAGAGCGTGCTGCGGGGTATCCGGGCCTGACGTCCCGTCATCCGGGCCGGAACACGCGAAGGCCCCGGCCGCACGAGGTGCGGCCGGGGCCTTCGGTCATGTGCGCCGCCAGGGACTCGAACCCCGGACCCGCTGATTAAGAGTCAGCTGCTCTAACCAACTGAGCTAGCGGCGCCTGCTGACATCGAGAACTCTACCCGACAGGCGACCGTGCTCCCGACCATCGGCCACCGGGGCGACCTCTGTCCGCCCGATGCCGTACATCATTCGGACCGTCAGCATGCGCACCGGGACGACAGTTGGGAAACTGATCAACGTGCACAGTTCCGGACATATCCACCCGAAGTGTGAGGGGAATCGCATGCCGGCCCCGGTATTCGAGGAATTCGACCCCGCGAACAACTGCGAATGCCCCGGATGCGTCCACTGGCGACGGGTGGGCGCATCGCCGCTGCCCGGCCGTTTCGGTGGGCACCCGGCCGCCCGGGGCGTCCTGGTCGTGGCCGCCGCCGCGTCCGCCGCCCTCGCCGCCGCCGCCCCGACCGCCGCCGCCCACAGCACCCCGCCCGCCCCGCACCGGTCCGCCGCCCCCGTGGACCCGGTGCCCGAGACCCCGCAGGGCGCCAAGGCCCCCCTGCACGGGTCGGGCGGCAAGCCCGCCCAGGGCCCCGTCACCACACCGCCCATCACCCGTACGCAGATCATCAACCGGGCCAAGACCTGGATCGCCGCCCAGGTGCCGTACAGCATGACCCTCTACTGGACGGACGGATACCGGCAGGACTGCTCGGGCTATGTCTCCATGGCCTGGGGGCTGACCGGGAACGAGTGGACCGGGAGCCTCGACCAGTTCGGCACGAAGATCACCAAGGAGGAGCTCGAACCCGGCGACATCCTGCTCTTCCACAACCCGGACAATCCCGAGAAGGGCTCCCACGTCGTGATCTTCGGCGGCTGGACGGACTACACCCACACCGCCTACACGGTGTACGAGCAGACACCCCCGCGGGCCCGCACCCAGCCCACGCCCTACGCCTACTGGACCAACTCCGCCAAGTACGTCCCCTACCGCTACAACGGCCTCATCGCGGACCCGACCACGGCGGGCGCCGAGACCGGGAAGACCTCGGTGCCGTTCCCGGGGGCGGTCTACTTCGGTCCCGGCGCCGACAACAAGTACGTCACCCTCCTCGGGCAGCTGCTGATCGCCCGGGGTGCCGGCGGCGACTACGCCAAGGGCCCGGGACCGGTCTGGGGCGCGGCGGACCAGCGGGCCACCCGGGCCTTCCAGCAGGCCCAGGGCTGGACCGGCGCCGCCGCCGACGGCCTGCCGGGGCCGCACACCTGGGAACTCCTCGCCACCGGCAAGGGCAAGAGCATCAAGCCGGCCGTCACGGGCACGCCCGCCCCCGCCTCGCACGGGGTACCGGGCTACCCGGGCAAGAACTACTTCCGCCCCGGCGCCACCAACGACCACGTCGCCCGGCTCGGCAGGCAGCTGGTCAAGAAGGGCTACGGCCGTTTCTACCCCAAGGGCGCCGGTGCCGCCTGGAGCGAGGCGGACCGCAGGGCCGTCGAGGCGTTCCAGCGCGCCCAGGGCTGGCGCGGCGGCGCGGCCGACGGCTACCCGGGCCCGGAGACCTGGCGCCGCCTGTTCCTGTGACGACCCCGACCCCGAGGACCACCTGAAGCATCTGGCGCGGAGGCTGGAGGCAGGCATGAGTACGACCACGGCACACACCCCTGATTCGGACGGGCCCCCGGACGGCGGGCCGCCGGCCCGTCCGGCTCCCCGGCTGATCCAGAACGAGATCACCACCGAGATCCCCGTCCATCTGCTGTTCCGGGACGACCCCGACCCGGTGTCGGTGCCGCTGCGGCCCGCCGTGGTCGGCCGCCGCCAGGGCACCGGCGAGCAGCCCCGGCTGCGCCGACCGGCCGTGCACAAACCCCGGCCGGTCGCCGCCGTCGATCCCGAACTGGCGGAGCGCCCGGCCCGGGTGCTGCCCGGCGTGGCCGGGGTGGCCGCCGGGCTCGGCGGCGTGGCCGGGGGCTTCGCCACCTCCTGGTGGGCGGGGGTGCTGCCGCCGCTCGCGGCGCACGCGCTGCACCTGCCGGCGTACGCGGGCGCGGAGCTCGGCCCGGCGCAGTGGGCCGCGTACGCCGGAGCCGGCGCGCTCGGCCTGTTCGGCTTCGGAGGGCTCGTGCGCGGGGCGACCGGCCGGGCCTGGGTGCTCGGCCTGTTCGGCCGCTACCGGGGGACGGTACGGCGCACCGGCCTGCTCTGGGTCAACCCGCTGCTGCGGCGCCGCCGGGTCGACGTCCGGCTGCGGCACTGGCGCAGCGAGGCGATGCCGGCGGCGGACGGCAACGGGGTCGCGCTCCGGGTCGTCGTCCTGGTGGTGTGGCGGGTGCGGGACACCGCGCGGGCGGCGCTCGGCGTCGAGGACCACGAGACGTATCTGCGCGAGTGCGTGGAGGCCGCGCTGGCCCGGGTGCCGGTGGAGCCGCCGGGTACGGCCCGGGGGTCGGTGGAGATGGCCACGGACGCGCTGACCCGGCTGGTCGCGGCGGACGCGGCGGGCATCGGCCTGGAGGTGTTCTCCGTACAGCCGGTCCGGGTGGAGTACGCCCCCGAGGTCGCCGAGGCCATGCACCGCCGCAGGATCGCCGCGCTCGACGCACGGCAGCGGGCCACCATGCTCACCTCCGTCGTGGACTCGGTCGAGGACACGGTGACCCGGCTGACCATGCGCGGACTCGTCGAACTCGACGACTACGAACGCAAGGTGCTGGTGCGCGACCTGACGGTGGCGTTCTGCTCGGGGCGCACCGGGGCCGCGCCGTGATTGGTATGGACATGTCTTTGATATAGACACGGTCAATTCGCGGCAATAATCTGGGACTTGGTCTAGACCTGCACGGCTCACCGAACTTCCCCCACGTTCTCCAGGAGCGGCAGCATGCGTAAACGGACCAAGGTGTCGGCCGTCGTGCTCGGCGTGGCGACCGCCGGAGCCTTCGCACTCTCCACCGGCGGCGCCAGCGGACACGGCTACACCGACCTCCCCATCAGCCGGCAGAAGCTCTGTGCCAACGGCACGGTGACCAACTGCGGCGACATCCAGTACGAGCCGCAGAGCGTCGAGGGCCCGAAGGGCTTCCCGGCCTCCGGTCCCGCCGACGGTCAGATCTGCAACGGCGGGCTGAGCAGGTTCGCCCAGCTCAGCTCGCCGAAGACCCCGTCGGGCGGGGCCTGGCCGACAACGAAGGTGACGGGCGGTCAGTCGTACACCTTCCGCTGGCAGTTCACGGCGATGCACGCCACGACCGACTTCAAGTACTACGTCACCAAGCAGGGCTGGAACCAGAACCACGCCCTCGCCCGTTCGGACCTCAACACCACCCCGTTCCTCACCGTCCCCTACAACGGCCAGCGCCCGCCGGCCACCCTCAGCCACAGCGGCACCCTGCCGTCGGGGCTGAGCGGCCACCACGTGATCGTGGCGGTCTGGACGATCGCCGACACGACCAACGCGTTCTACGCCTGCTCGGACGTCACGTTCTGACCGGCGTTGTTCGACGACTGGGTAACACCGGGCTGATCTGAGCTTCGCTTGAGGACCTGCCGCGGGCCGCGAGGGTACGTTCCCGCCACACCGGTCAGTTCGACCGGTGTTCGGAAACGGGGGACTCTCATGGGCCTGATGGAAGTGTTCTTCTACGCCCTTCCCGGCATCCTCGTCGTCTTCGGTGTCCTCGGGCTGGTCAGGACGCTGAAGCGGTCGAGCGAGATCAGCCGGGCGTGGCGTCACGGGCGTACCGCCGAGGCGCGCTGTCTGCGGTCGTACACGACGACCAGTGGCGGCGGCGGGGACACGTCCGTGACGACCACGCTGCACCATGTGTTCGAGTTCACGACGGCCGAGGGGCGCACCGTCCGCATCGACGAGCGGAACGGGCGGTCCACGGTCGTCGAGGGCGACTTCGTCACGGTGTACTACCTGCCGGAGAACCCGGAGGGAGCGACGGCGCAGCCGCCCGCGCAGGGGAAACTGGCCGTGGGGACCGGGTGCACGGTGGCGTTCTTCGCGGTGTTCATCGGGTTCGCGCTGGTCTTCATGGGGGTGGCGCACTTCTTCTTTTCGGTGGCGGACGGGTTCGGGCCGTGAGTGGTGCGCTGCGGGTGCGTCGTGGTTGCTCGCGCAGTTCCCCGCGCCCCTAGGGTGTTGATCTGACGGGGTGTCAATTAATCTGCTTCTCCATGGCCGTACAAGGGCGCACGATCGCTGAAGCAGTGGCCGCCCGATGGGGGGATCACCGGCCCGGGCTGTGGTTCGAGGAGCAGGTGCTGACGCACCACGAGGTGGCCGCCGGGGCCGCTGCCCGTGCGGCTCTCCTCGCCGACCTGCTGCCTCCCGGTGCCGTGCCGCACGTCGGTGTGCTCCTCGACAACACGCCCGAGTTCCCGCTCTGGCTGGGGGCCGCGGCGCTCGCCGGGGCCGCTGTCGCCGGGGTCAATCCCACGCGGCGGGGGTCCGAGCTCGCCCGGGACATCCTGCACACCGAGTGCCCGGTCCTGGTCACCGAGCGGGCCCACCTTCCGCTGCTCGCCGGGCTCGAACTGCCCGGGGTCCGGCTCCTCG
Source organism: Streptomyces sp. NPDC058464 (assembly GCF_042721035.1). NCBI lineage: Bacteria > Bacillati > Actinomycetota > Actinomycetes > Kitasatosporales > Streptomycetaceae > Streptomyces > Streptomyces sp. NPDC058464. Next base: position 169,193 of record NZ_JBHXMA010000004.1, read on the forward strand.
TCGCCGACGAACCGGAGTACGGCGCCCTTCTCGCCCCCTACCTCGGCGCGTTTCCCGACGCGTCCCGCGCCACCCCGGCCGACCGGATCCTCCTCTACTTCACGTCCGGGTCCACCGGTGCCCCGAAGGCCGCGCTCTGCTCCCAGGGCAGGCTGGCGGCGGCCGGGCGTTCGCTCGCCGGGCAGTTCCACGTCGGCCCGGACGACGTGCACTACATCTGCATGCCGATGTTCCACGGCAACGCAGTGATCGCCGACTGGGCGCCCGCGCTGGTGGCGGGCGCCGGGGTGGCGTTGCGGCGGCGGTTCTCGGCGTCCGGGTTCCTGGACGACGTACGGCGCTACCGGGCGACCTACTTCACCTACGTCGGCCGGGCCGTGCAGTACGTCCTCGCCACCGAGCCGCGCCCCGACGACCGGGACAACCCGCTGCGGCTCGGGTTCGGGACGGAGGCGGGGGCCGTGGACGCGGCGGCCTTCGAGGAGCGGTTCGGGGTGCGGCTGGTGGAGGGGTACGGGTCCTCGGAGGGCGGGGCGGCGATCCAGTGGTCGCCCGGAACGCCGGCCGGGGCGGTGGGCCGGGCGGCGCCGGGGCTCGTCGTGCTCGACCAGGAGTCGGGGGAGGAGTGCCCGCCCGCCGCCTTCGACTCCGGCGGGCGGCTGCTGAACGGGGAGCGGGCGATAGGGGAGCTGGTGAACCGGGCGCCGAACCCGTTCGAGGGGTACTGGCGGAACGCGGCGGCGGAGGCCGAGCGGCGCAGGGGAGGGTGGTACTGGACCGGGGATCTCTTCTACCGGGACGGCGAGGGGTACCTGTACTTCGCGGGGCGTACCGACGACCGGATCCGGGTCGACGGGGAGAACCTGGCCGCCGCGATGATCGAGAACATCCTGGCGCGGTACGGGGGCGCGGACGCCGTCGCCGTGTACGGGGTGCCGGATCCGGTGACCGGGGACCAGGTGATGGCGACGGTCGCCGGGCGGTTCGAGCCGCTGGACTTCGCCGAGTTCCTGCTGGCCCAGCCGGATCTGGGGACGAAGATGGCACCCCGGTTCGTGCGGGTGGTGGAGCGAATGCCGGTGACGGCGACCAACAAGATCCAGCGGGCGGCGCTGCGCCGGGAGGGCGTGCGGTGTGCGGACCCGGTGTGGTGGCGGCCGCCGGGGGAGCGGACGTATCGGAGGCTGTCGCCGGAGGACGCCGGGACCTGGGGGCCGCCCGGCGACGGTATGCCCGAAAGCCCTTGGATACGTGCACACTTGGGCAATTGACCCCGTGTTAGCGTGCGCGAAAGTCGACCTGGACGGCTACCCGAGAGGAGCCATCGACATGGCGCACCACGTCTCCGGCCTGGGCATCAGCCCCACGAGCATGGACCCCAGGAGTCACATCACCGACATCTACGTCTTCCAGAATCCGGCGGACGCGGACCGGACGATCCTGGTGATGGGCATCAACCCGCACTCGCCGATCACCGCCGACGCCGTCGACTCGGAGTCGGTCTACGAGTTCGGTGTGGACAACGACGGCGACGCGGTGAACGACGTGGCCTTCCGGGTGCGCTTCTCGCCGGTGGTGGCGGACTCGCAGAGCGCCAGTGTGCAGCTGGCGGTCGGCCGGGGCCCCGCGGCCGACGTCGAGGCGGGGGAGACGATCATCTCGGACGCCCCGGTCACCTTCGGGTCGAAGCCGGAGGTCACCACGGCCGGCGACTTCCGGTTCTTCGCCGGGCTCCGCAGCGACCCGTTCTTCGCCGACCCGATCGGTGCCGGGAACGACTTCCAGTGGACCGGCCAGGACTTCTTCCTCGACAAGAACGTGTTCGGCATCGTGCTGGAGGTCCCGAACAGCGTGCTCGGCCCGGATCCGCAGGTCGGCGTCTGGGCCCGGGTCCTCGTTCCGCACGACGGCCGCCTGGTCCAGGGCGACCGGGCGGGGCGGCCCGGGATCGACAACAACTTCAACCACAGCGACGACGACAAGCGGATATGGAACCAGCAGGAGCCGGTCAAGGACCGGGAGCTCTTCCTCGACAAGTTCGCGCACGTCCTCGAGCACGGCGGCTACTCCGCGGACCAGGCGGTCTCCCTCGCCGAGGGTCTGCTCCCCGACCTCGTGACGTACGACTACTCGAGCGCCGCCGGGTACCCGAACGGCCGCAACCTCACCGACGACGTCATCAACGACGGGATCGCCCTGCTGACCAACGACGCCGCGCCCCACGACGGGCTGCGGCCCCATGACGACCTGAGCTCCGAGTTCCCCTTCCTGGGAGACCCGCACTAGGCCGTGCCAGAGGGCAAAAAAATGACCTGAGGTGGTGAAACCCCAGGTCATCAAAGGTGCGCCGCCAGGGACTCGAACCCCGGACCCGCTGATTAAGAGTCAGCTGCTCTAACCAACTGAGCTAGCGGCGCATGACTCACGCCGACCGTTCGAACTGTCTTTCGACTACCTCTCGCGGCGGGCGACGAAGAAAATACTACCTGGTCCGGCGGGGTGCTTCCGACCACCGCCGGACGGCGCGCTAGATGGCGAGGGACAGCAGCACCGGAGCCGCGCTGCGGTTCAGGGCGTCGGCGGCCTGGCGGAGCCGGTGCGCGTGCTCGACCGGCAGGGACAGCGCCAGACAGCCCACGGCCGAGCCGGCGGTGATCGGCACCGCCGCGCACACCGTGCCGATCGCGTACTCCTGGAGGTCCAGGACGGGGACCGTCGGCGGCTGTGCCTCCAGGCGGGACAGCAGCAGCTTGTCGCTGGTGATGGTGCGCGAGGTGAGGCGGGCCATCTTGTGCCGGGAGAGGTGGTCGCGGCGGGCGTTGTGGTCGAGCTGGGTGAGCAGGCTCTTGCCGATCGCGGTGGCGTGCGCCGAGGAGCGGAAGTCCACCCACTCGTTGACCGCTGGGGTGGTCGGGCCGGCCGCGTACTGGCCGATCTTCACCTCGCCGTCGACGTACCGGCTGAGATAGACGGCGGCGCCGACCGAGTCCCGCAGCCGGTCGAGGGTCTGCTGGAGCTGCTCGCCGAGGGCCTGCTCCCGCTCGTGCGTGGAGGCGAGCCGGCGCAGGGTCTCGCCGGTCACGTACGCGCCGTCGGCCACCTGCTCGACGTAGCCCTCGCGGCGCAGCATGCGCAGCAGCGCGGTCAGCCGGTCGGGGTCCAGGCCGGTGCGGCGGGCCAGTTCGGTGTCGGTGACGCCACTCGGATGCCCTGCCACCGTCTCCAGGACCCGCAGGGCATCCTGGGCGGAGTGGTACGGGGCGGTCGGCTCGTGCATCAGCGCCACGGTGGTCCCCCTGCGCTCGCTCGGCGATACTGCTTCGGCAGCACTGCTTGGGCCGCGATCCGGACAACGGATCCTCTCCACGATAACGGGCAAGCGCCGGAAACGGAGGGGGTGTTGGCGACATTCCGGCCCTCCGATCTGCGGCTGAGACCCTCTGGCATATGCCAACGGAATGACCCGTGCGCCGGACCTCGGATGATCGAGCATTCACTTCCTGTAGCCGGGCCGCTGCGTGGGGGAAACTTTTACGGCGCCGGCGGTGGAATTATCTACAGCACCGCGCCGAGGAACTCCCGGGTCCGCTCGTGCTCGGGCTCGCCGAAGATCCGCTCCGGCGGGCCCGCCTCGACGACCCGGCCCGCGTCGAACATCAGGACCTGGTCGGATATGTCACGGGCGAAGTTCATCTCGTGGGTCACGCAGAGCATGGTGATGTCGGTGCTGCGGGCGATGTCCCTGAGCAGGTCGAGGACGCCCGCGACCAGCTCCGGGTCGAGCGCCGAGGTGACCTCGTCCAGGAGCAGCACCTTCGGCCGCATGGCCAGCGCCCGCGCGATGGCGACCCGCTGCTGCTGGCCGCCGGAGAGCTGCGTCGGCCGGGCGTCGGCCTTGCCGGCGAGGCCCACCAGGTCGAGCAGCTCCCGGGCCCGCGCCTCCGCCTCGTCCTTCGACAGGCCGAGCACGGTCACCGGGGCCTCGGTGATGTTGCGCAGCACGCTCATGTTCGGGAACAGGTTGAACTGCTGGAACACCATCCCGATCTGCTTGCGGACCTCCCGCAGCTCCTTCTCGGGCGCCGGGAAGAGCCGCTGCCCGTCGACGGTGATGGTGCCCGCGTCCGGTTCGGTCAGGGTCATCAGCAGCCGCAGGATCGTGGTCTTGCCGGAGCCGGAAGGCCCTATCAGGGTGACGTGCCGCCCCGCCCGCACGGTGAGATCGAGGCCGTCGAGGACGGTGTTGTCCCCGAACCGCTTGGTCACCCCCTCGATGCGGATCAGTTCACCGGACGTCGTACCAGAAGTGCTCGGCTGCTTGCTGGTCTCAACGGACAAGGCGACGCTCCAGGGTGCGCAGGAGAAGGGAGGCGAGGTAGGAGACGACGATGAAGGCGACGCCGATCACCGTCACCGGCTCGGTGAACCGGAAGTGCTGCTGGGAGAAGAGCCGGGCCTGGCCGAGCATCTCCAGCACGGTGATCGACATCAGGACCGGTGTGTCCTTGAGCATCGAGATCACGTAGTTGCCGAGCGGCGGCACGACCCGGCGTATCGCCTGCGGCAGGACGACCGCGAACCAGGTCCGGCGCGCCGGCAGGCTGAGCGCCGTCGCCGCCTCCCACTGGCCCACCGGTACCGCCTCGACACCGGCCCGGTAGACCTGCATGGTGTACGTCGAGTAGTGCAGGCCGATCGCGAGGACGCCGGTGGTCAGCGCGGAGAACGTCAGCCCCCACTCGGGCAGCACGTAGAAGAGGAAGAACAGCTGCACCAGCAGCGGGGTGTTCCGCACGAACTCCGTGACCACCCCGACCGGCCAGCGCACCCACCTGGTCGGTGTCCGCATCAGCAGCGTCCACACCAGCCCCAGCGAGAACGAGATCAGCGACCCCAGGACCAGCGCCTCAAGGGTGACCAGCAGGCCGTCCCAGAAGTGCGGCATGAACGCGCGTACGGCACTCCAGTCCCACGTCACGTGACACCACCGGCCTTCAGCCGCTTCTCCAGACCGCGCATCAGCCGGGTGATGACGAACGCGATCACGAAGTAGACGACGAGCAGATACGTGTAGATGTGCGCGCTCTCCTGCAACGCCAGCCGCACCAGGTTCCCGCTGAACGCCAGGTCGCCCATGCCGGTGACGGACACCAGGGCGGTGCCCTTGAGCAGCTCCACCAGCAGGTTGCAGTAGGAGGGGATCATCTCCGGCACCGCCTGCGGCAGCAGGATCAGCCGCAGCCGCTGCCAGGGCGTGAAGCCGAGCGCGATCCCGCCCTCCCGCTGTGCCGGGTCGACCGCGTTCAGCGCCCCGCGCACGATCTCCGCGCCGTACGCGCCGTACGTCAGCCCGAGCGCGAGGGTGCCCGCCCACAGCGGCACCAGCTGCCAGCCGAGGGCGACCGGCAGCACGAAGAACACCCAGAAGATCATCACCAGCGCCGAGGTGCCGCGGAACACCTCGGTGTAGAGACCGGCGAGGAACCGCACGATCCAGTGCCGGTCCGTCCGCGCCACGCCCACCACCAGGGCCACGGCCGTCATCAGCAGCCCACTGAGCACCAGCAGCTGGATCGTGGTCCAGGCGCCCTTGAGTACGAGGTCCCAGAGTCCGGAGGTCATCCGCTCTTCCCTCCCCCGCACAGCTCCTTCGCCGTCAGGTCGGTCATCTCGGCCTCGGTGAAGCCGAACGGCCGCAGGATCCGGAACAGCTCGCCGCTCTTCTTCAGCTCGCGCAGCTCCGCATTGAAGGCGTCCCGCAGCTTCGTCTCTGCCGACCGGAACGCGAACGCGCCCCCGTCCACATGCGGTCTCCCGTCCACGAGCGGCGCGAACGCCCTGGTCGCCTCCGCCTTCGCCGACTTCCCGACGACCGCACGCGTGGTGACCGCCGTACCGGCGAAGACGTCGACGCGCCCGGCCTCCACGGCGTTCAGCCCGGCGACCTGGTCGGGCACGATCAGGATGTCGCTCTCCTTGTACCCGGCCTCCACGGCGTACTGGATCTCTGCGTAGCCCGTCCCCGTCGCGAACTTCGCCTTCTTCTCGACGACGTCCTTGTAGTCGTGCAGCCCCTTGGGGTTCCCCTTCCGCACGACGAACGAGTCGAGCATCCGGTAGTCCGGATCCGCGAAGATCACCTGCTCGCACCGCTCCGGATTGACGTACATCCCGGCGGCCACGACGTCGAACTGCTGCGAATTCAGTCCGGGAATCAGCGAACCGAACTCGGTGGGCACCGGCTGCACCCTGCCGACCCCGAGCCGCCCGAAGACCGCCTTCGCCAACTCCGGTGCCTCACCGGTGAGGCGGCCGTCCTTGTCGATGTACCCGAAGGGGATCTCACCGGCGATCCCGAGCCGTACGACACCCTGGGCGCGCAGCCGTTGCAGCAGGTCACCGCCGTCGGTACCGGCCGCGGCGGACACCCGCGTGCAGCCGGCCGCGGCGAGTGCGCCGACGGCGGCGACACCGGCGAGCACCGCGCGCCGAGTATGTCTGGATTCGTACGTGGATATGTCTGCGTCGTTCCCCTGTGGTGGAGCCATGGCGGCGCGGCTACCCGGCCCCAACCGACTTATGCACGATGGATTGCAGGGGCAATCGGGGGGCGCGGTTCGAACAGGGGCGAGCGCCCCTTCAGGGGCGCGGGGAACTGCGCGACAAGCCCCCACCGGCTCGCGGCCGACCGACGACCCGGTGGGCCCGGGCGCACCCGCAGTCAGAGGAGTTCGACGAGAGCCTCCGTGAACTCGCGGGTCGTCGCCGTGCCGCCCAGGTCCGGTGTGCGGACCGGGGCCGTGGCCAGCACGGCCGCGATCGCGTCCGTGATCCGCGCGGCGGCCTCGGCATGGCCGAGGTGGTCGAGCATCAGGGCGGCCGACCAGATCGCGCCCAGCGGATTGGCGATGCCGCGTCCGGCGATGTCGGGGGCCGAGCCGTGCACCGGCTCGAACATGGAGGGGTGGTCGCGCTCGGGGTTGAGGTTGGCCGAGGGCGCGATCCCGATACTGCCGGCGACCGCCGCCGCGAGATCGCTGAGGATGTCGCCGAAGAGGTTGGAGGCGACGACGACGTCGAAGCGGCCGGGATCCAGCACGAACTTGGCGGCGAGCGCGTCGATGTGCTCCTGGTCCCACGTCACCTCCGGGTGCCCGGCGGCCCGTTCGGCGACGAGCTCGTCCCAGAAGGGCATGGTGTGCACGATGCCGTTGGACTTGGTCGCGGAGGTGAGGCGCCCGCCCCGCCGCCCGGCCAGAGCGAACGCGTGGTCCAGGATCCGGGTGACGCCCCTGCGGGTGAACACGGCTTCCTGGACGGCCATCTCCTCCGGGAACCCACGCCCGAGGCGGCCGCCGATCTCGCCGTACTCGCCCTCGACGTTCTCGCGGACGACCACGAGGTCGACGTCACCGGGCCGGGCGTCCCGCAGCGGGCTGGGGACGCCCTCGAAGACGCGGACCGGGCGAAGGTTGACGTACTGCTGGAAGCCGCGGCGGATGGGGATCAGCAGCCCCCACAGCGAGACGTGGTCGGGGACGCCGGGGTGGCCGACCGCACCGAGCAGGACCGCGTCGTGGCCCCGCAGCCGACGCAGTCCGTCCTCGGGCATCATCGAGCCCAGGTGCGCGTAGCGCTCGCAGGACCAGTCGAACGACTCGTAGGTGAGCCGGATGCCGTGCCGGGCGGTGACCGTGTCCAGGACGTGGCACGCGGCGGGGATCACCTCGGTACCGATGCCGTCGCCGGGGATCAGTGCGATGCGGTGGTTCGTCATGACTGGGATTGCAGCAACCCGGTCCCGGCGGCGTCCAAGACGCATCGTCCATGTGCCTTATAGGCGATGCTTATCGATGGCGGCGACAGCGGCGACCGCGTTGTCCAGGAAGGCCGCGGCCGCCGGCGTCAGCGGGGCCTTCCGGCTGACCAGGGCGATGCGCAGGCTCGTGCCCGGTTCGAGGTCCAGGACCACGGCCCCCGACCGCTCGGCCCAGCCGCGCCAGGACTCGGTGACCACGGCCAGGCCGACGCCGCCCAGGACGAGCGGCAGCACGGCGACCCGGTGCTCGGTCTCGACCGCCACGGTCAGGGCGACGCCCTCGGACCGCAGGTCGTCGACGTACTTGCGCATCCCGGTCCCCTGCTGCCCCACGATCAGGCGGTGGCCGGACAGCTGCTCGTGCCGTACCGGAACCCCCGGTGGGAACGGGCCGTCCGGCGGGGACAGCAGCACGAGCCGCTGCGCGGGCAACGGATAGGTGCGCACGTCCGCGTTCGGCACGTCGGCCGGGGACGCGAGCAGCCCCAGTTCGGACGCGCCGGTCCGCACCAGCTCCGTCACGTCGCGCGGGGTGAAGGCGGCCTGCACCCGGACGGACACGGCAGGATGGGACCGGGCGAAGGAGCGGATGAACCCCGTCAGCGGCTCGATGGCCTGCGAGGGCATGGCCGCGATGTCCACCCGCCCGCTGTGCAGGCCGTGCACCGACTCCACGCTGGCCCGCGCCAGTTGCAGACTGCGCACCGCCTCCCTGGCCGGCCCGATCAGCGCCCGGCCAGCCTCGGTGAGCACCGCCCGGCGGCCGATCCGGTGGAACAGGTCGCTGCCCAGATCCCGCTCCAGGGCCCGCACGGCCTGGGACAGGGACGGCTGCGACAGGTACAGCGCGGAAGCCGCGCGGTTGAACCCGCCGTGATCGACCACGGCCAGGAAGTACTCCAGCTGCCGTACGTCCATCACCCACCGCCTCTCCACCCCCGCCGACCCTTATAGGTCCAGCCTATAAAGGTGGCCGTCATCGGGTCTTGGACGCGGGCCGCACCCGGCTGCTGGGATCAGGGCATGAGCACTCCGCTGCTGTCCGGCTTCGACCGCCGTACCGTCCGTGCCGACGGCGTCGGGATCAACGTGCGTACCGCGGGGGACGGGCCGCCGGTCCTGCTGCTGCACGGCTATCCGCAGACCCATCTGATCTGGCACCACGTCGCCCCGCTGCTGGCGGCCACGCACACCGTGGTCCTCACCGACCTGCGCGGCTACGGCGACAGCGACAAGCCCCCGTCCGACGCCCGGCACACCCCGTACGCCAAACGCGCCATGGCACACGACCAGCTGCTGGTGATGCGGGAGCTCGGTTTCGAACGGTTCGCGGTCGTCGGGCACGACCGGGGCGGCAGGGTCGCCCACCGGCTGGCGCTCGACTTCCCGGAGGCGGTGTCCGCGCTCGCCGTGCTCGACATCGTGCCCACCCGCCACGCCTTCCGGCACGCCGACGCCGACTTCGGGAAGGGCTACTACCACTGGTTCTTCCTGGCCGCGGGCAACGGCATCCCCGAGCACCTCATCGGCCAGGACCCCGAGTTCTGGATCCGGGCCCGGATGGGGGCACGCCACCACGGCGGCACCCCGTTCAGCGAGGAGGCGATGACCGAGTACGTGCGCTGCTTCTCCGACCCGGCGGCCGTCCACGCCTCGTGCGAGGACTACCGGGCCGCCGCCTCGATCGACCTGGTCCACGACGACCGGGACGCCTCGGCCGGCCGCCGGATCGGCGCCCCGGTACTGGCCCTGTGGGGAGCGCACAGCTTCGTCGGCCGCCACTACGACGTGCTGCGGGCCTGGCGCGGCTATGCCGACGACGTGCGCGGTCAGGCACTGCCCTGCGACCACTACGTCCCGGAGGAGGCGCCCGCCGAGACCGCACAGCAGCTGCGGGCGTTCCTCGGCGACGTGCGCCGGCGCCGGACCCGTGCCTGACGGGCCCCTCCCGAGGGGTCAGTGACCGGGCACGTATCCGCGCTTCTTGTCGACCACGTTCAGCAGGGACCTGCCCGCCGCCCACCGCTCGTACAACTCCACGAACTGCGTGCCCAGTTCGTCCCGCCGGCCGACCGTGTCCCCGCTCATGTGCGGGGAGAGGACCAGGCCCGGCACATCCCACAACGGGCTGTCGGCGGGCAGCGGCTCGGTCGCGAGGACGTCCAGGGCCGCGGCGGCGATCCAGCGCCTGGTCAGCGCCCGGACCAGGGCCTCCTCGTCGACCAGCCGGCCCCGGCCGACGTTGATGAAGCAGGCCGACGGCTGCATCACGCCGAAGCGGTGCGCGTCGAACATGCCGTACGTCTGCTCGGTCAGCGGAGCGGCCGCGATCACCCAGTCCGCGCGGGACATCAGCCGGTCCAGGTCGTCCGGGCCGTGGATACCGGTGCGCGGGACGCGGCCGACCAGGGCCGTGGTGACGCCGAGCGCCTTGAGGGTACGGACGATCGCCCGGCCGACCGGCCCGGAGCCGACCACGCACGCGCGCGTGCCGGCGACCCGGCGCGCCTCGCGGTGCTGCCAGGTCCGCTCCCGCTGCAGGTCGAGGGTCCGCGGCAGGTCCTTCGCGATGGCCAGCACCAGCGCGGCCACGTACTCGGCGATCGGCGCGTCGAAGACCCCGCGCGCGTTGGTGACGACCGTGTCGGACGCGGCCAGCTCCGGGCACATCAGATGGTCGACGCCCGCGCTCGCCGTGTGCACCCAGCGCGGTCGCGGCCCCTCGCCCGGCCAGGCCTCGCGGACGGCGTGCGAGGCGAAGTCCCAGACCAGGAGCACGTCGGCGGTCGGCAGCCGGGCCGCCAGGCCCGCCGCGTCCGTGTGCACGATCCGGGCGCGGCCGGTGAGCCGGCCCAGCCGCGGCGGCGGGTCGGCGTCGAGGACCAGCAGGGTGGGCACGGGCGGTGTCATTCGGGGTGGTCTCCCGGATCCGACAGCGTCTGACAAGGGCGGACGGAACATCGCAGAGGCACGGATCGACCACGCTGGCACCCGAACCCACCTTCGTCAACACGGGTGTGTCCGGTGCGGCAGCGGCACCCCGGGCAGCCGTTGGGCCTTATCGGGCACTGGTCAATAAGATGGACATACTTACGCCTGACTGGCCCGCACTGCCGGAAGAACAGCAGGAAGGGTGGACATGACAGCGCTCGGACTCCTCTATCCGGGGCACTCCGCGGAGGACGACTACCCCCGTATCGAGCAGCTCCTCGGCAGCGACATCCGGGTGGACGTCGTCCACATCGACCCCGGCGGGACGGAGGCCGGGGAACGGCTGGCGGCCCGGGTGGCGGAGCTGCGGCTGGCGGGTGCCGACGCGGTGGTGTGGGCGTGCACCGGCGGCTTCGGGTACGACTGGGAGGGCGCCCAGCAGCAGGTCCGCGCCCTCGCCAGGGCGGCCGGCCTGCCGGCGTCGGCCACGTCCTTCGGGTTCGTGCACGCGGCGCGGGAGCTCGGGGTACGGCGGGTGGCGGTCGGCACGGCCTGCCCCGACGACGTGGCGGCCCTCTTCGCCGACTTCCTGCGGGCCGGGGGCCTGGAGGTGACCGGCGTGCGGTGCTCGGGGGGCGTCACGGCGGCGGAGGCGGGGACGTGGGGGGAGGAGGAGGTCCTCACGCTCGCGCGGGCGGCCGATGTCTCCGGTGCGGAGGCGGTGGTCCTTCCGGACACGGCACTGCACACGGCGGCGCACCTGTCCCTGCTGGAGAGGGCGCTGTCGAAGCCGGTGCTCACGGCGAACCAGGTGACGGTCTGGGAGGGCCTCCGCCTGGCCGACCGCCGCGTGAACGCCCCGGCACTGGGCACGTTGTTCTCCCGCGAACCCCTCGTACAGGCCTGACCGGACGGGCCGTACCAGGGGGCTCCGCCCCCTGGACCCCCGAAAACCCTCGCCCACCCACCACCCGACTCGGTAGGGAAAAGGGAACCGCGGAAAACACCCGCACGGAACAACCCGCACGGAATAAACGGAGACCTCCTCCTGTTACCCCCTCCTACAAGCTCACGGCCGTGAAATCAGGAGGCTCTCACCGTGTCGGCAGACGAGATCCGGGGCACTACGCACGGGACCGCCCCCGTCCCCCTCTCCGTACTGGACCTGGTGACCGTCGGCACCGGTAGTACCGCCACCGACGCCCTGCGCACCAGCGCCGCGCTCGCGAGGCTCACCGAGGCGCGCGGGTTCCACCGGTACTGGGTCGCCGAGCACCACTCGATGCCGGGCGTGGCCTCCTCCTCGCCCGCCGTGATCCTCGCCAACCTCGCCGCCCACACGGACCGGATCCGGCTCGGGTCGGGCGGCGTCATGCTGCCCAACCACGCCCCGCTCGTGATCGCGGAGCAGTTCGGCACGCTGGAGGCGCTGGCGCCGGGGCGGGTCGACCTGGGGCTCGGCCGGGCACCGGGGACCGACGGGGCCACCGCCGCTGCCCTGCGCCGTACCCAGACCCTCAACGAGGGCGCCGACGACTTCCCGCAGCAGCTCGCCGAGCTGACCCGGTTCCTGGACGACGACTTCCCGGACGGGCACCCGTACCGGCGGATCCACGCCATCCCCGGGCCGATCCAGGCCACCACCGCCGGCGGTGTGCAGTCGCCGCACCGGCCGCCGGTCTGGCTGCTCGGCTCCTCCGGGTTCAGCGCCCGGCTCGCCGGCATGCTCGGGCTGCCGTTCGCCTTCGCGCACCACTTCTCCGCGCAGAACACCGTCCCGGCCCTCGACCTGTACCGGGAGTCCTTCAGCCCGTCCGCGGTCCTCGACGAGCCCTACGCCCTCATCGGCGTCTCCGTCCTCGCCGTGGACGAGGAGCGCGAGGCGCGGCGGCAGGTGCGGGCGGGCGCGGTGAACATGCTGCGGCTGCGCACCGGGCGGCCCGGTCTGTTCCCCGACCCCGACGACGTCGAGCAGCACGAGTTCTCCCCGATGGAGGAGGAGTTCGTGCACTCCTGGACCGCCAACATCGTGCACGGCACCGCCGACGAGGTCCGCGCCGGCCTCGACGACCTGCAGAAGCGCACCGGCGCCGACGAGCTGATGCTCACCACGCACGCCCACCGCGGCGAGCTGCGCCTGCGCTCCTACGAACTGGTCGCCGACGCCTACGGCTTGCCGACCGGGGTGTCCGCGTAGGTCCGGGTGTCCAGCAGCTCGGAGATACGATCCGGCGTCACCGGCCGGGAGTAGAGCCACCCCTGGCCGGTGTCGCAGCCGATGTGGCGCAGCCGGGAGGCCTGCGCCGAGGTCTCGACGCACTCGGCGGTGACGGTGAGGCCGAGGCGGTGGGCGAGCTGGATCATCGCCTCGACCACGACCTCGTCGGCCGGGTTCGGGCGGTCGCCCGGGTCGTCGTACTGGAAGCCCCGGACGAAGGAGCCGTCCAGCTTGAGGACCGAGACCGGGAGCCGGCTGAGGTAGGCGAGGTTCGAGTAGCCGGTGCCGAAGTCGTCGATGGCGATGCGGACGCCCATGTCGCTGAGGGCCTGGAGGGCCTGCAGCGGGCGGCCGGCCGAGCCCATGACGGCCGATTCCGTCAGCTCCAGCTGGAGCAGGTGCGGGGCCAGGCCCGTCTCCGCCAGGGTCTCGGCCACGTCCGCGACCAGGTCGGAGTCCCAGACCTGGCGGACGGCCACGTTCACGCTGACGAAGATCGGCGGTTCGCCGGGGTGGTCCAGCTGCCAGCGGCGGGCCTGCCGGCAGGCGGTGGTCAGGGCCCAGCGGCCGAGCGGGACGATCGAGCCGTCCTCCTCCGCCAGTCCGATGAACCGATTCGGCGTCAGTGTGCCGAACTGCGGATGGTGCCAGCGGACCAGGGCCTCGACACCGCTGAGCCGGCCGTCCTCCATACCCACCAGCGGCTGGTACTCGAGCACGAACTCGCCGCGTTCGATGGCCGGGCGGAGGGTGGAGGAGAGCGCCTGCCGGGTCACCAGGTGGGCGTTGCGCTCCGGGTCGAAGAGCGTCCAGCGGGACTTGCCGTCGGCCTTGGCCCAGTAGAGCGTCGTGTCGGCGGCCTGCATGAGACCGGTGGCGGTGGTGCCGGCGGCGTGCCGCTCGACGACCCCGATCGACGCCGACAGCGACAGCCGCTGGCCGGCCAGGTCGAACGGTGCCTGGAGGGCCGCGAGGGCGGACTCGGCGAGGTCGGCCAGCTGTTCGGTGCCCGTCGAGTCCTCGACCAGCAGGGCGAACTCGTCCCCGCCGAGCCGGGCCACCAGCGGGGCGCCGGCCCGCGCGAAGCCGGCCTCGTCGGAGACCCGGGTCAGCCGTTCGGCGACGGCGGCCAGCAGGCGGTCGCCGACCCGGTGGCCGAGGGTGTCGTTGACCGCCTTGAAACCGTCGAGGTCCAGGTAGCACAGGCCGATCCGGCCGGTGCCGCTCTGCTCGTACGACTCCGCCTCCAGCGCGGCCGACAGCCGCTCGAAGAACAGCGTGCGGTTGGGCAGCCGGGTCACCGGGTCGTGCATCTGCAAGTGCCGCAGCCGGGCCTGGAGTTCGCGGCGCTCGCTGATGTCGGAGACCGAGATCAGCACCCCGGGCGCCGCCTTGTCCAGCGGGGAGATGGTCACCTGGACCCACACCGAGTGCCCGTCGGGGTGCTTCAGGCGGCGGGTGCAGCGCAGCTTGGCCTGCCGGCCGCGCAGTACCTCGCGGTAGGCGTGCCAGGTGCGGGCGTCGGAGGCCAGGTCCACCAGGTCCGCGGCGACCCGCCCGGGCAGCCCGGCCGGATCGGCGCCGATCAGCGTGGCGAACGCCTCGTTGGCGGTGGTGACATGCCCTTCGCGGTCCACGACGGCCATGGGCAGCGCGGCGGACGCGAAGGCGTACTCGTAGGTCTTCGGTTCTGTCTTCTCGTACGACTTCCGGTAGGTCTTGTCACTCTCTGTGACGGCGGACCGGTCGAGGTCTGCCGCGGGCGTCGGCCCTTCGGACGTTCCGCTCACCGCTCGCTCCCGCAGTGCACTCGATCTCTGTCCGTGCAGGAAAGTGTGCCGATCATAGATGCTGGCCCGAGGGCCTTCCAGCCACTGTCCAGTGTCCACGATGAACCGGCGGTTCTGACAGATCGTTTCTGCCCGCACCTGGACGGGTTCTTGGGCCGCCCGACCGCTTGTGACGTTCCGTGAGTGACTCGGGGTGTCGGCCGTTCGGGTCTGCGCGTGGTGAGCAGGGGGTTCCTCACCCTTCTGGTGCAGATAAACAGGTCATATGGCGAAAAAGTCACACAGGCTGGGTGCGGTGTCCCGCGAACCGCCCCCGGAGGTCCTTCCGTGCCGCGTCTCCTGCTGCGCAGCTCCGCCGCCGTGTTCACCACGATGTCGGCGCTCGTCGCAACGACGATCCTGACCGGACCGTCGGCCGCCGAGCCGTTCTCCACGGCCCCCTGCGCCCTGCACCGCACCGACGCGCACCACTCCGAGGGCGTCGACACCTGGAACGCCGACTACACCCGCCCCACCCATCCGCTCTCGGCCGTGATGGTGTTCCTCTCCTTCCCGGACGCCGCCCCGCAGACCACGACCGCGGAGCTCGCCGCCGACCACTTCCCGGCCACCAGCCGCTACTACGAGCAGGCCTCCTACGGGAAGTTCACCATCCGCCCGCACCCGCTGGCCCACTGGCTGCGGATGCCCCGGCCCTCGGTCGCCTACGGCATAAGGCGCGACTGGAACGTCACGCTGCGGGCCGCCTACCTGCGGGACGCGTTCGCGGCGGCCGATCCCGAGGTCGACTTCGCGCGCTACGACGTCGTGTACTTCGTCGCCGACCCGGACGCGCCCGGCGTCGACTCCGACGCCACGAAGGTGGTCAACCTCGACACCCCGGTGCACGTGGACGGCACCGACGTCCGCCGGGTCGTCACCGTCTTCGAGAAGCACCCGCCGGACCGGCTGGTTCTCGCCCATGAGACCGGACACGTCTTCGACCTCCCCGACCTCTACCACCGCCCGGTCGACGGCAAGGGCGACTGGGACACGTACGTCGGCGACTGGGATCTGATGGGCAGCCAGTTCGGGCTGTCGCCGGACTTCTTCGCCTGGCACAAGTGGAAGCTCGGATGGCTGGATCCGCGCCAGGTGGTGTGCGTCCGGGGGGCCGGGCCGACCCGGCTGACCCTGGAGCCGCTGTCCGCCGGGCCGGGGGTGCCGGCGCAGGGTGCCGCGGGCGCCCCGGCCTTCGGGCTCGGCGACGGCACCAAGCTGGCGGTGGTGCGCACCGGGCCCGACACCGTGCTGGCCTTCGAGGCGCGCGGTGCGTCCGGCAACGACAGCGCATCCTGCCGGCAGGGCATCCTCGTCTACCGGGTCCGCGACGAGACGGCCTCCGGCAGTGGCCCGATCGAGGTGATCGACGCCCATCCGCGCACCGAGGCCTGCTGGGAGAACTCGGTCTACCCGCCGCTGGCCGACGCCCCGGTCGCCCTCGGCGAGAGCTTCACCGTGCCGGGGGACGGCGTGCAGGTGGCGGTGGAGGGGCGGACGGCGTCCGGTGCCTGGAACGTGCGGATCACGCCGGGAAGCCCGGCCGAATCCTGACGGGGGCACTGCCGACGGAAAGGCGAAAGGCCAAGCTCATATGAGCTTGGCCTCTCACCTACTTCGCGTGCGCCGCCAGGGACTCGAACCCCGGACCCGCTGATTAAGAGTCAGCTGCTCTAACCAACTGAGCTAGCGGCGCCTGCTGACGTCGTAGACCTTAGCATCCTGATCGGCGGGAGGAAAAATCGATATCCGCACGGTCGAGCGGGCCGCGCGGACGGCCGCCCAGAGCAGGATTTCCGGGCCGGGGAGCCATGGGTGCCGGGTGTCCGGGGCGACCAGCCAGCGGGCGCCGGCCGGGGCGGGGGAGGGGTCGGCGCCCGGCGCCGGGACGGTCACCGCGTCGCCGGTGCCGTGGCACAGCAGCGGCGGTACGGCCTGGCCGCGGCCGCCCCACTCCTCCCAGCCCAGCAGCGACGGCAGCCGGGCGGCGGTGCCGGGGGCGGCGAACAGGAGCATCCGGCCCCGGAACACCGCGACCGGCCCGGACCCCGGCCCCTCGTCCCACAGCCGGTCCAGCATGCGGCGGCCGAACAGCGCCGGGGCGTTCACCACGTCGAAGGCGGTCCCGCAGGGCAGGACGACCGGGGCGTCCGGCCGCTCCTCCCAGAGGGCGAGCGTGCTCCGCGGATACGTTCCTGCCGAGGCCAGCCAGGCGGCCCCGTCGGAGGTGACCGCGGCCGCGTCGCCCGGACCGCCGGGGAAGGTCTCGTACGGTGTGCTGCTCATGGGAGATTGATACCCCCGGTGAGCACCCGCTCTCCCTGAGTTGCGGGAAACCGGGACGGGACGGGGCGGAGGGGCGTATCTTGCCCGCCCGGCATATGCCATGTGCTAGATCTGCTCCGGCCCCTGGCCTTCCCTCCCGTGCATCAGATCCCGGCCGAACTCGACCATCTTCTTCGCGTAGTCCTCGGTCCACCCGGCCCGCTCGGCGATGTCCGCCGGGGTCAGACGGTCGAAGCGGCGCGGGTCGGCGAGCTGGGCGGCGGCCATGGCCTGGAACTCCACCGCCCGGTCGGTGGCCACCCGGAACGCCTGGGTCAGCTCCGTGGCACGGGCCAGCAGCACCCCGGGGTCGTCGACCGACTCCAGGCCGAAGAAGTGCTCCGGGTCGGCGACCGCTTCCACAGGCTCGAAGAGCAGGGGCGCGGGGCGTAGCCGCGGTTCGTTCCGACGCGGCGTGGGCTCCGCCATGTCTGGTCCTCCTCGTACGGTGTCGATGACTGAGGTCCGAAGACCACCGTCCATTCTCCCGCGCCCGCGCAAGGGGACCCTAAGGCCGATGGCTGACTCTGCGCTCGGCCGGTTGGGTGGCGCTGGTGCCGGTGCGTGTGCAGGGGCGCCACGTCACCCGGTGCGTGTCAGGGGCGCCATGTCACCCGGTGCTCCGCCAGGTGTGCCAGTACCGCGTGGTTCGCCTCCCAGCCGTCCGGGCTGTATCCGTTGGCGGCCTCCGGCGGGTGGACGGTGGTGGTGCCGGTGCGTGTCAGGGGCGCCATGTCACTCGGTGTTCGGCCAGGTGTGCCAGTACCGCGTGGTTGGCTTCCCAGCCGTCCGGGAACTTCACGAGGGTTCCCAGCTGCACCGGTTCTGTCGACGGGTAGTCGTCGAGGAGGTCGGTCACGCCGGCGCGGCAGATCATGATGCAGGCGTGGCGGTGGCGGGAGGCGAGGACGCAGAGGCGGCCCGTCTCCAGGTGGAAGGCGGTGGCGTCGGGGCGGCCGGAGAGCGGGTGCAGGACGACCGTCACGTCGTACTCACGGCCCTGGAGGCGGTTCGCCGTGTCGACGGTGACCTCGGGCACGCCCAGCTCCGCCAGGGCCGCGCGGACGGCCGCCGCCTGGTCGCGGTGGGCGGTGCCGACGGCGATCCGGTCGGCGGTGAGGGGGGCGGGGTCGGGGGAGCGCTCCGAGAGGGCCGCGCCGCCGCGGTCGAGGACGCGTCGTACCACCGTCGCCACCGCCCGGACCGCTTCCGGGTCGGTGCGCGGGGTGTGCCGGGCGGGGAGTTCCAGCAGGCCCCAGCCGGACTCCGCCGCCTCGTCGATCACCCGGTCGGGCCCTGAGCCGTCGGAGGGGACGGCGAAGGTGAGGCGGCGGTCGTCGTGGCCGGTGCCGCTGCGGAAGGGGGTGTACGGGTAGAACGCGCCGGAGACGAGAGGGGCCGCGGAGGCCGGGAGGCGCCAGGAGACCGGGAGGCGGTGCTGGGGCAGGCCCGGGTTGTGGGCGAGGAGGGTGGAGACGGCGGAGGCCGACGGGTCGTACGACAGGCCCGCCCACTGCTCGCTGCCGACGATCGCGAACGGGTCCAGCTGGCCGGGGTCGCCCACGAACAGCGCCCGTTCGAACAGGCCGGCCACGGCGAGCAGCGAGTCCGAGCGCATCTGGTACGCCTCGTCGACGATCGCGTGCCGCCAGGGCTCGTCCACCTTCACGTGCGCCCACTTCGCGGCGGTGGACAGCACGACCTGCGTCTGGCCGAGGTCGGCCGCCTTCGCGGACTTGCGGACGTTCGGCAGGTCGTCCAGCGCCTTGTCGTACGGGTCGGCGTCGCTGCTGTGCAGGCGGCCGACGGGCAGCTCCGGGTTCTTCTCGGCGAGCCGCAGGACCAGGTCGTCGACCTGGGCGTTCGTCTGCGCGACCACCATCAGCGGGCGCCCGGCGTCCGCGAGTTCCAGCGCGGCGCGGACCACCAGCGTGGACTTGCCGGCGCCCGGCGGGGAGTCCACGACCACGCCCCGGTCGGTGCCGTGCAGGGTGTCGTGCAGGATCGCGGCGGTGGCCTGCGCGGCCGCCGTGCCGGGATCGAAGTCCGTGGTCGTCACAGGACGTCCTCCGCCGTCATGGTGTCGGCCGCCTCCGGTGCCGTCTCGCCCGGCGGGCCGCCGTGCGTCCACGGGGTGTCCTCCGGGTCGGGCAGCTTGGCGCCGCCGCGCTGCTCGTGTTCGAACAGGGTGAAGACGAGCCGGTCGCCCTTCTCCGGCACGGAGCCCTCCTCCGGTTCCCTGCCGCGGCCCATCTTGTCCAGGACGCGCAGCACCAGGACCCCCTCCGCCTCGTACCCGACGAACTCCGCCGACTGCGGCTTGCCGCCCAGCGAGCGGTACGCCTTGGCGCGCTCGCCCAGCTGCGGCCGGTCCTCCGTGCGCACGGTCACCAGCGGGCGCGGGCTGGGCCGCTTGCCCTCGCTGTACGCCATGACGACATCGAGGACCTCGCCCGCGAACGCCTCCCCGGACAGCCGCCGCCCCGCCATCACCAGCGGGTCGTCGAGCGCCTCCTGGGCGTCGAGGCGGGCCTGTTCGCGCTCGCGCGTGGCCAGCTTGTTGGCGGCGGTCACCGCGTCGTCGCGGCGCGGCTGCGGGGGCTCACCGGCCAGCACCCGGTCGCGGTGACCGGTGAACGACCAGCGGTCGCGCGTCCACCGCTCCTCGGCCCTGGCCCCCTCCGGCAGCCCGCGCAGCAGGTCCAGGCCCTGCCAGACCGCGTCCCAGGTGGGCCGGGTACGGCTCTCCACCAGGGCGCGGATCTCCCGCTCGGCGGCGGTGAGGATCGCCAGCCGGTCGTCGGCCTGGAGGCCGTCCTCCGCCGCGGCGAGGGCGGTGCGGGCCCGGTCGTAGCGCTCGAAGGCGGGCGCCAGCAGCTTGTTGTCGAAGGCCGGGTCGGTGGCGGGACCGGCCGGCGGGCACAGCAACTGCCCGTCGCCGTCCCGCGCCAGCTCGGCCACCCGCGCGGCCGCCGCGCCCGTACTGCCTTCCGGAGGGGCGATCCAGGCGAGCAGCGCGCCCAGGTGCTGGTCCTCGATGCCGGACTGGCCGGTGGCCCAGTGCCGGGACAGCAGGTCCGTCATGGCGAGGAGCAGGGACGAGCCGGGGACCCGGGCACGCTCGCCGAAGTGGGTGAGCCAGCGGCCGAGCAACGGCACCCGGGGCGGGGCCGGGTAGGGCGTCTCCGGGTCCTGCTCCGCCGTGCGCCGGAACCGCATCGACCGCCCCAGCAGCCGTACGTACTCGACGCCCGCGCGGCCCGGGACGATCAACTGGGGTGCGTCCGCGCACAGTTCGACCTCGACCTTGACCCGCTTGCCGGTCTCGGGGTCGGTCTCGGTGCGCTCGGCGGCCTCGACACTGTCCGCGTAGGAGTCCAGGTACGGCAGGACCACGTCGGCGAGCTCGGCGAGGAACGCGAACCGCAGGTCCCGGTCGCGCGGCTGGGGTACGACCAGCAGGCGCGGCGCGTCCCGGTCGGTGCCGACCAGGGCGCCGAGCGGGGCACCGGCCTCACCGGCGGTGGTCAGCGGGACGAACACCAGCGGGTGCTCGGAGAGGTGCCGGTGGCGGACGGTCGCGGCGGGCTGCGCGGTGCCCGTGCTCACCGCCTCGAGGCGGGCGAGGGTGGTGATCAGGGACACAAGGCCCCCTGCACGTCGGCCCCCTGCACGTCGGCCCCCTGCACGTCGGCCCCCTGCACGTGGGCGCTCAGCGCTTCGGCGCGCAGGGCCGCCGCCCGGCGCAGGGCCGCCACCGCCGGGTCGGCCGGGTCGCCGCTCTCGCCGCGCGCCGCCGCCAGCACGTCCTCGACGGTGGACAGCCCGCCCAGCTCGGCGCGGGCCGCGCGGCCCAGCGCGGTCACCTCGTCGGCCGCGCGGGCGCGCTGCCGGCAGTGGAAGGCCAGTTCGCAGGCGGACAGGCACTCGGGCGCGTAGGCCGCGGGGACGGCGTCCACGGCCGCCGTGAGCTGCTCCGCCGGCAGGTCCGGGGCGAAACAGGTGCCCGCCGGGAGGGTGTCGGCGATGTCCTGGATGCGGGTGAGCCGGGCCAGCTGGCGGGCGGTGACCGCGCGCTGCTTGCGGACGTCCACGGCGGCGGCGGTCGGCAGGTTGGCGAAGTCCTTGGGGCAGACCAGGAGCACGTCGTGGCGGACCCGCGGGGCCGGGGTGAGCCGGGCCGCGACCTGCTCCAGGGCCAGCACGTACACCGCGGCCTGCCGGGCGGCCGCGCCGACCTTCGCCGGGTCGGCGGAACCGTCCAGCATCGGGAAGGACTTGATCTCCACGACCGTCCAGCTGCCGTCCGGGTGCACGACCACCGCGTCCGGCTCCAGGAACGCGGGGGAGCCGGCCACCTCCAGGGCCAGCATCGGGTGGTCGAACAGCGCCCAGCCGCCGGCCTCCACGGCCTCGCGCAGTGCCAGCGCCGTACGGGCCGTACGCCCCTCGGGTCCGATCGCGGAGAGATCCGGCACGGCGGCCCGCTCGGCCGGCTCGGCGCCCGGGTCGAGGTGGGTGCGCACCAGCCGCAGCAACTCGGCGCCGCCGTCCGCCTTCACCTTCGCCTCGAAGGCGTTGCCCCGGGTCAGCGCGAACTGCGACTGGCCGAAGCCCGACGGCGAGCCGAGGGCGCCCGCCAGCGCGGTCTTGTCCACCCCGGCGCCGTCCAGGATCGCCCGCCGCCTGCACCCCGGGTTCGCGGCGAGCGCCGCGAGGGCACGCGCGTCGAGGGCCTTGGCCGGGACGTCGGGGCCGCGCAGCTCAGCGAGCCGGTGCCGGAGCGCCGTCCCCCGCGTCGGTGGGGGCGGCGTCCGGTTCGGCTGCGGTGGCAGGCCGGGACTCGCGCTGCGATGGAATTCGCTCACCCGCCGAAGTCTGGCATCCGGCACTGACAATCGGGGAGCCTGCGCCGCCGGAGCGCGCTGCGACGAGGGAGGCGCGCGGGGTGATCCGCACCCTGACGAGATCCGCGACCCGCATCACGTACGGCGCCAGCAGGTAGCCCACGCCCATCACGAACACGCCCGCGACCGCGTCCAGGAAGTAGTGGTTGGCGGTGCCCATCACGACGAGCACGGTCAGCACCGGGTAGGCCACACCGAGCACCTTGGTCAGGCGGTTGCCGCCGTGGCGCCAGAGCATCACCCCGCACCACAGCGCCCAGCCGCAGTGCAGGCTCGGCATCGCCGCGTACTGGTTGGTCATGCCGCCCAGGCCGCGCGGGGCGCTGGCGTCGCCGCCCCACCAGCCGTACGAGCTGTACTGGGCCATGGTGTCGACGAAGCCGTACTTCACGTCCAGCAGCCGGGGCGGGCAGGTGGGCAGCAGGGTGAAGCCGATCAGGCCGATGAACGTGGACGTCATCAGCCAGGTGCGGGCCCGCCGGTAGACCTCGGCGCGGTTGCGGAACAGGAAGACCAGGATCGCCGGGGTGACCAGGTAGTGCAGCGAGGCGTACCAGAAGTCCGCCGGTACGCCGAGCCATGCCTCCCGTGTGAAGA
This sequence comes from Streptomyces sp. NPDC058464, assembly GCF_042721035.1. Lineage (NCBI taxonomy): Bacteria > Bacillati > Actinomycetota > Actinomycetes > Kitasatosporales > Streptomycetaceae > Streptomyces > Streptomyces sp. NPDC058464. The sequence goes on from NZ_JBHXMA010000004.1 coordinate 191,819, forward strand.
GGCGGTTGAGCGGGTGCTCGGCGTTGAGGTGCAGGGCCTTCTCGATGCGCAGGACCGCCAGGCCGTGGTCGACGGCGGTGGCGGTGTCCCCGCGGGCGAGCAGCCGGCCGGCCGTGTAGCAGCTGTACACCAGCAGGATCAGCGGCAGCTCGGTCCACCAGCGCAGCCGGGTTCGCGCAGCCACCTCGGTGCCTGGTTTCTCGGTCTGCGGCATCCGACTGCCTCCCCCTTCTCGTCCCGGTCGGCGCGGCGCCCGGCGGGCCGACCGTGACACTTTACGTTGCGCGCCTTCCCGCCCATGCGGTGCGCTCAGCCCTCAAAGACGCGGAGAGCGCGCGCCGGGTTGCCCGCTCCCCGGCCCGTTCCCGGCGCGTTCCCAGCCTGGGCGATGATGGAGGTGTCCCGCTCCCGAATTTCTCCCGAAGGGTTCTTCCTCCATGGCACCGCGCATCCTGCTGGCCCGGCACGGACAGACGGAGTGGTCCCTGTCCGGCAAGCACACCGGCAGGACCGACGTACCGCTCCTGGAGGAGGGCCGGCGGGGGGCCAAGTCGCTCGGCGAGCGCCTGCACCGGCCGCCGTTCGACGGCCTCGCCGACGCCGAGGTACGCACCAGCCCGCTGGCACGCGCGCGTGAGACGTGCGAACTCGCCGGGTTCGGCGAGCGGGCCGAGCGGTGGGACACGCTGATGGAGTGGGACTACGGGGCGTACGAGGGTCTGACCCCCGCCGAGATCCAGTCCGCCCGCCCCGGCTGGCTGATCTGGCGGGACGGGGTGCCCGGGGGCGAGTCCCTGGCGGAGGTGACCGCGCGGGCGGACGAGGTGGTGTCCTGGGCGCGGTCGGCGGACCGGGACGTCCTGGTGTTCGCCCACGGGCACATCCTGCGGTCGATCGGGGCGCGGTGGCTGGGCCTGCCGCTGGACTTCGCGGCACGGATCAGACTGAACCCGACGTCGCTCTCCATCCTTGGCTGGGCTTACGAGGAGCCGGCCATCGAGAGCTGGAACGACTTGGGGCACTTGGCGGGGTGACGGCGGGGGGTGGGGGACGCTTACCGGCGCTGGCCGGGTGCCTCCCCCAGCCTTCGGCCGGGGGGACCCCCAGCGCCCACCCGTGCCGCCCTGCGGCACGCCTGCCCGCAGCTGAGTGGCCGTGAAAGGGGCGGCTGCGCAGCGCCCCGTCAGGGGCGCGGGGAACTGCGCGATCGGCCCCCACCGGCCCGCAGCCGACACTCGGCCCCCGCGACCCCGGTCTCGGCCCTACACAACCCTCGGCGTGGACGCGTGCCGGTCCAGGAACTCCTGGACCCCGCTCGCCCGGCGGTGCGGCAGCAGCACCCGGGCCGTGCCCGCCAGCATCCCCTGGATCCGGGACGACTGGACCTGGTCCAGCAGGTCCAGGACCCGCATGCCCGCCGTCGCCGCCTCGTCCGGCAGCCCCCCGCGCGCGAGGTCGTCGGCGAGCTCCGCCGTGTACAGCGCGATGTTCCTGGTGAAGTGCGGATCCTGCAGGTCGGCGGCCCGGCGTGCGTGCCGCGCGGCCCGTGGCCAGTCGCCCAGCGTGGACCAGCACTGCGCCTCCAGGCCCTCCAGCTCGGCCTCTCCGTAGAAGCTCATCCACTCGGGGTCGGCGTCCGAGTGGCCTCGCTCGAAGAGGGCCTGCGCACGGGCCAGCGCCTGCTCCGTGCCGGTGCGGTCGGCGAGCCCGGCCCAGCCGCCCGCCTCGCGCAGGGCGAGGAGGGACATCAGGCGGGCCGAGCCCAGGGGCCGGCCGACGCGTTGCGCGGCCTGCGCCGCCCGTACCGCCTCCCGCGGCCGCCCGGCGTCCCGCGCCAGGAACGCCGTGTTGCAGAAGGCGTGCGCCTCCAGTCCCGGGTCCCCGGTCATCCGCGCGGTCGCCAGCGCCTCCGCGTAGTGCGAGCGGGCGTCGTCGAAGCGGCCGGAGTCATGGGCCAGCCAGCCCACCGAGATGGCCAGTTCACCGGCGCCCGAGTGCAACCGCTCGGCGGTCGTCTGCCGGGTCGCGCCCGCGTCGAGCAACGCGTACGCCGCGCGCAGCGGAGCCGCCGCGCGCCGGTACAGCCCGTCCGCGCCGTGCCGGTCGTCCAGCAGCCGGATCCGGCGTACGGCCTCCTCCAGGGCGGCCGCGTGCGAGGACCCGGCACGGCGCACCGGCCGGTCCGCCGCCACGGCGTCGATGGTGAACCCCAGGGGGCCCAGCGTGGCGGCGGCCACCGTGGCGCCCCCGCCGGTCATGAATAGGCGACGCAGCACGTCGCTCTCCTCGTAGTTGTCGTGCGTCTCGTACGGGTCCTGCGGGTCATACGGCTCGACGGACCCTTGCGTCTCACCTCCGGCGAGAGCCGGGGGCACCTCCTCCGGCGGCCGCGTCGCGCGTCCGCGGACGGACGAGCGGGGCGCGAAGCCGAGGTCGGCGAGCGTGCGACCGGGGAACATGTGCAGGAACACCCGTTCGTACGCGTAGTTCGGGCAGCGGATCTCGCCCGCCTCGACCCGGCCGATGTAGCGCGCGTCACAGCTCACCCGCTCGCCGATCTCGCGGGCGGCGCGCCGTACCAGCGCGGCGAACTCGGCCGGCGAGTGCCGGCCGCGCAGCTGCCGGAAGGCGAGGTTCGGCCGTACCGGCCGATCGGGCTGTGGCGAGCTCGTGGATGACGACGCCATGGCCGGGTCCTCTCGTGCGAACCGTCGAACCATGCCGGACTCGTGGTGAGTTGTCCGAGTGGACCCTTGATTCCGGCGGGCAAGAACGTACCTGCTGTGTCGGACCCGTGACGCAGGGTTTGGCTACAAACCGGATATCTCATCCACGATCTGCCATGAACTGCCATCCTTTGCGGCTGACTTCCGCCGTAGCCGTTGACGCGGTGGCGCGTTGGACGTCATGGACTGCAAGAGGGCTGCGTGGTGGAGGCCGGGATGGAGACCAGCCAGAGCAACGATCCTTGTATGCCGTCGATGCCTTCGGCGGCAGGCGATGCGGGATGCGACCTTGTGACGGTGCCGGCCCGGCAGGGTCTGGAGGCGGTCGACATCCTGCGCCGGGGGGCCGGGGACGCGGTGGGGCCGGTACTCCACGACGACGGGGGCGACACCCTCGGCTTCGTGGTGCCGGCCGGTACGGCGGCGGGCTGGGACGTTCCGGGCAGCACCTGTACGGAGACCGAGGGGCGCGGGCTGCGGCTCAGCCCCGAGCCGCCGGTGGAGGGCTCCGACTGGCTGCTGCCGCCGGGCGAGGCCGACCTCGCGACCGACCCGGCGGTGCTGCGCCGGGCGCTCGGGGAGGCGGCCCGGCTGATCGAGGCCGCGGACAGCTGCCGCTGAATTTCCCGGCGCTGAATTTCCCGGACGGCCGTCGCCTGGGAAAATGGCGGCATGGGCAAGTCCAGGAACTCACGGCGCCGGTCGGCTGCCGCCGCCGACGCCGTGGTCGAGGCCGTCGACGGCGGCCTCGCCCAGCTCATCCCCGACCCCGACCGGGGCCGGGCCTGGACGCTGCTCATCGACGGCGCCCCGCAGTCGCACGTCGACCTCGACGACCCGGAGTACCTCTTCTTCGAGTACCAGCGTCGGCTCGGCCATGTGATCGACCTCGTCGCGCCGCCGGGCAGGCCCGTGCAGGTCGTGCACCTGGGGGGCGGCGCGTTCACGCTGGCCCGGTACGTCGCGGCGACCCGGCCCCGGTCCACGCAGCAGGTGGTGGAGCGGGACGCGGCCCTCGTCCAACTGGTGCGGCGGGAGCTGCCGTTGGATCCCGGTGCCCGGATACGGGTGCGGTCCGTGGACGCCCGGGAGGGGCTGGGCAAGGTCCCGGAGGCGTGGGCGGACCTGGTCATCGCGGATGTGTTCAGCGGGGCGCGCACTCCGGCGCATTTGACGTCCACGGAGTTCCTGGACGAGGTGCGGAGGGTGCTGCGGCCGGGCGGTGTGTACGCCGCCAACCTCGCGGACGGGCCGCCGCTCGCCCATCTCAGGGGGCAGATCGCGACGGCGGGGGCGCGGTTCGCGGAGGTCGCGGTGGTCGCGGACGCGGGGGTGTGGCGGGGGAAGCGGTTCGGCAACGCGGTGCTGGTGGCGGCCGACGTACAGCTGCCGGTGGGGGAGCTGACCCGGCGTTGCGCATCCGACCCGCACCCTGGGCGGGTCGAACACGGGCGGTCTTTGAGGGACTTCACGGGCGGGGCAGTGGCCGTGACTGATTCAGTGGCCGTGGCTTCGCCGCCTCCGCCGCCTTCGGTTTTCAGGTGAGTCTGCGGGCCGGTGGGGGCTGGTCGCGCAGTTCCCCGCGCCCCTAAAAGACTAAAGACGTAGCTGCGGGCAGGCGTGCCGCAGGGCGGCACGGGTGGGCGCTGGGGGTCCCCCCGGCCGAAGGCTGGGGGAGGCACCCGGCCAGCGCCGGTAAGCGTCCCCACCCCCGGCCCCAGCCGACGGCTCAGTACGTCTCCACCTGCACCTGCGGTGCGCTGTCGTGCCAGGTGCAGAACACCGACACGCGGTCCGTGCTCTTGCTGAACTCGATGCGGATCCACGTCTCCGTCTTCCAGACCTGCATCGACCAGCCCGTCCCCGGCGTCGCCGACACCAGCGTCGCGCTGGTGTCGCCCAGGTCGAAGACCGCCCGGCCGCCGTCCGTGTCGTACGCCTTGACCTGGCCCGAAGCGGAACCGGAGGCGGTGGCCGTGGCGGTCGGGCTCGGGGTGGCGGCCGGTGTCCGGGACGGCGTCGGTGCGGGGGTCGCCGACGGGCGCGGGGCGGTCGTACGCGAGGGTCTCGGTGTGCGCGATGCCGCCGACGCCAGGGACTTGGAGCCCTGGGTCGTCGGGTCGTCGTCCGCCGCCGTGACGGGCAGGGCGCGGGGCGGGTCGTAGGCCGTGGCCGCGATCACCGTGTGGACGCCCCACCACGACAGCGTGACCGCCGCGCCCGTGGCGAGCAGCCAAGCCAGTACGTGTACGAGTCCTCTGCGCATCGCGGGCCATACTGCCTCAGGGGTACCGCCGTGCGCACTCGACCCGAGTTATCCACAGGCCCCGACCGGCGTCGGCCGCATGGCGTACGGTGCGGCGCATGGCAAGTGTGCTCGTCGTCGAGGACGACCAGTTCGTCCGCTCGGCGCTCATCCGGCATCTCACCGACGCCTCGCACACGGTGCGCAGTGTCGGCACGGCACTGGAGGCGCTGCGCGAGGTCGCCCATTTCCGTTTCGACGTGGTCGTGCTGGATCTCGGACTGCCGGACCTGGACGGCTCCGAGGCGCTGAAGATGCTGCGCGGCATCACCGACGTGCCCGTCATCATCGCCACCGCCCGGGACGACGAGACGGAGATCGTCCGGTTGCTCAACGCCGGTGCGGACGACTACCTGACCAAGCCGTTCTCCGTCGAGCACCTGTCGGCGCGGATGGCCGCGGTGCTGCGCCGGGCGCGGTCGGGCGGGGGCGAGGCGGCGCCGTCGAGCGTGCTGCGGGTGGGCGGGCTGGCCGTCGACCCGCTGCGCCGGCAGGCCGAGTTGGACGGGGTGCGGCTCGACCTCACCCGGCGGGAGTTCGACCTGCTGGCCTTCCTCGCCGGGCGGCCGGGGGTCGTGGTGCCGCGCAAGGAGCTGCTGGCGGAGGTGTGGCAGCAGTCGTACGGGGACGACCAGACCATCGACGTGCATCTGTCCTGGCTGCGGCGGAAGTTGGGGGAGACGGCGGCCCGGCCGCGGTATCTGCACACACTGCGCGGGGTCGGCGTGAAGCTGGAGCCGCCGGGCGGGGAAGCGAGGCCGGTCGGATGAGATGGGCTCTGGTCAAGGTCTGTCTGGCGGTCACCGCGATGGTCGTGGTCGCCTTCGCCGTTCCGCTCGGCCTGGTCGTCAAGGAGCTGGCCCGCGACCGGGCGTTCTCCAACGCCGAGCGGGAGGCCGCCGCCGTCGCCCCGGCGCTGTCCATCACCACCGACCGGGACAAGCTGGAGCGGGTGGTCGCCGCGGCCGGTGCCGACCGGGGCATGGCCGTGCACATACCCGCCACGGACGGCGGCCCAGCCGTCGACATCGGCCGGCAGCGTGCCGCGGACCGGGACATCGCGACCGTACGGAAGCTGGGGCGGGCCTCCACGACCGGGGTGGCCGGCGGGTCGACCCTGCTGCAGCCCGTCGCGCTGAGCTCCGGTGCCATCGCGGTCGTCGAGGTGTACGTGCCCGAGTCCGAGGTGACCAACGGCGTCGGCACGGCCTGGGCGGTGCTCGCCGCCGTCGGCCTGGCGCTGATCGTCGGCTCGGTCGCGGTCGCCGACCGGCTGGGCGTACGGATGGTGCAGCCCGCGCAGCGGCTGGTCGAGGGCGCGCACGAACTGGGCGAGGGCAAGCTGGGGGCGCGGGTGCCCGAGGACGGCCCGAACGAACTGCGGCTGGCGGCGGTCGCGTTCAACTCGATGGCCGATCAGGTCGTCCAACTGCTGGCGAACGAGCGGGAGCTGGCGGCGGATCTGTCGCACCGGCTGCGTACCCCGCTCACCGTGCTGCGGCTGAACGCCGCCTCGCTCGGGGACGGAACCGCCGCCGAGCAGACCCGGGCCGCCGTCGCGCAGCTGGAGCGCGAGGTCGACACCATCATCCGGACCGCCCGGGAGGCCAAGCCGCAGACGGCGGCCGCCGGGCCGGGCGCCGGGTGCGACGCGGCCGAGGTGGTGCGGGAGCGGATGGGGTTCTGGTCGGCGCTCGCCGAGGACGAGGGCCGCAAGTGGCGGGTGGCCGGCGCGGACCGGCCGGTGCGCATACCCGTCGCCCGCGCCGACCTGGCCGCCGCGCTCGACGCGCTGCTGGGCAACGTCTTCCGGCACACCGCGGAGGGCACCGCCTTCGCGGTCGACGTGCACAACGCGGAGGACGCGGTGATCGTGCTGGTCTCGGACGCGGGACAGGGCATCCGGGATCCGGAGGCGGCGATGGCCCGGGGGCGGGGGTCCGGGGCGGCCGGGTCGACCGGGCTCGGCCTGGACATCGTGCGCCGGCTCGCCGAGTCGACCGGTGGCGACGTGCGCATCGGGTCGTCGGTGCTCGGCGGGACCGAGGTGCGGATCTGGATCCAGCTGGACGGCCGGAAACCGGAGCGCAGGGGGCACCGGGGAGCGGTCCGCAGACGCCGTTCGCGCAGGCAGCCGGGGGATCCGGGCCGGAGAGGAACCGGCGGAACCGGGGGAACCACCGGAAAAATTGGTCTCGACCTTTAATCGCTCCCGATGCCTTCCTTAAGCGCACCCTAAGATCCGCAACGGCCGTCCCGATCAGGCCGTTTGTCCGAATCCTGGCCGCTAGCGTGCTGCCGCACCCCACCCCCTCCGGCAGGCGAAGGCAGGCACGGCATGAGTACGCACCGGCGCAGAATCAGTGGCAGGAACAAGGTGATAGGCGGTCTGGTCGCCGCGGCCGTGGTCGGTGGCGGGGCGGTCCTGTTCACCGGGATCGCGCAGGCGGCCGGGATCGGCGCCGCGTACACGAAGACGAGCGACTGGTCGACCGGGTACACCGCCCAGTACGTCGTCACGAACAACAGCGGTGCCAGGGAGCAGGACTGGACGCTGGAGTTCGACCTGCCGGCCGGTGCGAAGCTCAGCTCGCTGTGGAACGCCGAGTACACCGTGAGCGGGCAGCACGTCACGGTGAAGCCGCCGAAGTGGGACACGGACGGCCTCGCGGCCGGCGAGTCGGACACCGTGGGCTTCGTGGTCAACGGCAGCGGGGACCCGACCGGCTGCCGTATCGACAACGCGAGCTGTTCGGCGGACGGTACGGCGACCCCGGAGCCGAGCGGCCGCCCGACGCAGTCCGCCACCCCGACCGCGACCCCGACGGCCACGGCGACCCCCAAGCCCACGGCCACCTCCACCCCCACCGCGACGGCCACCCCCACCGCCTCCCCGACCCAGAGCACCGGCACCGGAGGCGGCACCACCACCTCAGCCGGTTTCGCCCCCTACGTCGACACCTCCCTCTACCCGGCGTTCGACCTCCTCGCGGCGGCGAACGCGACCGGCGTGAAGAACTACAACCTCGCCTTCGTCACCGACGGCGGCGGCTGCACGCCCAAGTGGGGCGGGGTGACGGACCTGGCGAGCGACGGTGTGGCGTCCCAGATCGGCGCCCTGCGCGCCAAGGGCGGCGACGTCCGGGTCTCCTTCGGCGGTGCGTCGGGTTCCGAACTCGCCACCACCTGCTCCTCGGCGGACGCGCTGGCGACGGCGTACGGCAAGGTCGTGGACGCGTACAGCCTGACCAAGGTCGACTTCGACGTGGAGGGCGGCGCGCTGCCCAACACCACGGCGAACACCAACCGCGCCAAGGCCATCGCCAAGCTCCAGGCGAGCCACCCGAACCTGGACGTCTCCTTCACCCTCCCGGTGATGCCGGAGGGCCTCACCCAGGACGGCGTGAACCTCCTCTCCAACGCCAAGGCCAACGGCGTGAAGATCAGCGCCGTCAACATCATGGCGATGGACTACGGGGCCTCGTACAACGGCGACATGGGCACCTATGCCATCCAGGCGGCCACCGCCACCCAGGCCCAGATCAAGAGCGTCCTCGGCCTCTCCGACTCCGCCGCCTGGAAGGCGGTCGCCGTCACCCCGATGATCGGCGTCAACGACGTCTCCTCCGAGGTCTTCAAGGTGGACGACGCCACCCAGCTCGTCGACTTCGCCAAGTCCAAGGGGATCGGCTGGCTCTCGATGTGGTCGGCCACCCGCGACCAGCAGTGCGCCGGCGGCGCCAAGTCCACCGCCGACGCCACCTGCAGCTCGATCACCCAGGACAAGTTCGCCTTCTCGAAGGCCTTCGCGGCGATCGGCTGACGGCCCCCCGGAGCCCCGGAGCCCGGCTCAGAAGGCGCCGGGCCCGCCGGGGCCGCCGAACCCCCCGAACCCGCCCGGCCCGCCCATCGGCGGGCCGTGGTGGTGGAAGCCGTCGAGGAGGGCGTCCGCCAGGAGCATGCCGCCGACGCCTGCCGCGCCCGCGACCAGGGCCGTCTTCCACCAGGGGGTGCTGTACCAGCCGCCGGGGACGGTACGGCCGGCGACCGTTCCGCCCGGGTAGTAGTAGGGAGTGCCGGCGCCCGGGCGGTCCGAGGACGTGTACGTCTGGCCGCCCACCGTCACCTGCCGGCCCGCCGCGGCCGAGCCCGTCGTGGGCAGGGCCGGACCGGGATCGAGACCCAGGGCGGTGCGGGCCGCCCGCACGTAGTGCAGGCCCTCGACGGCGGTCTGGGTGACCAGGGCGTACTGCGCCGGGGTGTACGCCGTCGCCAGCTGCGCCTGGGCCGCGCGGTGGCGTTCCGTCGCGTCGGCCAGGGCCTGGCGGGCCGCCCGGTCGTCGCCCGCGGCCAGGGTCGCGATGCCGCCGCCCAGCCGGTCCACCCAGCGGGTGGCCTCCGCCCCCGCGTCGGCGGTGAGGTCCTCCTGTGTCATCGACCCGGCGCCGGCCGCGGCCCGCTGCCGGTTCCGGCCGACGGCAGCCACCACCGACCCGATGACCAGCGCCAGCAGCACCAGCGCGATGAATCCCATGACGTCCTCCGGTGTCCACGAGGATCGCTCGGTCACCTCGTACCACCCATGAGACGCCGGGGAGTTGAGAACCCCCTTGCCGAACCCTGAGCACCCCCTGTGAGCCGGGCGCGGCACTCCGCGCCCCGCCCATCAGCGCCCCGTAAGGGGCGCGGGGAACTGCGCGACCAGCCACGACGGCGCCGCGCCCGAACAACGGCGTGTCAGGCAGCAGCCGACCTCGCCGGCGGCAACGTCCCCGTCCGGGCCGCCTCCGCATACCACCGGGCGCTCGACTTCGGCGTCCGCGCAAGCGTCGCGTAGTCGACGTACACCGCCCCGAACCGCTTCCCGTACCCGTACGCCCACTCGAAGTTGTCCATCAGGGACCACAGGTAGTAGCCGCGCACGTCCGCGCCGTCGGTGATGGCGCGGCGCACCGCCGAGAGGTGGCCGTGCAGGTAGGCGATGCGCTCCGGGTCGTGGACGTTGCCGTCGGGGTCGGGCTTGTCGTCGTAGGCCGCGCCGTTCTCGGTGACGTAGAGCGGCAGGCCCGGGGCCTCGACGGTGTAGCGCATGATCAGGTCGTGCAGGCCCGTCGGGTCGATCGTCCAGCCCATCTCCGTGCGCTCGCCCGGCGTCTGGTGGAAGGCGACGTCGTCCGCTCCCGGCCAGGGGGAGTGGGCGCTGGCGCCGTGGCCGTCCGCACGGGGGCTGTCCGACGTGTCGGACGCGGCCGACACCAGGGTGGGCGTGTAGTAGTTCAGGCCGAGGGCGTCCAGCGGCTGGTGGATGGCGGCGAGGTCGCCGTCCAGGACGTACGACCAGTCCGTCACCGACGCGGTCGCCGCGAACAGCGACCGGGGGTACGTGCCGTGCAGGATCGGGCCGTGGAAGACGCCGTTGGCCAGGTCGTCGATGGTGCGGGCGGCGACCAGGTCGGCCGGGCCCTGCGACAGCGGCCGTACCACCGAGGAGTTGAGACTGATCGCCACCTGGTTGCGGGCCGGCATCACCGAGCGCAGCGCCGACGTGCCCAGTCCGTGCGCGAGGTTGAGGTGGTGCGCGGCGCGCAGGGTGGCCGCCGGGTCGGTACGGCCGGGGGCGTGCACGCCGGAGCCGTAGCCCAGGAAGGCGCTGCACCAGGGCTCGTTGAGGGTGATCCACTGCTCCACCCGGTCGCCGAGCGCCTCGCCGACGATCTGCGCGTACTCGGCGAACCGGTACGCCGTGTCCCGCTCCGGCCAGCCGCCCGCGTCCTCCAGCTCCTGCGGCAGGTCCCAGTGGTAGAGGGTGATCGCGGGCTTGATGCCCTTGGCCAGCAGTTCGTCCACCAGGCGGCGGTAGAAGTCGAGACCGACCTGGACGGCCGGGCCGCGGCCGGTCGGCTGGACGCGCGACCAGGAGACCGAGAACCGGTAGGCGTTCAGGCCGAGGTCCGCCATCAGCGCCACGTCGTCGCGGTAGCGGTGGTAGTGGTCGACAGCGATGTCACCGGTCTCGCCGCCGGCCGTCCTGCCCGGCGTATGACTGAAGGTGTCCCAGATGGAGGGGGTGCGGCCGTCCTCCCGCACCGCCCCCTCGATCTGGTACGCGGAGGTGGCGGCGCCCCAGAGGAAGGCGGGAGGAAAGGTCACGGAGGTCATGGGCTCAGGCATGGAAGCGCTCCCATAGGAGGTCGTGGAGACCGACGGGTGAGTGGATGAGGAGGGGGAGGGGAGGGGGCCGGGACGGCGGTGACCCGGCCCCCCGTCCTGACGGCGGTCAGCCCTTCACGGCGCCCTGCATGATGCCGCCCACGATCTGCTTGCCGAAGATCGCGAAGACGAGCAGCAGCGGGAGGGTGCCGAGCAGCGCGCCCGCCATGATCAGGGACTGGTCGGGGGTGTAGCCGCGGCCCAGGCCCGCCAGGGCGACCTGCACGGTCGGGTTGCCGGTCTGGGTGAGGACCAGGAACGGCCACAGGAAGTCGTTCCAGGCCTGTACGAACATCAGCATGCCGAGCACGGCCATGGCCGGGCGCGCCGCGGGGAACACGATGTGCCACACCACCCGCCAGCTGCTCGCGCCGTCCACCCGGGCCGCCTCGATCAGCTCGTCCGGCAGCGCCTGGAGCAGGTACTGCCGCATGAAGAACACACCGAACGCGCTCACCAGGGACGGGAAGATGACCGCCTGCAGCTGGTCCGCCCAGTTCAGCTTGGCGACCATCATGTACAGCGGGATGATGCTCAGCTGCGGCGGCACCATCATCGTGCCGATCACCGTCAGCATCAGGATGTTGCGGCCCCTGAAGCGCAGCTTGGCGAAGGCGAACCCGGCGATCGTCGAGAGCACGACGATGGTCACCGCCGAGATGCCCGCCACGATCGTGGTGTTGAGGAAGGCCTGCCCGAGGTTGGCCTCGTTCCACGCCACGTCCAGGTTGTGGAAGAGGTTCCCGCCGAACCAGAACGGCGGCGGGGTCTCGGCCAGCCGGTTGTTGTTCCGGGACGCGGCGATCGCCGTCCACACCAGCGGGAACAGCGAGCCGATGGAGAAGAGCGCGAGGATCGTGTACGCGATCGGGCCCGCGTGCATGGTGCCGCCGGCGCGCGCCGACTTCGAGCGCCGGGCCCGCTTGGGCTCGACCGCCTCGGAGGGTTTGGTCAGGGTCGTCGTCACGGCCGGTCTCCTAACTACTGGCGCGCAGCCGGCGCGAGATGACGTAGTTGACGATCCCGATCACGATGAGGATCAGGAACATCGTCCAGGCGATGGCCGAGGCCCGGCCCAGGTGCTGGTTCACCCAGCCCTGCTCGTACAGGTACAGGCCGAGCGTCTGGAACTGGTGCTCCGCACCGCCCGACGCGCCCTTGTTCGCGTCGAAGATCAGCGGCTCGCCGAACAGCTGGCTCGCGCCGATGGTCGAGACGACACAGGTGAACAGGATCGTCGGGCGCAGCTGCGGCAGCGTGACATGGACGAACTGCCGCCAGCGCGAGGCGCCGTCCAGAGCTGCCGACTCGTACAGGTCCGTCGGGATCGCCTGCATCGCCGCCAGGTAGATCAGCGCGTTGTAGCCGGTCCAGCGCCAGATCACGATCGTCGACACGGCTATCTGGGACGGCCACTTGTCGTTCTGCCAGTCGATCTTGCCGACGCCGAAGAAGTGCAGCGCCCAGTTGATCATCCCGTAGTCGCGGCCGAAGAGCAGCACGAAGACGAGCGAGGCGGCCGCGATCGACGTCGCGTAGGGCGCCAGCATCACGACCCGGTAGAAGGTCGAGGCGCGCAGCCGGTAGTTGAGGATGTGGGCGAGCCCCATCGCCATCAGCAGCTGCGGGACCGTCGAGATGATCCCGATGGTCAGGGTGTTCTTCGCCGCGTTCCAGAAGAAGTCGTCGCCGAAGATCCGGGTGTAGTTGTGCAGCCCCGCCCACTGCATGTCGGTGGGCGCGGTCAGCTCCACCGTGTGCAGCGAGGCCCAGCCCGTGTAGACCAGCGGGAAGAGCCCGAAGGCGAGGAAGAGCACGAAGAACGGCGAGATGAACCCGTACGGGCTCCACTTGATGTCCCGCTGCCAGCGGCGCGAGAGACGGGCGCGGCGCCGCCGCTCCGCTTCCGTGGGAGGCGCGGGCGAGTGGACCGGGGCCGCGCCCCCCTCCTTCGCGAGGGGGGCGGCGGTGTCGTGCCGGGTGGCCATATCGGTCACTTGTCCAGGCTGTTGTCGATGGTCTTGGTGGCGTTCGCCCAGGCCTCCGCGGCCGTCTTGCCCTTGGTGACGAGGACGACGCCGTTGTTGGCCAGACCGTCCTGGATGATCTGGTCCTTCGGGCCGATGACCTGCACGGGGCTGCTCTTGGCGGCCTCGGCGAAGATCGTGCCGATCGGGGCGTCACCGGTCATGTCGTTCTTGGCGCCGGTCACCGCCGCCGAGGTGTACGTCGAGGGCGCGCTCGGGAAGGAGCCCTGGACGCTGAAGAGCTTGGCCTGCTGTTCGGGTGCGGTCAGCCAGGCGACCAGCTTCTCCGCCTCCGCGACGTTCTTGCCGCTCTTGGGCACGGTCAGGAAGGAACCGCCCCAGTTGCCGGCCTTCGGCGCCTGGGCGACGTCCCACTTGCCGGCCGCGTCCGCCTTCGACTGGCCCTTGATGTAGCCGAGCATCCACGGCGGGCAGGACATCGCCGCGAACTTGTTGTTGGCGATCGTGCTGTTCCAGGACGCCTGGAACTGGGTCTGCGCCTGGACCAGCCCCTCCTGCGCGGCCTTCGCGGTCGTGTCGAACGCGGTCTTCACGGCCGGGTTCGTCTTGTAGATGATCTTGCCGGAGGAGTCGTAGAACTTGGTGCTCTCACTGGACAGGATCGCGTTCAGCAGACCACCGGGGGAGTCCATGAAGGTGGTCCCGGAGGGCGCCTTCTTCTTGTACTGCTCGCCGACGCCGATGAACTTGTCCCAGCTGCCCGCCCACAGCTTGCTCACCGCGTCGCGGTCGGTGGGCAGGCCGGCCTTCTTGAACAGGTCCGTGCGGTAGCAGATGGCGAGCGGGCCGACGTCGGTGCCGAGCCCGATGGTCTGGCCGCCGCTGGTGGTGGCCTGCTTCCACTTCCAGTCCAGCCAGTTGCTCTCCGAGACGCCGTCGACCTTGGACAGGTCCTCCAGCTTGTCCGCGAACGTGCTGGTGACCTCGGCGATGTTGCTGACCTCGACGGCCTGGACGTCCATCAGGCCGCTGTTGGTGGTCAGGTGGTTGACCAGCGCCGGGTAGTAGTTCGCGTTCTGCTCGACCGAGGTGTCCTTGATGGTGATGTTCGGGTGGAGCTTCTCGTACTCCTTGTAGAGCCCGGCCTCCTTGAAGCCGAAGGTGCCGAACAGGCCGAGGGTGATCGTCGTCTTGCCCTTGCCGCCGCCACTCGTGTCGTCGCTGCCGCCACCGCTGTCGTCGGCGCAGCCGGCCAGCAGCGCTCCTCCCAGCGTCACAACGGCCGCCAGGACCACCGCCTTGCGCGAGGCGGTTCGGGTACGTGCTCGCATTACGTCCTCCTGTTGCCCTGACGTGCCGACCCCCCGGCCAACTGCATTGTTGGGCCCGTTAGTTCTCGCTGCGGCTCGGGCGGGGAACGTGCGGGATGTGTATGTGTCAGGTACTGTGGGAGCGCTCCCACCGGTGATGTGTTGAAGAGTCGTCGGTTCGGAGCGGGGTGTCAAGGGAGCGGGCGCGGCGAACCGCGTTCAGTTATCCGGCTGTTAACAAACTCGGTTCGGCGTCGAGAAAATCGTATATGTCATGACAAAACGGCTGCGGTAACGACCGCAGGTGGCACTGTTAGATTCCAGGCCAGCGAGTTGTACGTCGGCGAGGAGGGCGGAGCCCATGGCAAGCCACGGAGCGCGGGGGCGTAGCGGTGGTCGGCCCACCCTCGAAGAGGTGGCGGCCCGGGCCGGGGTGGGGCGCGGCACCGTGTCCCGGGTGATCAACGGTTCGCCGCGGGTCAGCGACGCCACCCGGGCCGCCGTCGAGGCCGCCGTCGCGGAGCTCGGCTATGTCCCGAACACGGCCGCCCGCGCCCTCGCCGCCAACCGGACCGACGCCATCGCCCTGGTCGTCCCCGAGCCGGAGACCCGGTTCTTCGCGGAGCCGTACTTCTCGGACATGCTCCGCGGTGTCGGTGCCGAGCTCTCCGACACCGAGATGCAGTTGCTGCTGATCTTCGCGGGCAGCGACCGGGAGCGGCAGCGGCTCGCCCAGTACCTGGCCGCGCACCGCGTCGACGGCGTCCTGCTGGTCTCCGTGCACGCCGACGACCCGCTGCCGGACCTCCTCGCCCAGCTGGAGATCCCGGCGGTGATCAGCGGCCCGCGCTCCGCCGCCGAGACGCTGACCTCCGTCGACTCCGACAACTACGGCGGCGGCCGCTCGGCCGTGGAGCACCTGCTCGCCTCCGGCCGCCGGACGGTCGCGCACATCACCGGCCGTCTCGACGTGTACGGCGCCCAGCGCCGCGTCGACGGCTACCGCGACGCCCTGCGCGACGCCGGCCACAAGGTCGACGAACTCCTCGTCGAGCCGGGCGACTTCACCGAGGAGGGCGGCCGGCGGGCGATGTCCGTGCTGCTGGACCGGCACCCCACGCTCGACGCCGTCTTCGCCGGCTCGGACGTGATGGCGGCGGGCGCCCGCCAGGTACTGCGCGAGGTGGGCCGCCGGATCCCCGACGACATCGCGCTGGTCGGGTACGACGACTCGGCCATCGCCCGCCACATGGACCCGCCGCTCACCAGCGTCCGCCAGCCCATAGTGGAGATGGGCCGCGCGATGATCGACCTCCTCCTCGCGGAGATCGCCGACCGCCGCCCGGCCGCGTCCCGGGGGCTGGAGCGACGGCACGCGGTACTGCCGACGGAGCTGGTGGTTCGCGCGTCTTCCTAGGGGTCCTGGCTGAGTGTCGCGCAGAACGGGGCACCGCTGTGCGCGACCTCGTTCTGCGGGGTACCGGTCCGCAGCGCGTCGGAGGCGTTGTTCCAGAAGCCGAAGAGACGCGCGTCGGCCATCTCGCGGATGCCGCCCGCGTACGACGGCTTGGCCCGGTCCAGGATCGCGTCCGCGGCCGTCCGGCCCGCCGGGCTCAGAGCGTCTTGATCTGGCCGCCGTCGATGACGGTCTCCGTGCCGGTGATGTTCCCGGCGAGGGGGGAGGCGAGGAACAGGGTGAGGTCGGCGACCTCGTGCGCCTCGCTGATGCGTCCGGAGGTGATGCCCATGCTCTGCGGCACGACGACGTCCAGCGCTTCCTGCGCGGTGGTCCCGGCGGCCGCGGCGGTGGCGTCGGCGAAGCCGCCCGGCGCGGTCCAGAACGGTGTGCGGACCGGGCCCGGGGCGATGGCGTTGACCCGCACGCCCTGCGGCGCGAACTCCTCGGACAGGGACTTGTTGAGGTTGGTCAGCGCGGCCTTGGCCGCCGAGTAGTCGACCACCATGGGGAACGGCAGCCGGGCGTTGATCGAGCTGATGTTCACGATGGCCGCGTCACCGGTCGCGGTCAGGTGGGGGAGGGCGGCGCGGCTGACGCGCACGGCGCTGAAGAAGGTCAGGTCGAAGATCCGCTGCCAGTCGGCGTCGTCGACCTTGAGGAACGACTCGCGGGGTTCGGCGGCGCCGACGTTGTTGACCAGGATGTCCAGGCGCCCGTGGCGCTCCACGGCTTGCTGGACCAGGGTCTCCGCCCCCGCCCTGGTGGACAGGTCGACCGGCACGATCGTGACGTCGTGTCCGGCTGCCAGGGCGTCCAGCTCGGGAGTGGAGGAGCGGCTGCCGGCCACGACCTTGACGCCCTCGCGGGCCAGCTTCTCGACCACGGCCAGGCCGATGCCCTTGCTGGCTCCGGTGACGACGGCGACCTTGTCCTTGAGGTGCAGTTCCATGACGGGTCCTTTCTGGATTGATCAATACACAATTTGGGTGCGGCGAACCGCGGATGCGGGCGCCGCGGGGAGGGCTCTCCGCGGTGTCTCAGTCCAGTGAGCGCATCGCCGTGGACAGGGCGTCCTCCATGAACTCCCGCCCCACGCGCGCTCCGCCGACTATGCGGATCCCCTGGATGAACGTGGTCAGGAACCTGGCCAGTTCCCTCGGGCTCTTCTCGGGGGAGATCTCCCCTCGCGCCTGCGCCCGCTCCAGGGCGCCGGCGAGGGAGGACTCGACCTGCCGGATCGCGGTGTTGACGCGGTCCGCCGCCAGGGGCTGGTCACCGCACTGCGTGGTGGTGTTGACCACGAGGCATCCGCGCGTGGGGTCGGCCAGGTCCGCCTCGATCAGGGAGGTGAGCACCCTGCGGATCGCGGGCCGGATCCCGGGCGTCTCGTCGAGGGTCGCCTCCAGGTCTCGGCCCTGGAGCGAGAGGTAGCGGTCGAGGGAGTGGATGTAGAGCTGCTCCTTCGAGCCGAAGGCCGCGTAGAAGCTGCCGCTGCCTATCGACAGTTCCTTCAGCAGGTCCTGCAGGGAGGTCTCGGCATAGCCCTGGCGCCAGAACAGGTCCATGGCGCGGTCCACCGCCTGGTCGATGTCGAATTCCCTGATGCGTGCCATGGGGAGAGCGTACCGCGCTTTGTGGAATAGTCAATCCACAATGGAGGGTGCGACGCGCTCGGTGGTATCCGTGCAGGTGAGGGGGCGTGCGCCAGGAGCCGCGTGTGCTGGGAGCCTGCCGCCGAGGGCCCGCGCCGCAGCACGGTCCGGGTCCTCGGCGGCAGCCGGGCCGCGCGACTACTTGGCCAGGAACGCCAGCAGCGCGGCGTTGACCTCTTCGGCGTGCGTCCACAGCAGGCCGTGCGGGGCGCCCTCGATCTCGACGTACTCCGCCGAGGGCAGCAGCGCGTGGAAGGGCCGCCCGGTGGCGTCGATCGGCAGGATCCGGTCGGCCGTGCCGTGCAGGATCAGTGCCGGTACGTCGATCTTGGCGACGTCGGCACGGAAGTCGGTGATCCAGGTGGGCACGCAGGCCACCGACGCGTACGCCGACGCGCCCGCCGCCACGTTCCAGCCGGCCCGCACGGCCTCCTCGCTGATCCGGCTGCCGAGCGTCTCGTCGAGGTTGTAGAACGCCTCGTAGAAGCCGGTGAAGTAGGCGTACCGGTCCTTCGTGACCGCCTCCAGGATGCCGTCGAAGACCGACTGGTCGACGCCGCCCGGGTTGTCGTCGGTCTTGACCAGGAAGGGTTCGAGGGAGGCCAGGAAGGCGGCCTTGGCGACCCGCTGCGAGCCGTACGTCCCCAGGTAACGGCCGACTTCCCCGGTGCCCATGGAGAACCCGACGAGTACCACGTCGGTGAGGTCCAGCTCGGTCAGCACCGCGTCGAGATCGGCGGCGAAACCGTCGTAGTCGTAGCCCGTGGTCGGCTGCGACGACCGGCCGAAACCGCGCCGGTCGTAGGTGATGACCCGGTGGCCCGCGTCGAGCAGGGCCGGGAGCTGCTTCTCCCACGAGTGGCCGTCCAGCGGGTAGCCGTGGATCAGCACGACGGGCTGCCCGCTCCCGTGGTCCTCGTAGTACAGCTCGATGTCGGCGGAGTTCTCCTGGCCGACGGTGATGTACGGCATGTCGTCTTCCCTTCGTGGGCTGGGTGAACCAGGGGCACATCGCCCGACGCGGCTGACGTCGGGTCAGGAGGTGGTGCGGCCTGGTGGCCGTGCTCTTCGGCAGTGGTTCAGGGGTGGCTGCCGACGGCCCCGGCGCTCCTGGCCGCGCAAACCCTGATCGCCGACCACGTCAGGACAGCACTGCGTGAGCGGCGTTCGCACCGGGGCTCCACCCCAGCGGGACGCACCCGCCGGCGGCGGGACCCCGGCGCCGGTCACGGCCGAGTGCGGCCACAACCCGCAGGAAGCGGGCGGGAATTGAGGCATCCACGGGGTTCCGCCGGACCGGGAGAACGAAAAGGTCCCTGGCCCGCGTTTCCGCGGGCCAGGGACCTTTTCCTACAAGGGTGAGTGACGGGACTCGAACCTGTTTCGTATCGCTATCGTGACCTGCGGCTTTACTGGGCAGGTAGGTAAATCAGGGCATACAGGTGACGGGTGATGCCGCTGGATGACGCTGTGCGGCATCCGGTTTGGCCATGGCCAAACACCCCCGTTACCACTCGTGCGACGCTCCGCCGGTGGGCGACGGGCGTCGCGGCGCCCGCTGCAGGCCGCATCGAGGACCTCATCTGCGCCATCTGCTCGCGAGATCCCCGCGCGTGCGCACTCCGAGTTTCCGATAGATCTTTCCCAGGTGGTACTCCACTGCCTTCGCACTGATCAGCAGCTTCTCCGCGACCTGGCGGTTGGTCAGCCCGGACGCGACCAGCCCGGCCACCGTCACCTCACGTTCTGTCAAGGCGACGTCGGGGCGCGGCGACGCTCCTCGGGTGACGGCCTCCCGGTCCTGGACGCAGTTCCGGACGAACGCGCGGGCGCCGAGCGAAGCGAAGTCGTCCTGGGCCCGCTGGAGCCGACCGAGGCCGGTCGCCGTCCGCCCGAGGGTGCACATGAACCGGCCGTACGCATGGTCCAGTTGCGCGCGATGCACGGGCGGCACCTGGGCGCGGTCCTCCGCGGCCAGCAAGCCCGCCTCGTACTCGTCCTGGGCCGTGGTCGGGTCGCCCCGGAGTTCGGCCGCCCGACCCGCGAGCCGATGGAAGGTGACCATCAGGTACGGGCTGTGCCGCGCGTGTGCGCGCAGCTGTGCCAGGCCTGCCTCGGACGCGGTGCTCGCCGCGGTCTCGATCGCCGCTTCCACGTACACCGGCAGCCACAGCGGGGCGAACTTGGCCGGCGCGTCCTCCAACCCGGCGGAGTCGGAGGTCAGCCGAGTGATCGCGGTCAGGACGTCCGCGTGGCGACCATGCGCCAGCATGGCGACGGCGTCCGCACACGTGGCGATGGTGAGACGGTCGGGTTCCGCCGAGCCGGGCCCCCTTCCGATCGCCGACGCAGGCGTTCCGGGCC
Organism: Streptomyces sp. NPDC058464; assembly: GCF_042721035.1. Lineage (NCBI taxonomy): Bacteria > Bacillati > Actinomycetota > Actinomycetes > Kitasatosporales > Streptomycetaceae > Streptomyces > Streptomyces sp. NPDC058464. The sequence goes on from NZ_JBHXMA010000004.1 coordinate 211,833, forward strand.
GCGGTGCCGCGCCCGCCGCGCGAACGGCCGAGAGCATGGCCCGGAGCGCCGGCCCCGCCGTATCGCCGAGGGTCCTGTCGATGCCGTCCACCGCGGAATCGGCCTCCCGCCAGCTTCCCAGCAGGAAGTGTGCGATCGCCAGCCGCTCCAGCGCTCGCAGCCGGTCCGGATGCCCGAGAGGCGTGTCGTGCCGTCGGACAAGGGAATCCAGGTCACGGGCACCCGCTTCCAGATCGCCCGCCAGCATGCGGCACTCACCGCGCAACAGCAGCAGTCCGGAGTCCCGGATCTCCGGTAGGGGAGTCCGGTGCCCCGGCGACGTGGTGTTCGTCCCGGCGGCCGCTGCGGATGCGTCGAGGGAGCGCAGTACCCCGTGCGGGCCATACTTGTAAGACCGGCCCACCAGCAGCAGACGCCGAGCCGTGTGGATCTGGACCGCGTCACCGCTCGCGGCGTCCAGCGCCCCGGTCGCCGCGTTGACGGCGATTGCGCCCCGTGCCGTGCGGCATGCCACAGCGGCCTCCATGGTCTCGATCGCCGCGGCGGCCGACAGGTCCCGGTCCCCGCGCGAGCGTGCGGAAGGCACATGGTCCGCATCCGCATCCGCATCCGCGTCCGTGCCCGCATTCGTATCCGCATTCGTATCCGTGTTCGCACGGGCGTTCTCGGCGGCGAGGGCGCGGGACGCGGCTCGCAGGTGGTCGACGGCGGTACCGAGACGGTGTTCGAGCAAGGCCCGGCCCGCCAGCGCGCAGTACCGCAGCGGCGAAGGAGGCAGCGCCTCGACCCGCGTCCACAGACCGTCGTTCCCGGACTCCTCGGCATACACCTCGTGCATCGCGGCCAGGAGCAGTCGCCGCTCCCGCTCTCCCCGGTCCGCGGTCAGATCTGCCGCCCACAGCAGCAGTTGCCGACTTGGCACGCCGACCTCGTCCGCCAGCGCGCTTCCGCCGAAGGCGGCCTCCTCCAGGGCGGCGGCCAGCGCGGGATCGGGGCGGTCGGCCGCCCGAGCACGGTGGGCCAACGCCGGACGCGCGTCGAGCGCCTCCGCGGCGGCCCGGTGCAGGGCCCGCCATCTCGTCGGGGTCAGCCGCGCGCGCACCCGGCGGTAGTCGCTCTCTCGTGCGAACGCTATCCGGCCCGAGCCCTGCGGGCCACCGACCGACACGACGAGTCCGAGGCCGAGCAGCAGGTCGAAGATCTGTGCGGCCGCCGGAACCGCGGCAACGCGGGCCACCGTGGCCAGCGGGTACTCCCCGGCCAGCACGCACAGCGCCTCCAGGAACGCGTTGCCGTCCTGGCACAGGCTGTCCGCGGCCGGCAGACGTCGTCCGGTGTCGTCGTCGGACACGACCTGCTCGCCCGGTTCCCGGAGTTCACAGGGTTCCCGGTACATGTCGGGTGTGAACCTGCCTCTCAAACCCGCTGGGAACGGGAGTGCGCGGATGCGCTCACCGCCGCCGCCTTCGGCACGGCTCCGGGACACACGCGGGTTTCATGGTGTCGGAGCCCCCGCACAGGACGCTGACCGGCTCGGTCGTCAGCTGACGGAAGGGACCGGTCCTCGACTGCGCTCGTCGTGTTGCATCATCGCGCACCGGAACCTGCTCCGTTGCCCGCTCTCGCGCGCACGTCGACCGGAGCCGGCGGGACGAATACTGATCGTCGACGGCCGAGTGATCACCTCGTGGACCATTCGCGGTGCCCTCGGCCGCACCTGACATCTCGGTGTTCGTCCGACACCTCAGTGTTCGTTCCCGGCGGTTCTGAAAGAGGGGCAGAGGGGCAGTGCCTACCTACCATTCCCCTGGCGTCTACGTGGAGGAGGTCTCCTCGGGCTCGCGGCCCATCGAGGGCGTGGGCTCCGCGTTGTGCGCCTTCGTGGGGTTCACCGAGCGCGGGGTCTCCAACCAGCCCACGCTGGTGACCAACTGGACGCAGTACACCAAGGCTTTCGGCGGCTTCGTCGACGGTGCGCACCTTCCGCAGTCGGTCTACGGGTACTTCCTGAACGGCGGCGGGGCCGCGTACGTCGTGCGCATCGGCGCCACCGACACGCACGACGAGGAGCAGGCGTCCCCGAACGGCCGAGCGGCTGGGAGCGCGGGGGCGCTCGACTCCGTCGCCCGGGGGGAAGTGCCCGCGGCGGGAAGCGGCGAGCGTCCGGCCCTCCAAGCCAGGGCGCTGGCCCTCGGGGAAGCGGGCAACGAGTTGAGCGTGGAGATCGCCGACGCGAGCGAACCCGGCGAAGAACTGTTCAAGCTGGTCGTCCGCAGGGAAGACCGCGAGGCGGAGGTCTTCGACAACCTCTCACTGCGGCGCGGACCGCGGAACGCCGCCACGGTCGTCAAGGAGTCCTCGGAACTCATCGCCCTGGACGAGGTCAAGGGCGCGTCGGCACTGGTACCGGCGAAGGGCGCACGGGTCGTGCTGAGCGGGGGAGCGTCCTCGGCGGCGGCCGTCGTGCCGCAGGGGCCGATCCCGGCCCGGATCACCCCGGCCGACTATGTCGGGGACACCGCCGACCGCACGGGCTTCGCCGGGCTTGAGGCGATCGAGGACGTCACCATGCTCTGCGTCCCCGACCTGATGGCCGCCTACCAGCACGGGGCTGTGGACCTCGACGGGGTCAAGGCCGTGCAACTCGCCATGATCGCGCACTGCGAGCTGATGGCGGACCGGGTGGCGATCCTCGACCCGCCGCCGGGGCTCGGCGCCCAGCAGGTCAGGGACTGGCGGATGGACGCCGCCGGCTACGACTCCAAGTACGCGGCACTGTACTGGCCCTGGTTCAAGGTCGTGGACCCGGTCACGGGCAGTCCGACGCTCATTCCTCCCAGCGGCTACATCGCCGGGGTGTGGGCGCGCAGTGACGAGACCCGCGGCGTGCACAAGGCCCCGGCGAACGAGGTGGTCCGCGGCGTGATCGACCTGGAGACCAACATCACCCGGGGCGAGCACGACCAGCTCAACCCGGTGGCCGTCAACTGCATCAGGTCCTTCCCCGGTCAGGGTATCCGGGTGTGGGGCGCGCGGACGCTCTCCAGCGACCCCGAGTGGCGCTACCTGAATGTGCGCAGGCTGTTCAACTTCGTGGAGAAGTCCATCCTCGACGGCACCAACTGGGTCGTGTTCGAGCCCAACGACCGCTTCCTGTGGGGTTCGGTACGCCGCACCATCACGATGTTCCTGCGCCGGGTCTGGCGCAGCGGGGCGCTGTTCGGCCGTACCCCGGAGGAGGCGTTCTTCGTCAAGTGCGACGAGGAGAACAACCCCCCGGAGAACCGGGACGCCGGGATCCTCACCGTCGACATCGGGATCGCCCCGGTCAAGCCGGCGGAGTTCATCGTCTTCCGGGTCTCGCAGTACGCGCAGGGCGCGGCCCTGGAGGAGTGAGTCAGAGCCTGCCCGCGCCGAGAGGAGACCGCACACCGTGGCACAGAGTTTCCAGCCCGCACCGACCTCGCGACCGTTTTCCACCGTCGCGTCCGCACCGATCTTCGTGGTCTCCTCGAACATCCAGATCACCGGTGGATTCCAGCTGCAGAACATAGCGTTCCAGGAACTCGCCGGCATCAGCAGCGAGATCGGCATCGAGCAGTACATCTCGGTGGACACGGCCGGGTTCATCAACCACACCAAGCAGTTCGGCCAGACCAAGCCGCCGACGGTCACGCTCAAGCGCGGCCTGGACAACAGTCTGGCGCTCTGGGCGTGGCATCAGATGGCCCTCAACGGCAATCCCGCGGCCCGCGCCCAGTACCTGAGCCTGGACATCTTCGGCGGCGGGCTCGCCGGCATGAAGGACCAGGAGCCGTTGATGAGCTACACGCTCATCAACGCCTGGTGCGCCAAGATCAACATCTCCTCGGCCAAGGCCGGGGAGGGCGTCGTCACCGAGGACGTCACCATCGCCTGCGACGTGATCACACAGGGCGACGGCGGGTGAGCCGCCCGGCGCGGCGCAGACGAGCACGACAGTGAATTTCGAGTCGAAGGGAGGACAGTCACATGGCGATCGCCAGCGGCAACCCGGCGGTGATGAGCGCGTCGACCTTCGTGATCCAGGTGGACGGGATCAAGGTCGCCACGTTCAGTGAACTGTCCGGAATCAACACCGAGGTCGAATCGGTCGAGTACATCTCCAGCGGCCCGGAGGGAGTCCTGCACACGAAGCAGTACGGCAAGACCAAGCCGCCGACGGTCACGCTCAAGCGCGGCCTCGACCCGGAGACGTACATGTGGTTGTGGCACCAGGCGGTGCTGCAGGGCGATCCGCTGGCCCGCAAGACCTGCTCGCTGCAGTTGTTCGCGGCGGCTTCGTCCCCGAAGTCGGGTCAGCCGATCATCACCTACCTCCTGGAGAACGCCTGGCCGTCGAAGCTGGAGATCGGCGGGATGAAGGCCGGCGCGACCGAAATCGTGACCGAGACCGTGGTGCTGCACTGCGATCAGATCCTGATGCAGCCGGCCGGATGACCGAGGAGAGGTCATGCTGACGCAACCGTCCGCCGCCGGCGTCGAGGGCGTACCGCCCGGCTCGGCGGCCGGGCTGACGACCCGTTACCCGTTCGTGCTGCCCCGTGGCTACGTGGACGAGCAGGGCACATTGCACCGGGAGGGCGTGATGCGCCTGGCCACGGCACGCGACGAGATAGCGAGCCAGAGCGATCCGCGGGTCAGGCAGAACCCCGCCTACCTCAGCGTGCTGCTTCTCGCACGTACGGTGACCCGGCTCGGCTCGGTCCCCGGGGTGGACAACCTGGTGATCGAGAACCTGTTCGCCTCCGATCTCGCCTTCCTCCAGGATCTGTACCGGCGGATCAACCAGGAAGGACACACCGAGGCCGACGTCGACTGTCCCGCCTGCGGGCACGGATTCGCGGTGGACATCGCCGGTGATGTCCCGGGGGAATCCTGATGTACACGGCCGACCGGCTCTGGGAGGAGGCCGTGTACCTCGCTTACTACCTGCACTGGCCGCTGCGGGAGATTCTCGATCTCGAACACCCGGTGAGGGCCCGGGTGATCGAGGAGATCGGCCGGATCCACGGCCGCCTCGACAGCGGCGCGGCGGGACCTGCCCAGACCTTCTAGCCCTGGTCCCGGCCTCGGTGTACGGAGAGGAAACGAGATGCGTTGGCTGCCTCGACGGTGGCGCCGCGAGACCCGCGACGCGCGGCCCGGCCTCGGTCTGCCGCCCGGCAACACCCACTGGCGACGGCTGCCGCCTCTCGTCCCGACCCTCGGACGGCCGCCGCTGACCGCGGCCGCCTCGATGGGCGTGGTCGCGGCCGACCGGTCCAGGCCTCTGCTCCACGCGCCGCTTCGCACTCGTCCGGCAAGCCGTCGGGCTACGGGCACCCCGGGGCACCTGGCCCCCTCTCACCGGGGTGTGGTTCCCGCTGTGGAGCCGGTCGCCGGACAGGTGACGGGACTGGTCGCAGTCCGCGCCGAAGCGCCGCCCGAGCAGGAGACGGTCGTGCTGCCCTCGGCACGTGGTCGGCGGTGGGCGCCCGTACCGGAACGCGGCCCCAGCCCGAGGACGCCGCCTGCGGGGCCTCGGTTCGCCCCGCGGGTACTCGCGTCCGCCGGGCCCCGGCCGAACCTGGTGGCGGCCGCGGACGAGTACGTGGGCGATCCCACGTCCGACGAGGCACCCAAGGGCTCCGCGGCTCCTGCGCCCGACGACGTGCCCAACGCCCCCTCGGACTGGCTGCGCATGCTTGAGTCCTACCGTCCGCCGTGGGCGACCGAGGCCGGAGCCGCCTCACCTCCGCGGCAGGGTGCTGAGCCGCCGATGCCCGGGGGCGGCACCTCGTGGTCGAGCGAGGCGACGGCCGCACCGCCCCGGCCGTCGCGGGAGCCGCGTACGGGAGGGCCGAAGGCGGCGCGCCGCGCCTCCCTCGCCGAGAGCCGACGGCTCGGCCTCGGCAACCCGCTTCGTCGGCCGGTCTCTCCGGACGCGCGGATGCCGGTGGAGTCACCCGCCGACTCCCTCGATGCTCCCGAGTCCGAAGTCCAGGACGAGCGGCCCGGGCGCACTCGTGCCGCCGAGGCCGGCTCGTCGCTCGCTCCGGTCGCCGACGCCAACGCCGACGCGGACACCGACGCCGATGCGGACGCCGACGCGGAAACCAGCGCGGACGCGGAAACCAGCGCGGACGCGGTCGCCGACGCGGACCGGTCGCCACGCCTCGCGGATGGCGGTCCGACGCCACACCTCGCGTCAGACGTCGCCCCGGATGCGCGGCGTGGTACCGCCGACCCCGAGGCGCCCGTGCTCGGCCTCGCGGCCCCGATCGACAGACCGCAGTGGCCTTCGCACGGCGCGGCGTCCGGTGCCCGGTCGCCGCGCGAGCGCACGTCGCCGGAGCCGAGGGAACCGGAACCGCACGCGCAGACCCCGGCCGGCAGCGGGACAGAGGTTCAGGGCGGGGCCGTCGACGAGGAGGACGTGCGCCCGTCGACGCCGCTTCCGGCCCGTCCGGTCTACCGTTTCGTTCCCGGCGAGCGGTCGACTCCACCGGTGGCCGGGACATCCCGCCCGACCGGCGCCGCACCGACGCCGACCACCCCCGCGACCACTCCCATGGGCAGACCCCTGGTACGTCCGCGTGCGCGGCGTCGGCCGGACGGCGTCCGCCCCGAGCCCGAGCCGCAACCGCCCGCACCCTTCCCGCCGCCGGACCGGACGGCCCCGAGCGAACTCGTCCACGCCGTGCGGCGGGCGCACGGCGTGGACGTCTCCGACGTGCCCATCCACCGCGGTCCCGAGGTGGCGGCCGAGGCACGGTCACTCGGTGCCCGTGCCTTCACCCGGAACGGCGAGGTGTTCCTGCCCGCGGACGAGGGGCCGTTCGACCAGCCGGTCGCGCGCGGACTGCTCGCGCACGAACTCACCCACGCCGCCCAGCAGCGCACCCTCGGCCCTGCTCTTCCTCCTGAGGACTCCGACAGCGGCAGCGCTCTGGAGGCGCAGGCCGTGGCGACCGAGCGGTGGGCGCGCGGCCTGGAGGCGGAACCGGCGGAAGCCGGCGCGGCACCCGCGGCATCGTGGACCGCACCGTGGCACACGGCGCCCGCGAGCAGGGTGCAGCGGCAGCCCGGTGACGTGACGGCCATGGTCGGGCCACGCGCGGTCGAGCCCCCGCAGCCGCCGACGGCGACGACCGAGCCCGGGGACGGGACGCCGTCCGGGTCCCCGGCGTCCCAGGCACCGGTGACCGGGGCACAGACGGCCCGGACGCCGGTGCCCTTCGACGAGGAGCTGCTCTCGGTCAGGGACAGGCTCATCGAGCTGAGCGGTCGCCGTCCGCTCGACCTCGACGACCCGGGCGACATCGAGGAAGTGGCCGTCCAGGTCTACGAAAAGATCCACAGACGGCTCCGGCGCGAGCTCCTGGTCGACCGCGAACGCGCGGGCCGGCTCGGTGCGGCCGGGCCGTTCGGCTGGGCGAGATAGACGAGATCCAACGGACGAGACGGACGGGAGTCAGGGGAACCATGAGCATGATGGGATCGCTGCGCGGCGCGGCCGAGCAGGCCCAGAACATCGCCGGTCCACTGACGGTCGGCATGAGCCACCGGTACTCGGTGCTGATCGACAACGTCGCCTACCACTTCGGCGACTGGTCCAGGGTGACGGGCCTGTCGGTGTCCTGGCAACAGGTCGAGCACCGGGTCGGAGACAGCGGCAACCAGGTCTGGCTCTTCCCCGGAGCCACCAGGTACGAGCCGATCACGCTCAGCCGGGCGGCCGGGCCCTACTCGCGAGTCGTGCAGCACTGGCTGACGCAGACCTCGAAGAACCCGCAGCCGCAGAGCGGCACGATCCAGCTCGTCGACTTCGCCGGGATCCCGATGGTCCAGTGGCGCCTGAGCGAGTTCTTCCCCATCGCCTGGTCCGTCGATTCCTTCGACGCGGCCGGTGCCAAGCCCGCGGTCGAGACGCTCAGGCTCGCCCACACCGGCTTTCTCGAGGACGACCTGAACTCCTCGGCGCTGTCCCCGACTTCGCCGATGATCTCGCCGTTCTGACCACCAGGACCAACGCACCAGAAAGGCATCCCGTCAGTGAGCATCGCGTCCTTCGCCTCCGCAGCCGGGCAGGGCGGCGGCCGACTCGGCCTCCCCCTCGCCCAGGCCGGCGGCACAGCCGCGTCCACCGCGGCCTCGGCGGCGCGCAGCGCGGCCGCCGACAGCGCGTTCCGGTACTACGGCCTGTCCATGCGCTTCACCGTCGCCTTCTCCAACGGCGACGGTATCGACCGACTCGGTGAATGGTCCTCGTGCAAGGGCCTGAAGGTCGACTTCCGGACCGAGACGATCAAGGTCGGCGGTGACTACAGCGGCGAGGTGAAGCTGCCCGCCCAGGTGTCCTACTCCCCGGTCGTCCTGGAAAGGGCGATGGAGAGGCAGCCGTCACAGGCGTTGCAGGGCTGGCTCGGCAAGCTGGTCACGACCTGGATGAACTGCGACGAGAAGAGCGCCAGGGCGCCGAAGGGGACCGTGGACATCGCCCTCCAGGACGTGCACCAGAACGTCGTCGCCTCCTGGAGCTTGCGCAACGCGTACCCGGTGTCGTGGAGCGGCCCCGTCCTGGACGCGAAGCAGAACGCGGTCGCGATCGAGACGCTGACCCTCGAACACGAGGGCTTCCTGCCGGCCTCCGCCGCCGTCCACACATAGGAGCCGGACTCATGAGCGTCACCCCCGAGATGGTGCAGAAGCAGCGCGCGGCCATGGCCGCGCGGCGCATCCCACGGGCCCCGGCACCCCCGCTGGCCCCGGACGGCAACGCCAAACTCGGCCCGGCGAAGTCCACCGCCGCCGCCGACTACGTCGAGTTCGACTTCAACCCGGCGACCATCGTGATCTCGCACTCGGCGCCGGTGGCACCGACCGCCGGTCTGCAGAAGAAGGGCGAGAAACCCGCCGGGATCTCCGACCCGAGGGCGAAGGTCGAACTGTCCGCCATATCCGTCGAGGAGGTCGAGAAGGCGAAGGGCACCACGAGCATCAACCTGCGCTCGCTGACCTTCGACGGCACGAACGTGGCGCGCACCTGCCTGCGCCTGCTCACCTGGTCCCACTTCGTGGACAGCAGAGACAAGACGTCCACGCAGCGGAGCGAGCTGCCCCGGCTGAAGTTCATCTGGGGCTCTCAGGTCTACCTCGTCCACCTCAACCAGGTGACGGTCACGTACACCCGGTTCAGTCCGTCCGGGACGCCCGTACGGGCCACCGTCGACCTGACGCTCCATTCGATCCCCGACATCCCGGGGCCGACCAATCCGAGCTCGGGCGGCCTCGCGGGGCGCCGCACCCACCTGCTCTCCGGTGCCGAGTCCCTGCCCGAACTCGCCACGCGGTGCTACGGCGGGCCGGAGCACTGGCGGGAGATCGCCGCGGCGAACCGGTTCGACGACCCGCTGCGCGTGCGGCCCGGGACGCGCGTGTACCTGCCGAGCACGCAGGAGAGTGAGCGATGACCGTGTCGTCGGACCTCGGCGCCACCGTGTGGCCGACGGTACTGGTCGGCGCCGGTCCGGGCCGGGAGCTGTCCGGCGCCGCCGCGAGGTCCCTGGTGCGTACCGAGGTCAGCACCCACCTGCTGCTGCCGTCGATGTTCGCGCTCAGCTTCGCGGACCTCACCGGTGCCGCGCTGGACCAGGCCGGTCTCCGGATCGGGACGCGCATCGAGGTGCGCGTCGGGTCCGGGCCGGGCGGCCGACTGGTCGTCGGCGAGGTCACCGCGATCGAGGGGTACTACCAGGGCACGGTGGGGCGGACCGTGGTACGCGGTTACGACCTGTGCCACCGGCTGCAACGGGCGCGCAGGACAAGGTCGTTCGACGATGCGACCGACTCGGACATCGCCCGGCGGATCGCCGAGGAGGCGGGACTGCCGGTCGGCAGGATCTCCGGGACGCAGACCGTCCACGAGCACCTGCTGCAGTGCAACCAGAGCGACTGGGAGTTCCTGGCCCAACGGGCACGCGAGATCGGCTTTGAATTCGGCATGTCCGAGGGGGACTTCTACTTCCGGAAGGCCTCCACGCTCGCAGACTCCCACAAAGGTCTGCCGGAGCTGGCCATACCCGGCCCGCTGCTGCGCTTCGAACCGCGCGTCACAGCGGGGAACCTGGCCCCCGAGGTCGAGGTGCGGGTCTGGGACCCGCTGCGGGCGACGCTCTCCGCCGCGCCCTCGGCACCGGCGCCCTCCGCCACCGCCCCCACCGAGCGCCCGCGGGGCCTGACCGAGGTCACGGCGCTCTTCAGCGCGGCCGCCGAAGGTCCGCTGGGCGCCGTCGCGGCGGGCGGGCAGGGCCTGGAGCCCGGGGACGGCCTCGGGGGCGGGGAGGGCCTCGGCCCCCCACCGAGCCCGACCGCCCATGTCGTGGGCACCTTGCCGGTCGCGGACGTCGAGGCCGCGTCCGCGGCTCTGGCCGCGTCCGTCGGCGGGACCTTCGCCGAGGCGGAGGGGGACGCGATGGGCGACCCCGCGATCCGCGCCGGCGCCTCCGTCAAGGTCTCCGGAATTCCCGGACACTTTCCCGCCGTCTGGCTGGTCACCCGTGCCCGGCACGTGTTCGACCTGGCGGAGAACGGCTACCACACCGAGTTCGCCGCGGGCGGCGCGCACGACCGCTCCCTGCTCGGCCTGACCGCGGCCGACGGCACCGACCCGGTGCGGATCCCCGGTCTCGTCTGCGCCATCGTCGACGACATCGGCGGCGACCACGCCCGGGTGCGGCTGACGCTGCCGTGGTTGTCCCCGGACGTGCGCACCGACTGGGCCCCGGTCGTGCAGTTCGGCGCCGGCCGGCGCAGCGGCGCGATGTTCCTGCCCGAGGTCGGCGACGAGGTCCTGGTCGGGTTCGAGTTCGGCGATCCGCGCCGTCCCTACGTGCTCGGCGGCCTCGTCACCGAGCACAGCGCCTACAGCCTCGGCGGCAGCGCCGTCCGGCAGGGGCCGGGCGGCGCGGACTCGTCGGTCGCGCGCCGCGGGTTCGTCTCGGCCTCGGGCAACCGGCTGGTGTTCCAGGACGAGATGGGCGAGGGGCCGAAGCCGGAGCAGTCGCGGATCGCGCTGGGCACCGGCGACGGCGGGCTGGGGCTCGGCGTCGACGTGGTACGGGGGGCGGTGGAGCTCACCTGCGCGCCCACCGACCCGGCGGGGCAGCTCACCATCAGGTGCGGCCGGGCCGGGACCGTCAACATAGTGACCGGCGAGGGCGGAACGGTGACCATCGACGGCGGGAACTCGCTGACCCTGAAGTCCGCCGGCTCGCTCACCATCCAGAGTCAGGGCACCGTCTCCCTCTCCGGCGCGTCCGTCTCGCTGGGCGGATGAGGGACGGCGATGACCGACTTCACCGGCACCGGCTGGTCGTTCCCGTTCGGCTTCGAACCCACTGGGGCGCCGACCATGGTTTCCGGGACCGCCAAACTGGAGCAGTCGATGCGGCTGATCCTGGAGACCTATCCCGGAGAGCGCCCGATGCGGCCGCGGTTCGGCAGCACCCTGCGGGACTACATCTTCGACGGGGCCGGCGTCCACAAGGCCTCCGAGATAGCCGACGTGGTCAAGGACGCGATCGAGCAGTGGGAGCCACGCGTCGACGTGGCCGAGGTGGACGTGTACCCCGACGAGGAGCAGCCGGGCCTGCTCTACATCGACATCCGCTACGTCGTGCCCGGCACCAACAGCCCGCGCAACCTCGTCTTCCCCTTCTACACCATCCCCGAGCACGAAGAAGGCGAGTACTGATGCCCCTGCCGGCCCCCGATCTCGACGACCGCCGGTTCCAGGACCTCGTCTACGAGGCCAAACACCTGGTGATGCAGCGCTGCCCGGAGTGGACCGACCACAACGTCTCCGACCCGGGCATCACCCTGATCGAGACCTTCGCCCATATGACCGACCAGCTGCTCTTCCGGCTCAACCAGGTGCCCGACCGGCTTTATGTCACCTTCCTGAACCTGATCGGCCTGCGCATCCTCCCGCCCACCCCGGCGCGCGTACCCGTCACCTTCTGGCTCTCCAGTCCCGCACGCGCGCGGCTGACGATCGCCGCGGGCACCCGCGTGGGGACCCTTCGTACGGCCACCACCGAGTCGGTCGTCTTCACCACCCGGGCGGACCTGGCCGTCGTGCCCTGTTCGCTCGCCAGGATCAGGACCGCGGTCGAATCGGAGTCCGAGGGCGGACAGACCGGCACGGCCACCGAGGACGGCCGGCCGGCCGGGACCGCGGACCGCTCCCGGCTGCTCTCGGACGGCAGGCCGTTCCCCGCGTTCCGCCGACGCCCCGGGATCGGGGACGCGCTGATGATCGGTCTCACCGACCCGGTGCCCGGGTGCGCGATCCGACTGGGATTCCGCGGCCGGGTCGAGGGGGTGGGGGTCAATCCGAAACACGCCCCGCTGATCTGGGAGGCATGGACGGGCGACGGCTGGACGGAGTGCGAGACGGGGCTCGACGAGACCGGGGGCCTGAACACCTCGGGCGCGATCGTGCTGCACGTGCCGACCGCGCATCGGGCGAGCGTGGTCGACGGCGACCGCGCCGGGTGGATCAGGGCCCGGGTCACCGAGCCCGAGGAGGGACAACCCCCGTACACGGACTCGCCCGTGGTCGACGGACTGACCGTCTGCACGATCGGCGGCACGGTCGAGGCCATGCACGCCGAACCGGTCGCTCTCGAGAAGCTGGACCGGGCGGAGGGCGTGCCCGGGCAGCAGTTCCCGCTCCGGCACTCTCCGGTGCTGGCCGGTTACGGCCCGCCGGTCGTGGAGACCAGCTCACCGGACGGCTGGCTGGAGTGGACCGAGGTCGAGCACTTCGCGGACAGCCGGCCGGAGGACCGGCACTTCGCCCTGGACGCGGTCTCGGGACTCGTCCTGTTCGGCCCGGCGGTACGCGAGACCGATGGGAGCCTGCGCCGGTACGGTGCCGTACCCGAGAAGGGCGCCGAGGTGCGCATCCGCGGGTACGCGACCGGAGGCGGCGCCCGTGGGAACGTCGCGGCCGGGTCGGTCTGCCGGCTCAAGTCCTCGGTCCCGGCGGTCTCCGCCGTGGAGAACCGGCGCCCGGCTCATGGCGGGGTGGACGGGGAGACCCTCGGCGAGGCGAAGGACCGCGGGCCGCTGCTGCTGCGTACCCGCAGCCGCGCGGTGACGGCGGAGGACTACGAGATCCTGACCCGCGAGGCGGCGCCGGAGATCGCCCGGGTGCGCTGCGTGCCGACCGGCGAGGACCCCGCCGAGGCCGGGGGAGTCCGGGTGCTGGTTGTCCCGGCCGCGGCCATGCAGGACGGCCGGATCCTGTTCGAGAACCTCGTCCCGCCGGAGCCGACGCTGCGCCGGATCGCCGAACGGCTCGACCGCGCGCGGGTCGTGGGCACCCGCGTCATGCTCGAACCGCCGCTCTACCGCGGCGTCACCGTGGTCGCCCGGCTGGTGGCCCGACCACGGGTGAACGCCGAGCGGGTGCGCGAGGACTCGCTCGAAGCCCTCCACCGCTATCTCAATCCGCTGCCCGGCGGCGGGCCCGAGGGTGCCGGCTGGCCGTTCGGCCGTCCGGTGCAGGCCGGCGAGATCTTCGGCCGACTGCAACAGATACCCGGGGTCGAACTGGTCGAGGACGTACGGCTGTTCTCCGCCGACCCGGTCACCGGCGTGCGCGGCAAGGAGGCCCGCCGGATCGATCTCGACGCCAACAGCCTGGTGTTCTCGTACGAGCACCAGGTCAGAGTGGAGGCACACTGATGCGCGCGGCCGTGGTGGGGCTGGACACGCCGTATCCGATCGGCACGCTGCTGCCCGCGGTCTTCCAGGAGGACCCGGTGGCGATGCGGTGGACCGGAGCCCTGGACGAGGTGCTCGCCCCGGCCGTCTCGACCCTGGACTGTCTGGCGGCCTATACCGACCCGATGCTCGCGCCCGGCGACTTCGTGCGGTGGCTCGCCGGCTGGCTGGGCACGGTCCTGGACGAGAACTGGCCTCTCGACCGGCAGCGGGCGGCCGTGGCGCACTCCGTGCTGCTCCACCGGCTGCGAGGCACCGCCGAAGGTCTGCGCACGCTGGTCGAGCTGGTGACCGGCGGGGAGGTGGAACTCGCCGAGAGCGGCGGGGTCAGCTGGTCGACGGTTCCGAACACCCCGCTACCCGGCGAGGCGGTGCCCCGGCTGTCCGTCCGGGTGACGCTGCCGAGGAGCGCGTCGGTGGACGTCACCGCGCTGGAGGAACTGATCGCCGCCGAGAAACCCGCGCATGTCCCGCACGGGCTGGAGGTCGTGGAGAGATGATCGTTTGTCGTAAGTGCGGGTTCCGCAACGGGGAGGACGACGCCTTCTGCGGCTCCTGCGGCGGTTTCCTCGAATGGACGGGGGAGAAACAGACGTCGCAGGTCGCGCAGGAGGTGGTCCAGGAGATCGAGCAGGAGCAGACGGCCTCCGAACCGCGGGTCGGCGTGCTCCAGCGCGTGCTCCAGGGGGCGAACACCTTCATCGCCGGGCCCAGGCCGGAAGCCTCCGAGGCCACCGTGGGGGAGCAGCAGGCACCGCCGGCCGGGCCACGACCCCCTGCGGGGGCGCCTTCCCCGCGTCCCGGCGCGCCCGCGGCGCCGCGTCCCGGAGCCGGCGCGCCCCCGCCTCCCCCGCCGCCGAGGCCGAGGGCGGGCGCGACCACGCCTCCGCCGCCCGCCCCGCCGGCTCCGGCAAGGAAGAGTGCGGCCGTCGCTCCTCCACCCCCGCCCCAACCGTCGGCCCGGAGGGCTTCTGCCGCGCCGCCTCCGCCGCCCCCACCGCCGGCCCGGAGGGCCTCTGCCGCGCCCCCGCCCCCTCCGCCCCCGCCGCCGCCCCCGCCGTCGGCCCGGAGAGCCTCTGCCCCGCCGCCTCCGCCGCCCCCACCGTCGGCGGCTCGGACGGGCACGGCTACGCCCCCTCCGCCTCCTCCGTCTCCGCCCCGGAGGAGCGCGGCCGCTGCTCCATCACCTGCGCAGACACCCCGGCCGCCGGCACCCGCGGCCCGGCGGAATGACGCCGCGGCCCTGGTCGCGCCCGTCGAGCACCCCGAGTCCGCGTCCGCCCCCGGGGCCGACGCGCCGGATGCGCGGCCCACCGGTCCGGCGTCCACCGGAGTCGACACCGCCCCGGTACGGTCGCCCGGGGAGATCCGCGAACAGGCGCCGCAGATCGCGCGGGCTCGGGCGGTCGCAGTGACGAGGACCGCGCCGACCCGTCGGCTGCACCCGGGCGACCTGGTGTGCGGGGCGTGCGGCGAGGGCAATCCGAGCACTCGCAGCTTCTGCAGCCGGTGCGGCGCCTCGCTGGTCGAGGCGGTGAAGGTCAGGCAACCGTGGTGGCGAAGGTTCGTGCCCAGGCGCGGACCACGCGTCGTCCAGCTCGCGCAGGCCGCGGGCGGCGGCCAGGCGGACGGCACGTCGGCCGCGCACCTCGCGCGACCCGGCTTCGATCCGAAGTCGGCGCTCCGGCAGATCTACCGCAAGGGCCGCATCGTCGTCGCGGTGGCGCTGCTCTTCGGCGGCATGCTCTACGGCACGTACCCGCCGTTCCGCGACACGGTCGACAGCAGGGCGCGGAGCCTGAAGGCCAGGGTCACCGGGGCGGTCGCCCACGACCTCTCGCCGATCCACGCCGTCAGCGTGACGGCGAACGCGTCGCAGCACGGACATCCCGCGCTGAACGCCGCGGACGAACTGCTCGACACGTGCTGGCTGGCACCCTGGTCGACCTCGGCCGAACCGGCCCTCACCTTCAAGTTCGCACACCGCGTGACGCTGATGAAGATCATCCTGCACTCGGGCGCGAGCACCGCCTACGTCCGGGACGGCAGGCCCAGCCAACTGCGGCTGACGTACTCCAACGGCGAGTCCTTCACGATCGTCCCGAAGGACACCTCGCAGGAGCAGGAGTTCTCCATCCGCCACGCGGAACTCGTCAGCAGCGTGCGGATAGAGGTCGGCGCGGTGTATCCGGGCAGCAGCGGGTCCACCGTCGCCGTCTCCGAGATCGAGCTGTTCGGCTTCACGACCTGACAGGGCACGACACGGCACAGGAGGACGCGTGGCGGATTTCGTCATCAGAACCGGGGACCTGCTCGAAGTGACCATCCCGGTGCCCACGGTGGTACCGGCACTGGCGGCGCCGCTGCCACTGACCGGTTCGAGCTCGAACGTGACCGTCGGCGGAACGCCCGTCTGCCTCCAGGGAGACGAACTGCCGATGGTGCTGCGCGCGCCGCTGGCGTACACGGCACCGCCCTTCACCCAGCCCGGCACGGGCAAGCTGGTACTCACCCTGCTGCCGGAGAACCTGACGCGGAAAACCACCAACGGCGGCAAGCCGATCCTGATCAGGGGCGGCACGTTCACGGCCGTGTTCACGGTGGAGACGCCCGCCACTCAGCCGCCTCCGACCGCCCTGCCCGACCCGCTGCTGGCGAAGCCGGGCACCGCGCGGTTCATCACCACCAACATCTCGGTGACCGCGGGCTGAGGGCGCGGGCAGCACGGCCGGTCCGGCGAGGCAGGACAGGCGTACGCGCCGCGACCGCGGCGCTACGGCTCGTCTCCCGGCCGGGGCGCGGCCCGGCGGGACTCGGTGATCGTGCGCCGCTCCCAGCGCCGCACGGTTCCCGCGGCCCCGGCCGGTGCCGGGCCGGACGGGGCTGAACCGGCCGTCGCCGCGGCCTCGCCGGTCGGGCCGGGGGCGGGCAACCGGGCCGCGCCGAGCACGATCCCGCGGGCCGGCGGCGCGAGGTCGGTCACCATCGGCGGCACCACGGGCGCTACCAGTTCCAGTACGAGATGCGCGCGCGGCGCGATCCCGAGGCCCGGCCACAGGCCCTGCGTCGAGCGCCCCGGCTCGTCGCCCCCGCAGCGCACGAAGGACGGGAGCCCGGCCTCGGCCAGGGCTCCCGTCAGATGGTCGTCCGGGAGGGTGTCGGTGTTCGTGCAGGCGTCGATCAGCAGGCCGAGCAGGTCGTGCTCCTCGATCGCCCGCCGGGACGCCTCCTCGGACGCCTCCTGGCCGGCGCCCGCCGCACCGGACCACACTGTGACCGTGTAGGAGATCCGGTAGTGGCGAACCGCGGGCTGCCTGCCCACCAGCCGCCCGTCGGCGTCGCGAACCTCCGACCATCCGGAGGGCGGCAGGTCCTGCCCGCCCCTGCGGACGTCGCTGAGGAACAGGCTGACGAAAGGAGCGCCGGACACCGGCCGCTCCCAGTCGGCGCGCGGCGCGTCGAACCTGACGCCGGTACCCGGCGGCAGAACGCTCTCCAGCCAGTTGGCGAGTGAGAGGTCCGCGTCCCGCAGCGTGCTCATCGGTCTCCTCGTGTGCCGCTCCGGCTGTCGGTCACGCGGACTCAGGCCCGGAAGACGTCTCCGATGTCCCGCGTCCGAGTCCGGGTGACGTTCTCCGTCTGCCGGCCGAGTCCGTACTCCGGGGTGCGGGCCCCCTTCGGCAGATCCATGAAGTGGCCGATCCGCCACTTACCGTCCTCTGCCTGGAACCCGATGTACGTGGTGGCCCGTTCCGGGCTCACGATGGCGTGCCATGTGCCGCGCAGAACGGTGTCGTTCTCCTTGATGCGCATGGCGTTCTCCAGGGCGTTGTCCACGGTGTTCTCCATGGAGATCCCGCTCCATCTGGTGAACGAGTCCCGGTGGATGTCGCGCGCCTGCCATGTCCGTTTCCCGGGGTTCCAGTCTCCCCAGACCTGGATTCCTCCGAAGTCCAGTGCGACGTACACGAGATGGGACTCCGCAGGGCCGTCCAGCCTGCTCCGGGTGCGGTCCGTCGTCGTCACCCGGTGGCCGTTGACCTCGTCGGGAACCACGCCGGGGTGCGCCGTCCGGTCGACCGGAAGCGGCGGCGGGCTCTTCTTCCAGGACTGCTTCAACACGAAGCCGAGGGGCAGTTGGGCGAGGTTGATGGCGGTCAGCTTGCCGGCGAGCTCGTCTCCGGAGAAGAACTCCGCAGGTGTGATCTCGCAGTGTTTGACCACCACGCCCACGATCGGCTGGACGATCATGCGCTGCAGGACATGGGCGAGATCGCCCGGGTCGATCGGCCCGTCCTCGCCCTCCTCCTCGGCCGACCCCGGAGAGTAGAGGAACCCGAGAATCTCCGTGGGGGTGCTCAGGGAGGCCAACTCGTCGGCCACCCCCTTCGCGAATTCCGTGGCCTTCTCGCCGATCGCCTTGTTCAGCGGGGGTTCGAGCTTTTCCCGGACCCAGTCGGCGCCGTTTTCATAGCAACCTTCGACCTTCGTCCAGAACGCCTTCTCGCCGCCCTCCTGCGGCAGCGGAAGCTTCCCCTGACTCCTTGCCTCCTCGATCTTCTTCCCGGCCAGCTCCGCGCGCTGGTCGAGGACCTTTCCGACAACGTCCTTGACGAAGTCGGCGACCGGGTCGAACACCGCCATGACCAGCTCGCCCGCCCCGGGGGGAGCGGCGAGCAGTCCCCCGGCGACCGCCACCTGCAGTGTGCCGAGGAAGATGTCGAGCGCCACCTTCTGGTTGTCCTGCAGCCTCTTGAACAACATGTCAGGATTTTCGTTGTACGCCGTGAAGAGACTGCCCTTCACGTCCACCCGCTTGAACTTGGCGGCCCCCGCCTTCACCGCTGCCTCGGTAGCCAGCTTGTTGCTCACGATGTTGAAAAGGTCGGCGACCCGCAGGAAGAATCCCGAGAGGTTGGTCTCTTCGAGGACCGTCCCGACGACGCTCGTACCGGCTCCCGCCAGCGTCTGGAGACCCTCAAGGCTCTGGGCGGTGAAACTGTTCGCATATATATAGGCGTCGAGCATTTTCGTGTCGATCGTGAGCGTCATGCCCTTGTAGGCGGCGGCCGTCGCCATGGACTTGCGCGCCATGTCGGGGAAATACCCGGCGATGACCTGGTGGGCCTCACGCATGGCCTTGAGGATCTTCTTTTCGTCGGCGTCAAGAGCATCCTCGACGGCGGTGCGGGCCTTGTCGAGCGCGAGGTCGTACTTCTCGAACGTCGGCTTCAGCCGTCGCAGTTCGCCTTCCCCTGTCACGGACAGGCCCCCGGTGTTCAGGGCACCCTTGACGAATTCGAGTTCCTTGAACTTGTCGACCTCGGCCAGGATGCTGTCGATGGCATTGACCTGCTGGGGGATGCCGTCGATGAGGACACCGATCGAATCGCAGAGCTCGCGAGCCTTCTTCCGCAGGTTCTCGCCGGTGTAGTCGTCCTTGGCTCTGCGGATTCGCTTGTCGAACAGCTCGGCGACCTCCAACTGCGCCTGCTCCGCCGCCTTCTTGCTCACCTCGACCGCGATCTGACCGGTGAGCTGCTCGGAGATCCGGCTGGCATGCGTGTCGAGCATGATCGCGGCGCACTTCTTGCTGAGTACGTCCCAGATCTTGGGGTGGATGACCAGTCCCTGGCTCTTGTCCTGCAGTTGGACGACCCGCTCGCCGAGTGTCGCGATGTCGTCCTTGAGGACCTCCTGGTCGATCAGTCTGTCGAGCGCACCGATCGTGCGCTCGAAGCTCTCGACCATATTCTCCCGGTCGGTCAGGGGTTTCTTCCGGCCTTCGATCGCGCCGTCGAACGGCATAATGCACACTCCTTGGAACAGCTGGGGAATTCATCGCCGGATCCGGCGCCGTGCGTCACGCCTGATGGGAAAGGACCAGCTCCAGCAGCTCGCTCAGCTCTTCCGCGCTCAAGTCCTCGGGCGCCGCGAGCAGTTCTTCGAGCTGCGCTTTCTGTGCGTCGGCCATCAACTGCGTGACAGTCCCGAAGAACATCTCTCCGGCCTGGCTGCTCAGGATCTCCTCGGCCTCTTCGGCCGTGAGTTCAGCCTCCGGGTCGAAGACCCGCGCGTCCAGCCCGTCCGCTACGGCCTCCAGGATGGCCACCTTCTGGGCATGCGGTGCGGGCTCCTCGACCACCGCCTCGGCCGGTTCTGGCTGGGCCGGTTCTGGCTGGGCCGCAAGCAGGCCCTCCTGCGCCAGCAACTGCTCGTACTCGTCGTGCCAGACGGCCGCGTCCCGGGAGGCGCCGAACACCCACCGCCCGTCGACGGCCTTCATGAAGTGGTCGCCGTAGGGTTCGATGATCTCCGCGTGCCCATAGGCGGCGTCGGTCGCGTTCTGCTCGTACTGGTCGTACCGGACCTGCAGGACCTGCCAGTCGGCCGAGTCCGGCCCCGAGGCGTAGAGCCAGTGGAACTCATGCGTTCCCGGGAGCTTGGCGTACTTGTAGTACTGAGTGCCCTCGACGGGCTCCGCGGGATCGAAGTCCGGATTCGGCTGCGGCTGGGCCTGCTCGTTCTGGACCCGCCACTGCTCGACGACGCCCCCGAAGGTGTCGACGAACATCTCCAGTTCGCTCTGCCCGGCGTCCTCCCGCAGCGAGGAGTGGAACAGGCCCTCGGTGTCCGGGTCCGCCCATTCGGCGAGACATTCGGCGACCCAGCTGTCCTCCTGCTCGAACCACGCACGGTCCTGGTAGAAGACCAGCGGCACCAGGACCTCGTTGAGCCAGTCGACGTCACCGCGTTTCGCGCCGTTCGCCAGCTGGACCGGGCTCTCCGCCTCCTCCTCCGGGACGGCCTGCGCGGGAGCCAGGAGCGCCTTGAACATCGGCATCAAAGGGATTGTCTGCTGCAAAGAATCCTCCTGGGGAGATCGCTCGTGCGCGTTCGCGGCGAGCCTTCATGCCGTCAGTTCCGTGGTCCGCAGGACCTCGTTGGTACCGAGGAAGTTCGCGGTCCAGGGCTGTCCGCCGAGCACATAGCCGAGCGTCGCGGCGTGCATCGCCTCGACGGGCGCGATCGTGGCGGCGGCGGTCACGGCCGGCCCGACGCCCGCCAGGCTGCCGGCCGCGGCCATGTGGGTCTGCGCCGCCTGGTACTCCAGGTCCTGCACCGCGGACACGACCTCGTCCACGTTCGACGCCGCTTTGATCCGGTCCAGCAACCGTGTGTGGCCCGAGAGCGGGACCCCGGTGACGACCGGCTTGCGCGCCTCGCGCAGGATCGCGTTCCAGGTCGCGGCGTGCTGGGTGTGATGGGCCGCCGCGGTCCGTACGAACGCCGCGAGCGCGGGTACCTCCGGGCCGAGCCGCCCGGCGCGCAGCACCGCGTCGACCGCCCGGTAGGCGCTCACCGCCTGGTTCTCCAGCGCGGCGGCCAGGGCCACGGTCCGCAGGTCTCCGGAGTACGGCGACGACGCGTGCCGGCCGCTGCCGCCCCCGTCCATCGCGAGGCCCACCCCGATCCCCGCGGCGCCCAGGACGACACCCCCGGCCCCCAGGATCAGGGACCGGCGGGACGGCGCCCTCTTCGTGTTCTCCGCGCCGGGTGGTGCCTCCTCCGCGACGAGTGCCTCCTGCCCCGGGTCGGGGGGCTGCTGCCCCGGGTCGGGGGGCTGCGCGCCGTCCACGTCGGGCACATGCTCGGTGCCGGTCACCGCACCGCTCCTTCGTTGATCGCGGACGCGGCCGTGGTGGGATAGACGGCGTGCGGAACGCCGACCGTGCCCGCCGCCGCCGGGACTGCTCGCGCCGTGGCCCCCCGCGCGTGCGCCGCCGTGGTGCCGTTCTCCGGCAGCATCCGGAGGATCAGCAGCTCCGCACCGTGCTGCGCCTCGACCGAGGCGACGTTCACGAACAGCGAGCGCAGGCCACCGCGCTCGGCCAGGCTCGCGTAGCGGGTGCAGGTCCCCGCGTTGTTGCCTTCGAGTTCGGTGAGCAGGCTGACCAGGGTGTCCGGATCGGTCATGGCGGCCAGCCGCCGGCGCACCGTCGTGGCGTACAGGGGGTCCGCGGCATGCTGCGGGGCCCCGCCGGCCCTGACCACCGCCTGGTTGAACGCCCGCGCGTGCGCCAGGTGGTGAGCCCGGTTGCGGGTCACCAGAGCCCGCAGCCGAGCGCTTCCCCGGACCACGAAGGGCAGTTCGGCCGCGGTCGAGTAGGACTGGACGGCGAGGTTCTCCAAGGACGCGGCGGTCTGCAGCACCAGCACGTCCAGCGGGGGCACCGGCGGGGCCATCGCGGCAGACGACCCGGTGGGCGGGCTGTCGGGCGACCCGCTCGGTGATCCGGTCACTGGGAGCCTCCACCGGTCGCACCGCCGCCGGAAGCCGGCGGCGTGGGGGCGGGCAGGGTCCTGATCGACTCCGAGTAGGTGGCCGTGACCTTGTTGTCGCTGTCGTGGGGGTCGGTGGAGGTGACCGTCACGGTGAAGGTCGCCGTCCCGTCGGTGAGATCGTCGATCTCTCCGCTCATCGTTCCGGTGGAGGTGTCGAAACTGTCGCAGTCGAGGCCGGATTCGTCGCACACCGCGGGGCTGACGTCGTACGAGTACGTGCCGGCGCCGTAGCCGCCGCTCGGGCTGCCGACGGTCACGTCGAAGTCCGTCAGCGGGGTACCGCCGGTCTGGGTGTGCGTGCTCCTGTTGAACTGCACGGTCAGCGCCGGCACGGCGGCCTTCACGTGCACCGTCGTGGTCACGGACTCGTCCAGGGCGTCCTTGACCGTGACCTGCCCCGTGTAGTCGGTCGCGGCACAGCTGACCGTCACGGTTCCGGTGGGCGGTCCGTCCGTGGCGGCGGGGTTCGCGCACGTCCCGTCCGGGGTTCCGGTGACCTCACCCGTCGACGCGTCGATCGACATCCATGCCGATCCCGGGCCGGGGACCAGGGTGAACCTGTAAGGCGCCAGACCGTCGGCCGGCTGGACGGTTCTGCCCTGGAAGCGCGTCCCGACCGTACCGTTCCACGGGTCCGGGGTCTGTACGGTCAGGGGGTTGACGACGGTGATGGAGATGCTGGTCTTCGCGGTCACCGTGTAGTCCGTGGTATCGCTCACCGTGACCGTGAACTGGTACGTCCCGGCGCTGGCGGGCGACCGCACGGTGCCGGTGACCGCCCCGGTGGTGGAGTCGAGCCCGAGGCCGTCCGGCAGCGCTCCCTCGGTCACCGACCAACTCCGCTTGCCGGAGCCGCCGGTCACGTTGGTCGGCGCGAATCCCTTGTACGGGAATCCCAGGGCCGCCTCCGGAATCGTCGAGGGCTCCTGGAAGCCCAGCGGCAGCACGACCGTCAGCGACAGACCCGACTTGGTGTCCGTCTGGGGCGTGGGACCCGAGTCGGTCACGGTGACATCGAGCGTGACATCGCCGGTCGACTCCGGTGTACCGCTGATGACACCGGTGACGGGGTCCAGGCTCAGGCCGTCCGGCAGCGGGGTGTCCTTGGACAGGGCCCAGGTGTACGGGGCCGTGCCGCCGACCGCCTTGAGGGTCTGCGCGTACGGTTTCCCGGTCAGCGCGTGGGGCAGCGGTGAGGTCGTGATGATCCCCAGCGAGGCCACCACCGTCAACGTCAGGGTCTTGGTGGTGGTCAGCGGGGGCTTGCTCGAATCCGTCGCCTGCACACTGAACGGGAAGCTGCCCGTCGCCTGCGGCCGGCCGGTGATCGAGCCGTTCGACCCGAGCGTGAGATCGTCCGGCAGCGTACCCATCAGCGTCCACACGTACGGCGCGGTGCCGCCCGCCGCGGTCAGCTGCGCCCCGTAGTCCTTGCCGAACGTCGCCTGGGGCAGGCTCGACGTCGTGGCGGCGAACCCGGACACCACCTCCAAGGTGAACGTCTGGGACTTGGTGTGGGCGGGCATGGCGGAGTCGGTGACGTACACGGTGAACGTCGAGGAGCCGGCTGCCTGCGGTGTTCCGCCGATCACACCGGTCTTCGGGTTGAGCGTCAGCCCCGCGGGCGCCGAACGGGGCGCACGGGAGATCGACCACGTGTACGGCTCGACGCCGCCGGAGGCGCTCAGCGGCTGCGAGTACAGCGCCTTGGTGACCCCGTCCGGCAGGGACAGGGTGCCGATCCCCAGCGGGTTGGAGACCGTCAGGGACAGTGCCTGGGTGGCCGACTGGTTCGGCCTGGCCGAATCCGTGACCTGGACGGTGAAGTCGAAGACGCCGGCCGTGGTCGGGGTACCGGTGATCGCCCCGGAGCCCGGGTCCAGGCGCAGCCCGTTCGGGAGCACCCCCTTGCCCGCGGCGAGCGCCCATCGGTAGGGGGCGGTGCCGCCGATCGCCTCAAGTGTCTGCGAGTACGGGCTGCGCGTGGTCCCTCCGGGCAGCGTGGAACTGTTCACGGCCAGCGAGTTGCGGACGGTCACCTTGAACGTCCTGGTGGCGAACTGGGCGGGCGGCCCGGCATCCGTCACCCGCACGGTGAACGTGCTCGTCCCGGCCATGGCCGGGGTTCCGGTGACGGCTCCCGTCTGGGGCGAGAGCGAGAGGCCCATCGGGAGCGCCCCGGACTTGACCTGCCAGGTGTACGAGCCGGTGCCGCCGGTGGCGCCGAAGGACTCGGAGTAGGGCTTGCCGCGCGCCGCCTGGGACAGCGAGGTGCTGGTGACCGACACCGGGCTCACCACGTTGACGGTCACGGAACCGGTCAGGATCGCCGGGCTCGTGGGGCTCGGACTCGCGGTGCCCGCCGTCGGATCGGGCGTCGCGCCGGCGGCGGACGGGGACCCGGACGTGGCGGCGTCGGGGGAGTGCGTACTGGCGGCGGGGGACGCCGTGTCGGTGGCGCCGGTCGCGGTGATGATCGCCGTGCCCGGGTTGTGCGCGGTCACCACGCCGCTCGACGAGACCGTGGCGACATGCGGGGCGGACGAGGTCCACACGAGCTTGGGGTGTGCGCCGGTGCCGCCGGAGAAGTCGCCGGTCGCCGGGACGGTCGCCCCCGTGACGACGGTCGGCGAGGCCAGCTTGACGGTCAGCACGGTGGGCGGCGCGGGCTTGGCGGCTTTGGCGGCCTTGGTGGGCTTGCCGCTCGCCATGGCCTTGGCCGCGGCCGACTTCGCGGCGCCGGCCGCGTCCTGCGCGTCGGCGGCCGCCGACGCGGCGGAGTGCGCGACGGGCTGGAGCACGGTCATCCACAGCGCGAACAGCAGGCCACAGGCCACCACCGTGATCCCGAGCACCGGCAGCAGCCATTCGGGCAGCGTCTGCTTCTCCAGCATCACGCCCTCGGCCCTCGCGGCCTCGCCCCGCTCCGGCAACGCGGAGACCTCGAACGGCAGCGTGCGGTTGGGCCCCTTCAGGAACGTCTTGCGGGGCACGGCCTTCAGGCGTACGAAGGTCGCCGTGCCCGGTCTGGCCACGAACAGGGCGGGCTTCGTCCTGAAGCCCAGCTTGACCTCTGGGTCGAGCGCCTCGACCCGCACCTGCTCCGGCCGGTTGCCGCGGTTCTCCACGACAAGCTTGAAGCGCGCCGAACGCCGTCCCGTCGAGCTCTTGGGCACCAACTGTGCGCTGAGGTCGCCGAACTCCCCGACCCTGACGGTGCCTTCTTCGATGCACGAGCCCGCGGAGTCCTCGGTCGACATCGCGCGCAGCCCGAACCGGACCTCGCCCGGGGCCTGGGAGGCCGTGCGCGGCGGCCGGAAGCGGACCCGGACCTGCTCGACCGCGCCCGGCAGGAGATTGGCCTGCGCGGGTTCGACGTCGGTCCACTCGGCGGCCTCGCCGAGCACGTCGAGCAGGATCCGGTCGACCACCATCCCCGTGTTCTCCACGCGTAGGACGCACACGGCTTCCTCGCCCGGCACGACCTCGACCGCGTCGTTGTCGTCCGCGAAGACGACGGAAACTCCCATCGGCCCGGTCCCCCCTTCCTCGTTCCTCGTCCACGTTCCTCGGGAATCGCGCTGCCGGCCGTTCTGCGCACCCCGGGCCGTTCGGAGGAGAGCGCGCGTCAGTACGGCACGCGGCGCGAAGCGTCCCGGCGTGCCGGAACAGAGTGGCATCGGGCGTGGCCCGGCGCCTGCGTGAACGTGCAGCAAAAAGCGCAGCCTGGACGCGAGCGCCGGCTGCTCGCGGAGAGCGCGGTACTGCCGCTCTCCGCGACACCCGGTGCGCGATTAGGCACCGCCTAGGAGCTTCCCTAGTCGACACCCCCAGCCGGGATGTGGTCATTTTGTGAAGAGGCCGCACACGTAGCGCGCACTTCACGGCGAACCAGCCTCCTGGAGTGGCACCGGATCCGGCCGCAGCGGCCGGCGTATCCGCCTCGGCCGGCCATCTGACCCTGGGAGGTCGTTTTGGAACGTCGGATACCGGTGTCGATCCACGCGGACGACCCCATCACGCGGGCGGGGCTGACGACCGAGCTGCGCCAGCGCGCCGAGGTCGAGCTCGTCGACTTATCGCCCTTGGGCGGACCGGCCAGAGTGGTGGTGTTCGCGCTCGACGCGCTGTCGGCGTCGGCCCTGGAACTGATCAGGGCGGTGCGCTCGCGCGACGGGGCGCAGGTCGTGCTCGTCCTCTCCGCCCTGTCGGACGACGAACTGCTGGCGGTCGTCGAGTCGGGAGCCTACGCGGTGCTGTGGCGGTGGGAAGCCACCGCCACCTCGCTCACCGAGGCGGTGATCAGGGCCGCTTCGGGCAACGCGGCCCTGCCCTCCGATCTGCTGACCCGTCTGCTGAAGCAGGTGGGACGGCTCCAGCAGCACGTGCTGCGTCCCCAAGGCCTGAGCCTGACCGGACTCTCCGACCGCGAACGCCGGGTGCTGCGCCTGGTGGCAGACGGCTTCGGCACCGACGAGATCGCGGGCGAGCTCGCCTACTCCAAACGCACCGTGGCCAGTGTGCTGCATGACGTAACGGTCCGTTACCGGCTGCGCAACCGCACACACGCGGTCGCATTCGCCATCCGCGAAGGTCTGATCTGAGGACTGCGGCTGAAGGATTCAGGGCTACGCCAGGATTCTCATGGAGTGGGACTCCTGACGATTCGAGGGATTCTGGTTGAGGAAGAGCCGACTGCTGCACAGCGGCGTGCCGGTGACCGGAGAGGTCGTGCGGGTCAACACCTCGGTGACCGACTTACGTCGACCGCAGACGAGGAGAGTGACGAACTCCTCCACCACGATGCGCCCGGTAGTGCGCTTCCCCATGACGACCGGTGAGCAGATCACCGCCTCACCCCTGCGCAGCGGCGTCGACGAACTCCTGATTCCCGGTGCGTCGGCCGACCGGAGAACGACGCCGGTGCGCCGCCCGGGCGAGCCCGCGACCCGAGTGTGCCAACGGCCCGGTACCGCGGCGCGGGCCGGCCAACCCCGCTGCCTCACTGCCGTGGCCGAGCGGTCGGCTCGGTCGCGGGCCCCTTCGCGCCGTCACCTTCGGTCAACGCGTCGAGTTCGGCGCGGAGTCGGCGGCGCGAGGTGATGCCCAGCTTGGCGAAGACGTTGCCCAGGTGGTACTCGATCGTCTTGGCACTCACGAACAGGGCCCGTGCGATCTGCGGGTTCGTCAAGCCCTGTGCGGCCAGCTGTGCGATGCGGTACTCCTGTGGAGTCAGGGAGACGGGCGAGCGGCCGGCCGTCTCGACGCCCCCCTCCACACCACCGGTTCCGGCCCAGGGGATGTGCGCGCCGACATCCTGCAGTTGTCGGAGACACTGCTCCGCGAACGGACGCGCACCGAGCTCGACGTAGCGGCCGTGTGCGGACAGCAACCACCTGATGGCCGACCTTCGTCGCCGCGTGCCCAGCAGCAGCCTGCCGTAGTCGTGTTCGAGCTGAGCGAGGGTGAACGGCGAGTCCTCGTCGGCCGGCTGCTCGACCGCCGCGGCCAGCCGCTCGGCCGCGGCGGCCAGGTGACCCTCGGCTGCTTCGAGCATGGCTTCGAGCCGGGCCATGGCCGTCGTCTGGCGGGCACCGGGCTCGACGGCGGCGCGCAACGGGGCGAGCGCGGCGCGCGCCGTGGCGAGCCGACCGGTGTCGATCAACGCCGCGATGTACAAGGGGCGCCACAACAACTGCTCGGTCGAGAACAACCCCAGCTGGGCGGCCAGGGGGGTGAGCGCAGCCAGTACGCGGCCGGGCTCCCCGCGTGCATGGGCCAGTGTCGCCGCGGCCAGTGCCGGAAACACCGCGTAGCGCGCCGGACCCAGTGTGTGCTGGTCCCTGGCCAGGGAGTCCACCCGCTCCGCGGCCACCTGCCAATCGCCGCGCAGAGCGGAGATACTGGCCGTAAGCGCGGCCGCCGGGATGGCGTGGCGCCGGTCGTTGCGAGCCTCGGCCACCCGGATGCCCTCGTGGGCGTCGCGCAACGCCGCTTCCCAGTCGCCGAGTTGGAACTGGGCGAAGCCGAGCAGGGCGTACGACAGCGGAAGGACCGGTCCGACCGGGCCGTCGTACGAGCGCACTACCCATTGGAGATCGTTCATGGCCTCGCTGGGCCTGCCGCTCTGCAGCAACCACATGCCGCGAGCCCACCGTAAGATCCCGTGCCCGGGCCCGTCGGCATCCGACGCACCGAGCTCAGGCGCGAGCAGCTCCAGTCGGCGAAGCGAAGCGTCCGCCGAACGGTGGATCCTGCCGTGCGCGTCCGCCGCGAACCACACCGACCATTCCCTGAACTCCTCCGGGAGCCCTTCCTGCGCCAGCAGGGCCAACGCGACCCGCTGCTCGGCCTCGTGGTCCCCGCTGTCCGCGTGCAGGGTCGCGGCCGCGAGCTCCAGGGCCGCGCGCTCCGCAAGGGGCCGGCCGTCGACGAGTCTCCTCGCCTGATCGAAGAGCGACTGTGCGGCTTCGAACCTCGCCTCACGCGCGGCCAGCTGACCGAGGAACAGGTTGCGCTCCACACTGGGCTTCAGAAGGGCGAGCCGTTGTCCGAGCGCCGCCGCCCATCCGGCGGTGGGCATGAGCTGACCCCACATGGCCGCGATGAGCAGCCTTCGTTCCTGCTCGCCCCTGTCCACCGAGACGTCGGCGGACCACAGCAGGAGGGTTCCGGCCCGTTCCGTGTCCCCGGCCTGGTGATAGCGCGTTGCCTCGTTCTCCAGCCGCGTGGCGAGTTCGGGATCGCTCCGGCCGGTGCCGAGCAGCGCGTGCTGGAGCCCGTGGACGCCGCTGACCTGCTTGGCCGAGGCGAGGTGCATCGCCCGACGCAGGGGTGCGGGCAGGTTCCAGTACACGACGCCGTGCAAGGACGGGGAGCTGATGCCGACCGGTTGGGCGAGGCCGCGCGGGAACCAGGTGACGAACCCGGCCTCGATCAGGTCGTGGAGCGCGGCGCTGGGATCGGCCACGTCCGCGATGACGGAGAGGATCGGCAGCGGGGTCTCCTGATCCACCACGGCCATCGCCGCCAGCAGACGCAGACTCGGCTCGGGTAATTCGTCGAGCGTGCGCGCGATTTCACGGTGAAGCGTCGCAGCGGTCTCCGCTGCCGTGCCGAGGCCGTCTGCTGCGGCCGTGGGCTGCGGGGTGGGAGAGAGAGCACTCATGCGATGGCCTGCTTTCCGGTGTCGACCAGCAGAATGTGCATGACGACATCTCTCCTTCTTGCGTGCTCATGACAACTCGGAGTTCCATGGGCACCCTTGCGTCAGGTGGAATCCAATGATACGAGCTTCGAAAGGTTAACCGGGGCGCCGTAAGGGCCGGATCAAAATGACGCCTTGGTCGTCCGGCGCCCGCTGCCCGGCCTGAATGCCCGGATCGCCTGCGCCGACGGGCGCCTGGAGGCAAGGACGTCCTGTGGACGCGCGGGTCAGGGTCTGGGGGCGCGGACCCCGGCCCGACCGCTCGTACCGGGGCAGAGTTGCCGGGCTTCCGCCCGGTACGGAAGCCGACGCTGACGCTCGTTCAGACGCGTCGAAGTATCCGCAGCACCCTTTCCCTCCTGGCGGAAGGGCCCATGAGTGTGTGACCGGATGCATGCACTGAGTGAGGTTCTGTGGCGGACTTGCGGCTGCCGCTCCTTCCCGGACGGTTCGAGTCGCGGGTGGATCGGCAGCGGTTCGGCCGTGGCCAAACGGCGAACAGGCCCGTGATCTGCTTTTCCGCAGATCACGGGCCTGTCCCTAAGGGTGAGTGACGGGACTCGAACCCGCGGCATCCTGGACCACAACCAGGTGCTCTACCAGCTGAGCTACACCCACCACGACCGGTGGTGACTTTGTGGTCTCTCCGACCGGCCGAGAAAAAGTGTACAGGGTCCGAAGGGGTGCTCGCGCACGGCTTTCCCGGGCCCCTCCGGAGACCTCCTGGACCGCTCCTCGGCGCCTATTCCGCAGGCAGGACGTGCTTGGCCGCGATCGTCCGCGCGGTGTCCGAGTCGGGGCCGGGCTGCGGTACGAAGATGGCCTCGCGGTAGTAGCGCAGTTCGGCGATCGACTCGCGGATGTCGGCGAGGGCGCGGTGGTTGCCGTTCTTCTCCGGGCTGTTGAAGTACGCCCGCGGGTACCAGCGCCGGGCCAGCTCCTTCACGCTGGACACGTCGACGATCCGATAGTGCAGCCAGCCCTCCAAGGCCGCCATGTCCCTGGCCAGGAAGCCGCGGTCGGTGCCGACGGAGTTGCCGCACAGCGGCGCCTTGCCGGGTTCCTTCACGTGTTCCCGTACATAGGCCAGGACCTGCTCCTCGGCCTCGGCGAGCGTCGTGCCGCCGGCCAGCTCGTCGAGCAGGCCGGACGTGGTGTGCATCTGCCGCACCACCTCCGGCATCGTCTCCAGTGCCTTGGCCGGCGGACGGATGACGATGTCCACGCCCTCGCCGAGCACGTTCAGCTCGGAGTCGGTGACCAGTGCGGCCACCTCGATGAGCGCGTCGTCGGACAGCGAGAGGCCGGTCATCTCGCAGTCGATCCACACCATGCGATCGTTCATGCGACCACCCTAAAGCTGACGTCGGTGTTTGGGTGCCCCTGGTGCGACGCCGACGTCTCCGGGGGCTGCCGCCCCCGTACCCCCGCATCATCGGCCTACGGCCTCGTCCTCAAACGCCGGACGGGCTGGGTGGGTGGCTGAGCGTGGTTGTCTTCAGAGGAGGCGGCACGCTATGGGCTGCCTCGCGGCATGGTTTCGGCCTCGCTCTTCTGTCCCACCGAGTCGGGTGGTGGGTGGGCGAGGGGTGGGCTCGGCCCACCCGAGGGTCTCGGGTGGGCCGGGGTGGGTCAGCTGCCTGTGCGGGGGCCCGGGAGGCTGGCCGAGAGGCCTACCGAGGCTGTCCTGCGGGTCTGCATCGGCAGTACGCCCTCGGGGTACTGGACCGACAGCGGACCCGTCGGCGGCAGCGGTGCCGGTTCCGGGGTGTCGGAGCGGTCGGACTGCGGACGGCGTGCCCGGTACGCGGCCCGGTACGCCGCCGGGGACGAACCCAGCTGGCGGCGGAAGTGGCCGCGCAGGGCGACGGGGGAGCGGAAGCCGCAGCGGCCCGCCACCTCGTCCACCGAGTAGTCCGACGTCTCCAGGAGGCGCTGCGCCTGGAGGACCCGTTGCGTGATCAGCCACTGGAGCGGGGCCGACCCCGTGAGTGAACGGAAACGGCGGTCGAAGGTGCGGCGCGACATGTAGGCGCGCGCCGCCAGCGTCTCCACGTCGAACTGCTCGTGGAGGTGCTCCAGCGCCCAGGCGACGACCTCGGCCAGCGGGTCGGCGCCGATCTCCTCTGGTAAAGATCGATCGAGGTAGCGCTCCTGACCGCCAGAGCGGCGCGGCGGGACCACCAGGCGGCGGGCGAGCGCGCCGGCCGCCTCGTTGCCGTGGTCCGTCCGCACGATGTGGAGACAGAGATCGATTCCGGCCGCCGTACCGGCCGACGTGAGGACGTCGCCGTCGTCCACGAAGAGCTCTCGTGGGTCGACGTGTACCGACGGGTAGCGCTTGGCCAGCGTCGGTGCGTACATCCAGTGGGTGGTGGCCGGGCGGCCGTCCAGCAGGCCTGCGGCGGCCAGCACGAACGCGCCCGTGCACAGCCCGACTATGCGGGCCCCCTCTTCGTGGGCGCGGCGCAGCGCGTCCAGTGCCTCTTCCGGTGGCGGCGCGGTGATCGAGCGCCAGGCCGGTACGACGACCGTGCCGGCGCGTGAGATCGCTTCCAGGCCATGCGGCGCGGTGAGTTCCAGGCCCCCTGTGGTCCGCAGCGGGCCTTCCTCACCACCGCACACCAGCAGTCGGTAGCGCGGTACGCCGGCGTCCTGGCGGTCTATCCCGAACACCGACAGCGGTATGGAACTCTCGAAGATGGGGCCGCCGCTGAACAGCAGCACCGCGACGATCTCCTTGCGGCGTCGCCCGGAGAGTTTCCGGGCCGCGGCTTCCGGCGCGGCAGTGGAGTCGTGGCTCATCCTGCTAAGCCCCCCTCGGTGGTCGCGGCTCCTCGGTTGTGTCGCTCCTGCACGTTTCCCCTCGGTCCTGCACGAGTCCCCCGCCGTAAGACGTCAAGATCGAATCTACTGGTTTCCGCGGTGTCGCGTTGACCAGTTCGACACGCCGTCGATTGTCGACATGACAACTTGGCGTGAAGCATTCGATCACGAAGGGTTGCACTCACGGGCCGTGCAGGGAAGTGCGCCTCGTGGCAGTGGCCAAACCGCGTAGGGTGCAGAGGGTCCCACAGACCCTTTCCGTGCAGGTGGAACGGGGGTTGGGGGGTAGTTGGTGCCCCCCCTGCACAGGCCCGCCAAGTTGGCTGAAAAGAAGCGTTCGTGTGCGCGGAAACCGGTCAGTCGACCGGTGTAGTGCCTCTGGTGTGACGTCCGCCTCCCCGGGCCGTCGTTCCGCGCTCCGAGCGGCGCAGCAGGAAGCGGCAGGCGGCGGTGACGGCGGCGAGGCCGAGGGCGGTGCCGGCCGCGCCGACCGCCGAGGTGCCGTAGCAGAGGAGCACCGCGGGGACGAGGACACAGGAGAACACGGCCCAGCGGACCACGTCGCCGGCGGTGTCCGGAGCGGGGTGCGGGGCGCGGTGTGGGGCGCGATGTGGGGCGCGGTGTGGGGCGCGGTGCGGGGCCGAGGACGGGCGTGGTGCCGGGGGCGGGACGGGGCGCGGATCGGGGGTGGTGGGGCGCGGTCCGGACATGGTCGTACTCCCTCGTCGTACTCCCCCGTGCTCCCTCGTGATGCACTCGTACCGGGATCAACGCGCGTTCGGGCGGTCGGTCACCGTGCGTGGGGCCCTGGTCCTGTCCGAATCCTGTGCAAACCGCCTGTACGGGGCAGCAACCATTGCGTTACGGGCGCGCCTCGTGCATGCTCCCTGGAACCCCTAACCGACTCCGGGGAAGGTCCCCTACGGAGAGTGCGCGGGATCTGGGCTGAGGAGGCGTGCCGCCGTACCCTTGGGGGTATGGGGTTGGGAAGATGTTTCCCGGACACAGCTCCGCCGCACACTGTCGTCCCTCCCACAAAGGATCACAACGCCGAGACAGCCATGGCCGGTCACGAATTCTTCGATCCAGCGGACCGCAAGCGGCCGGTCGCCGACCCCACGGCGGCCGATGCGCTGGCGGCGGAAGAGTCACGCCCTTCCTGCGATCCCGCCTTCAAGCACGGGGTGGTCGTCGGCTTCGACGGCTCCACCTCCAGTGAGCGCGCTCTCGCCTATGCGATCGGGATGGCACACCGCTCCCGCGCAGGGCTGATCATCGTCCACGTCGCCAACCGACTGCCGACCACCGTGTGGGCCGGCTGCGAGCCACCCGTCTTCGTCGACGTGCCGGATCACCGGACAGAGGTGCTCGGGCTCGAGCTCGCCTGTGCCGAGTATCTGGCCGAGGTGCCCTGGATCCTCGTCGAGCGCGGCGGTGACATCTGCCACGAACTCGAAGAGGTGGGGCGGGAGTACGAGGCCGACGCGATCGTCGTGGGGTCGACCCACGGGATCGTCGGGCGGATCTTCGGCTCCGTCGCGGGGCGGCTCGCCAAGCGGGCCAAGCGCCCCGTCGTTGTCATTCCGTAACTCCGCGTTCTCCCAGGTGAGATGTGGAGTGGGAACGGTCCGGCTCCCTTCGTGCAGTGCCTGAAATTCCTGGCGTGCAGAGGTGTTTGTGCCCTTGTGAAGGGCATATATCGGTCACCGCGCACAACTGCACAAAGCATGAAGGGAGCCCGCCGTGGACAACGACGTCTCTGCGGGAAGCGGAACCACTACCGTGGCCGGCCGACTCGCCCTGGGGATCACCCTGTTGGCGTTCGGCCTCGGCACCACCGGTGTCATCGACGACGTGACCACGTCCGACGCCGTGTCAATCGCCCACTACGTGGGCGGAGTCGCCCTCTTCCTGGTCGGCCTGCTGGCCTTCCGTGACCGTGACACCGCGAACGGCACGGGCTATGTGGCCCTCGGCGCCCTCTGGTTCACCTGGGCCGTCGGGGCCGGTGGTCAGGGTTCGGCCAACGGGGCCGGGCTCTTCCTGCTCCTCTTCGCCCTCGTGGCCCTGTCGTTGACCCTCGCGGGCGGCGACCAGCTCGGACAGGCCATGCACGGGCTGCTGTTCCTGGCGATGCTCGTGCTCGCCGTCGCGCAGTTCGCCGACAGCTCGTCACTGACCAAGGTCGGCGGCTGGGTTGCGGTGGCGGCGGGGGCGGTGGCCTGGTACGCCGCGACGGCCGCGCTGGCGCACTGGCCGACGGTGCTTCCGGGACGGGCTGCCGGTCGGGGGGTGACGGCCCACGGCTGATATGGCAGCCGACGCCGGGGAGTTGGGCGTCCCCGGCGACAAATAGAGCGGACCCCCCGTGGCTTGGTGGCACACGTGGGGGTCCGTTCGGTTTCGTCGGCCCGTGCGGGTGCGTGGGGGTTGCTCGCGCAGTTCCCCGCGCCCCCAAAAGCAAAAGAAGGGGCGCCGCAACGAGCGTCCCTTCAGGGGCGCGGGGAACTGCGCGACCAGCCCCCACCGGGCCCGCACAGCCGAACGGCGCTACTCCACCGTCACCGACTTCGCCAGGTTCCTCGGCTTGTCGATGTCGCGGCCCAACGCCTTCGCCGTGTGGTAGGCGAGGAGTTGGAGGGGGATGCCCATCAGGATCGGGTCCAGTTCGTCCTCGTTCTTCGGGACGACGATCGTGCGGTCCGCCTTCTCCTGGTGCTGGTGGGCCACCGCCAGGATCTTGCCGCTGCGGGCCTTGATCTCCTCCAGGGCCGCGCGGTTCTTCTCCAGGAGGTCGTCGTCGGGGACGATCGCCACCGTGGGGAGGGCCGGCTCGATCAACGCCAGCGGCCCGTGCTTGAGTTCGGACGCCGGGTAGGCCTCCGCGTGGATGTAGGAGACCTCCTTGAGCTTCAGGGAGGCCTCGCGGGCCACCGGGTAGCCCCGCACGCGGCCGATGAAGAGCATCGAGCGGGCCTCGGCGTACTCCGCGGCCATCTTCTCGATCTCCGCCTCCTGGGCGAGGATCTCCGAGATCTGGGCCGGCAGCTTGCGCAGGCCGTCGATGATCCGCTTGCCGTCGCGGACCGAGAGGTCGCGGATGCGGCCCAGGTGCAGGGCGAGCAGCGCGAACGCGACCGTCGTGTTCGTGAAGCACTTCGTCGAGACCACGCAGACCTCCGGGCCCGCGTGCACGTACGTGCCGCCGTCCGCCTCCCGCGCGATCGCCGAGCCCACCACGTTCACCACGCCCAGCACCCGCGCGCCCTTGCGCTTCAGCTCCTGGACGGCGGCGAGGACGTCGTACGTCTCACCGGACTGGGAGACGGCGATGTAGAGGGTGTCCGGGTCGACCACCGGGTTGCGATAGCGAAACTCCGACGCGGGCTCGGCGTCGGCCGGGATGCGAGCCAGCTCCTCGATCAGCTGGGCGCCGATCATGCCCGCGTGGTACGAGGTGCCACAGCCGAGGATCTTCACCCGGCGCACGGCACGCGCGTCGCGGGCGTCCAGGTTGAGGCCGCCGAGGTGCACGGTGGAGAAGCGGTCGTCGATCCGGCCGCGCAGCACGCGGTCGACCGCGTCGGGCTGCTCGAAGATCTCCTTGTGCATGTAGGTGTCGTGGCCGCCCATGTCGTACGACTCGGCCTCCCACTCCACGGTGGTCGGCTCGGCCGTCGTGCGGGTGCCCTCGGTGGTGTAGGTGCGGAAGTCGTCGGCCTTGAGGGTGGCCATCTCGCCGTCGTCGAGGGTCACTATCTGGCGGGTGTGGGTGACCAGGGCCGCGATGTCCGAGGCGACGAACATCTCCTTGTCGCCGATGCCGAGGACCACCGGGGAGCCGTTGCGGGCGACGACGATCCGCTCGGGGAAGTCGGCGTGCATGACCGCGATGCCGTAGGTGCCCTCGATCACGCGCAGCGCGTGACGGACCTTCTCCTCCAGGGTCTCCGCCTGGGAGCGGGCGATCAGGTGGGTGAGGACCTCGGTGTCGGTCTCGGAGAGGAAGACCACACCGTCCGCCTCCAGCTTGCGGCGCAGCTCGGAGGCGTTGTCGATGATGCCGTTGTGGACGACGGCGACCTTCTGGTCCGCCGACATGTGCGGGTGGGCGTTCACGTCGGAGGGGGCGCCGTGGGTGGCCCAGCGGGTGTGGGCGATGCCGGTGGTGCCCTTGAAGCGCGCCGGGACCTTGGCCTCCAGGTCCCGGACCCGGCCCTTGGCCTTCACCATCTTCAGACCGGCCGTCTTCGGGGCCGAGACGACGATGCCCGCCGAGTCGTAACCGCGGTATTCCAGCCGCTGCAGACCTTCGAGGAGGAGGGGGGCGACGTCGCGCCTACCGATGTATCCGACAATTCCGCACATATATAGGTGTTCCGTATTCCTAGGTCGTAGTCAGCCGTAGACCAAGCGGCGCAGCTGCCGGAGAGTGAGCTCCGGCGGGGCGACCGCCCTGTACTTCAGATCCGCCTCGATCCGTTCGAAGATCTCCGCGTTCACCAGGCCTTCCGCCTGGAGTTCGCGGTGGCGGCGCCGGACGTAGTCCCCGGCCGTCTCGTCGAAGTAGGCGAGCACGTCCTGGATCACCCGCAGCGCCTCGCCCCGGCTGAGGGGCGTGGACCGCGTCAGGTGATCAACAAGTTCATCGTGCACCCGGTTGATCCTGGGGTACGGGAGCCGGTTTCGCAAGAATCCTGCCCGATTCCGGGCAACGGACTGTTGAATCTCTTATGGGGTGCTGTTCGCAGCCTGTCCATCCTGTGTCTTGCGCCACGTCGCTTGTGGAGACGATTTTCAGACGCCATGGACATTCCTCGTATGGGCGTACCCGATGAGCTCGCCGAGCGCATGAGCATGGCCGAGCAGCACGAGTACCTCCGCGCCAAATTCTCCCGGCGCTCCATGATCAGAGGCGGTGCCGTGACCCTCGGCGCCGTCACGGGCGGCTCGCTGGTCATGGGCGGCACCGCCCAGGCCGCCGTCCCCACCCAGTCCTCCGCCCCCGCCACCCAGTACGTCGACGGCGCCTTCGTCGCCCCGTTCGGCCGCCACCTGGCCTTCGGCAACGACGCCGGCACGGAGATGACGATCTCCTGGCAGGTCCCGGTCGCGGTGAAGAAGCCCTTCGTCCGCATCGGCACCCACGCCTCGCACCTCTCGGTCAAGATCGACGCCGAGATCCGCACCCTGTACACCCCGGCCGGCATCGGCGCCAGCGGCGACCACACCCAGTACTACGTGCACGCCAAGCTGGCCAACCTGAAGCCGGGCCGCACCTACTTCTACGGCGTCGGCCACGACGGCTTCGACCCGGCCTCGCCGAAGTTCGCCAGCACCATCGGCACCTTCACCACCGCCCCCCGCAACAAGGAGGCGTTCACCTTCACGGCCTTCGGCGACCAGGGCGTCAGCTACCACGGCCTGGCCAACGACAGCCTGATCCTCGGCCAGAACCCCAGCTTCCACCTGCACGCCGGCGACATCGCCTACGCGGACCCGGCCGGCGCCGGCAAGACCGCCGACACCGGCTTCGACTCCCGCGTGTGGGACCAGTTCCTGGCCCAGACCGAGTCGGTCGCCAAGTCCGTGCCGTGGATGGTGTCGTACGGCAACCACGACATGGAGGCCTGGTACTCGCCGAACGGCTACGGCGGCGAGGAGGCCCGCTTCTCCCTGCCCGACAACGGGCCGGACAAGAAGAACCTGCCGGGCGTCTACTCCTTCGTCCACGGCAACACGGCGATCATCTCGCTCGACCCGAACGACGTCTCCTTCGAGATCCCGGCCAACCTCGGCATCTCGGGCGGCACCCAGACCAAGTGGTTCGAGGCGCAGCTGAAGAAGTTCCGCGCCTCGAAGGACATCGACTTCATCGTCGTGTTCTTCCACCACTGCGCCTACTGCACCTCCACGGCGCACGCCTCGGAGGGGGGCGTGCGACAGGAGTGGGTGCCGCTGTTCGAGAAGTACACGGTGGACCTGGTCATCAACGGCCACAACCACCAGTACGAGCGCACCGACGTCATCAAGGGCAACACCGTCGTCAAGAAGCTCCCGATCGGCGAGACGGCCTACTCCGAGACCGAGGGTGTCGTCTACGTCACCGCGGGCGCGGCCGGCCGCAGCCTCTACGCGTTCACCGCCCCGGACTCCTACGAGGGCCACCTGAACGAGGTCGACTCCGTCGCCTCCTTCATCAACACCAAGGACGGCAAGGTCAACGAGACCGTCGCCTGGTCCCGGGTGCGCTACCTCAACTACTCCTTCCTGCGCGTGGACGTCGAGCCCGCCCCGCGCGGCCAGTACGCCAAGCTGAAGGTGTCGGGCATCGCCGAGACCGGCGACCGCATCGACCACTTCACGGTGGCCCGCAAGGCCAAGTAAGGCCAGGCGAGAAACAAGCAGTAAGGCAGTAGGGCAGTAAGGCCGTACGCCCCGAAGACAGGGCGCACGGCGGCAAGGCACCCGCAGGCGGTCCTCACATGCGTTTGAGGACCGCCTGTTTGGCCATCGTGAACTCCTCGGCCGTGAGCACCCCCTCGCGGTGCAGCTCACCCAGCTCGCGCAGCCTGCGCAGCAGCGCGTCGTGATCGGCCTCGGCCTCGGCCGCCTCCGGCACCGGCGCCGGTGCCACCTCCGGTACCCCGTCCGCCGACGGATGCGGCAGCCGCGCCTGGACCGCCGCCGCGACCAGCGCCATCAGCGGATCCCGCTTGAACCCCCACAACTCCACCGCGTGCGGGTCGTACTTGGCCCGCTCCCGGACCGGCGCGCCGGCCACCCGGAACCGCAGATGGCCGTTCTCCAGCCCGGCGGACGGCTGCCACTCCACGCCGAGGATGTCCGCCAGGGCCAGCGTGCGCGGCCCCGCGGCGGCCTTGACGTCCTCCGTCTTCCAGTTCCACTCCAGGCGCACCCGCTCGCCGTCGAACGACGCCGTGCCGTCCCCCGCGGAGACCGACAGCGGCAGCGGCGGCCCCGGCAGCAGGTACTCCTTGACCGGCGTGCCAGGCACCTGTTCGAGGAGCAGCGCGTCGCGCACCTCGTCCGTGAAGTACTCGGCGACCCCGTACCGGTCCGACTCGACGGTCAGCCGATAGGGGTCGTGCGGTTCGGCGAGGCGGCCGCCGGTGGCGTGCAGCAGCGGATCGGCGCCGTCCCGCAGCCGCAGCCTCAGCCGCCCCTGCTTGCGGCCCTGCTCGAACGAGATCCCCGCCAACGCGCCCAGCGGCACGACCAGTTCACCCAGCGCCCGGCGCAGCACACCGACGTTCCGGTCCCGCCCGGGAGTCAGCCGCAGGGCGTCTCCGTCGAAGACCCAGATGCCGTCCTTCTGGATGATTTCCGCCATGCGGGGATTGTTCCACCGGAAGTGCGGGAGAGTGGTCTCGACCAATCCAGGTTCGGTCTCACCCCCCGCTGAAGGGAGCGCATGTGCGAACGCACCACAGAACGACTCCCCGAACTGTCCGAACTCCCCGAACCCTCCGGGTTTCCCGAACTCCCCGGCTGGCCCGCGTCCTCGGGTCGCTGCTGCTCGTCGCGGCGGCCGGTGCAGTCACGGCCGGTGCCACCCCGACGGCACCCGCGCCCGTGCCCGCGCCCGTGGCGGTCCCGCTCGGCCGTATCGTCCCGGCGCCCGCCTCGGTCACGCCCGGCGGAGCGCCGTACCGCATCACCCGGGACACCGCCATCCGCGTCGACGGCTCCGGGGCGGCCCGCCGGGTCGCCGAGTACCTCGCGGAGCTGCTGCGCCCGTCGACCGGCTACCGGCTGCCCCTGACCACCCACGGCACCGCCGGCATCCGGCTGCGCCTGGCCCCCGGCCCGTTCGGCGCCGAGGGCTACCGGCTCGACAGCGGCCGCGACGGCGTCACCCTGACCGCCGCCGAACCCGCCGGCCTCTTCCACGGCGTCCAGACCCTGCGCCAGCTGCTCCCCGCGGCCGTCGAGAAGGACACCGTGCAGCCCGGCCCCTGGCTGGTCGCCGGCGGCACCGTCACCGACCGCCCCCGCTACGCCTACCGCGGCGCGATGCTCGACGTCTCCCGGCACTTCTTCACCGTGGCCCAGGTCGAGCGCTACATCGACCAGCTGGCCCTCTACAAGATCAACGAGCTGCATCTGCACCTCAGCGACGACCAGGGCTGGCGCATCGCCGTCGACTCCTGGCCGCGGCTGGCGAGCTACGGCGGCTCGACCCAGGTGGGCGGCGGCCCGGGCGGCCACTACACCAAGGCCCAGTACGAGGAGATCGTCCGGTACGCGGCCGCCCGCTACCTGGAGGTCGTCCCCGAGATCGACATGCCCGGTCACACCAACGCCGCGCTCGCCTCCTACGCCGACCTCAACTGCGACGGCACCGCACCACCGCTGTACACGGGCACCGAGGTCGGCTTCAGCTCGCTGTGCGCCGGGAAGCAGGCGACGTACGACTTCGCCGACGACGTCATCCGCGAACTGGCCGCCCTCACCCCCGGCCGCTACCTCCACATCGGCGGCGACGAGGCGCACTCCACCAGCCACGCGGACTACGTCACGTTCATGGACCGGGTGCAGCCGATCGTCGCCAAGTACGGCAAGACGGTGATCGGCTGGCACCAGCTGACCGGCGCCCACCCGGCGCCCGGGGCGATCGCCCAGTACTGGGGACTCGACGACACGAGCGCCGACGAGAAGGCCCAGGTGGCCGCGGCCGCCCGGAACGGCACCGGGCTGATCCTCTCGCCCGCCGACCGGGTCTACCTGGACATGAAGTACACCGAGGACACCCCGCTGGGCCAGGACTGGGCGGGCCTGGTGGAGGTGCGGCGCTCGTACGACTGGGACCCGGGCGGCTACCTCGCCGGTGTGCCCGGTTCGGCGATCAGGGGCGTCGAGGCGCCGCTGTGGACCGAGACGATCGTCACCGGCGCCGACATCGACTACATGGCCTTCCCGCGGCTGCCCGGTGTGGCCGAGCTCGGCTGGTCCCCGGCCGCCACCCACTCCTGGGACGCCTACAAGGTGCGGCTCGCCGCCCAGGCCCCGCGCTGGGACGCCCTGGGCATCGCCTACTACCGCTCGCCGCAGGTGCCCTGGCCCGCGCACTAGGGTGAAAACAGGGTGAAACTAGAGTGAAGCGACCGACGGGGTCCCCCGAGGACCGTACTCGGGGGACCCCGTCCGCCTGGATCAGAACCCCGCGACGGGATTTTTCAGGGTTCCGACCAGCTGGAGGGCGCCCGACGGGTCCGCCAGGTCCACCATCTGCCGGTTGTCGCGCAGCTGGAGCCGGTTGAGGCAGGACAGCGCGAACTCGGGCGCGAACATGTCGTACTGCGCGAACTTGTCGGCGAGTTCGGGCGCCGACTCCTGGTACTCACGGGTGACCTCGGCGACCGTCCGCCAGAAGTCGTCCTCCGCCAGGACCCCCTCGGTCGCGAGGTTCGCGGCGAGGAAGCGGAAGAAGCAGTCGAAGACGTCCGTGAAGATCGAGAGGAGTTTCATGTCCTCCGGGACGTCGACGCGCAGCCGTTCGACCGTCGGCGGCAGCACCGCGTCCGGGTCCATGACCGCGATCTCCTCGGCGATGTCCTTGTAGACCGCCCGCCGTACGACCCCGTCCTCCAGGACCAGGATGACGTTCTCGCCGTGCGGCATGAAGACCAGGTCGTAGGCGTAGAAGCTGTGCAGGAGGGGCGTGAAGTAGGCCCGGAGGTAGGCGCGCAGCCACTCCCGCGCCGGCAGCCCGCTCCGCTCGACCAGCGCGGCCGCGAAGGAGGCGCCCTCGTGGTCCACGTGGAGGAGGGAGGCCATGGTCGCCAGGGACTCGCCCTCCCGGAGGGACGGCACGGGGCTCTCCCGCCACAGCGCCGCCAGCATCTTCCGGTACGGCGAGTAGCGGTCGGTCGCCTTCTCGTACTCCAGGTGCCGGTAGCCGACGGCCGCCCGCTCGCGGATGATCGACAGGCCGGTGGACTTGAGTACCGGGTCGTTGTCGACGAGCTGGGCCAGCCAGTCGTTGATCGCCGGGGTGGCCTCCATGTAGGCGGCCGAAAGCCCGCGCATGAAGCCCATGTTGAGGACCGAGAGAGCGGTCTTCACGTAGCGCTTCTCGGGGCTGGAGCTGTTGAAGAAGGTCCGGATGGACTGCTGGGCCAGGTACTCGTCGTCGCCCTCGCCCAGGCAGACGAGGTATCCGCGGGCGACCTCGGCGGCGAAGGTGACGGTGAGCTTGTTCCACCACTGCCAGGGATGGACCGGGATGAGCAGGTAGTCGGCGGGGTCCAGGCCCCGGTCGCGCAGGACGCCGTCGAAGCGCTCGACGGTCGCCGTGCCCAACTCGTCCCGTACGAACGACTCGTACTCGATCCCCACCCCCGCCGTGAACGCGGCCCGCGACCGGTGCGCCGCCAGCCACACCAGCCGGACCGGGCTCGCGGTCTCGGGGGCGTACGACAGGTACTCGTGGACGCCGAAGCCGAGCCGCCCGTTGTTGGCGACGAAGCAGGGGTGGCCCTCGGTCATCCCGGTCTCGATCGCCTGGAAGCCGGCGCGGACGAGCTCGGCGACGGGGATCTGCGGCTTGGTGAGCTTGTAGCAGGTGCCGGAGAGGGTGGAGGAGATCTCCTCCAGGTAGACCGGCAGGACCTCGTCGCCGAGCCCCAGGGCGTCCTTCAGCTCGATGAAGAAGTCGAGGGCGGCGAGGGGGAGTTCGGCGCCGTCGCGGCTGCGGGTGATGGAGTCGGCGTCCACCTGCCAGTGGTCCAGGGCACGGCGGACGGCGGTGAAGCGGTAGCGGGTGAGGCCGTCGTCGCTGCGGACGACGTACGACGGACCGTCCGCCTCCGGGGTGATCAGGCGCTCGTGGGCGAACTCTGCAAGGGCCTTGCGTATGAGCAGCCGGTTGGCCTTCTCCCAGCGCTCGGGGGACAGGTGGGCGACCGCGTCGGCGAGCGTCATACGGCGGCCACCGCCTTCTCGAACCGCTCCCGCGTACAGAAACTCAGCAACGCCTTCTTCTCCGGCTTCCGTATCTCCCGTACGGGCACGAACCCGACGGCCTCGTTCAGTGCGTGCACGGCCGTGTTGCCGACGTCCGGCTCGACGACGATCCGGCGGGCCGCCGGGTCCTCGAAGAGACGCGCGACCACGGCCGTGATGACGGCCCGGGTGAAACCGTGCACGGGCGTGCCGGTGGCGGGGGTGAGGAAGTGCATCCCGACGTCCCCCGGCTCGGGCTCGTACAGCCCGACCAGTTCGCGCTGGGCCGGGTCGTAGTGCTCCATCAGGAAGGCGGGCGCGCCGTCCTCCCCGATCCCCAGCAGCGCGTGATGGTGCTCGTCGGCCGCGATCTCCATGTACGCCCGCTCGACGTCCTCCAGTCTCGCGTCCTGCATCATCCAGTAGGCCGCCTTGGGATGGGTGACCCAGGAGTGCAGGAGTTCGGCGTCCTTGAGCGGGTCGAGGGGCCGGAAAGTGAAGGTGCCCACCTGTGGGGCGGTGGTCATTGGTGACTCCTTGGGTGCACGGCTCGGTCGTCGAGGACGAGCGGGCCGATGCGTTGATTTTTTTCTGGCGCGAGTTTCACGAAACCACACCATGATTCTCCGTTGACTACTACCTTTGGGTGCATGGGGGAGCAAGGAGTGAAACGGGCCTTCAAGTACAGGTTCTATCCAACAGTCGAGCAGACCGATCAACTGCAGCGAACTTTTGGATGTGTTCGCAAGGTTTACAACCTGGCCTTGGAGGCGCGCAGCCGAGCATGGGCTGACGAACGTCGCAGAATCTCCTACGCTCAAACGTCGGCGATGCTGACAGAGTGGAAGAGAACTAGCGAGTTTTCCTACCTCGCCGAGGTTTCTTCGGTTCCGCTCCAG
Source organism: Streptomyces sp. NPDC058464 (assembly GCF_042721035.1). Taxonomy (NCBI): domain Bacteria; kingdom Bacillati; phylum Actinomycetota; class Actinomycetes; order Kitasatosporales; family Streptomycetaceae; genus Streptomyces; species Streptomyces sp. NPDC058464. The sequence continues at coordinate 255,894 of NZ_JBHXMA010000004.1, forward strand.
CAGGCTCTTCGGCACCTGCAGTCTGCCTTCGCAAGCTTCTTCGCCAAGCGCTCCCATTACCCACGATTCAAGTCGAGGAAACACTCGCGTGCTACTGCTGAGTACACAAGGTCGGCGTTTACCTGGCGAAACGGCCTGCTGACGCTGGCAAAGATGAGCAGGCCACTCGACATTCGCTGGTCGCGACCGCTGCCCGAGGGTGCCGCCCCCTCCACTGTGACGGTGTCCCGCGACGCGGCGGGGCGATGGTTCGTGTCCTTGCTCGTCGATGTCCGGGTTGGTCAGATGCCTCCACCCGGCAACTCGGCGGTTGGGATCGACCTCGGGTTGAGCAGTCTCGTGATGCTCTCCACAGGGGAGAAGGTCCCCGCTCCGGGATTTGGGAAGCGGGACCAAGCGTACCTTGCGAAGGCGCAAAAGGGACTGGCCCGTAAAAAGAAGGGATCGAGGAACCAGGCCAAGGCTCGCAGTAAAGCAGCCAGAATCCACGCCAGGATTGCTGACCGGCGGCGGGATTTTCTGCACAAGCTGTCCACTCGAATCGTCCAGGACAACCAACTGGTCGCCATCGAGGATCTGGCAGTCCGTAACCTGATGGGCAATCGGAGTCTGGCCCGCGCGATTTCCGATGCCTCGTGGTCGGAGTTGCGTTCCATGCTGGAGTACAAGTGCGCATGGTACGGACGCGAACTGGTAGTTGTTGACCGATTCTTTCCGAGTAGCAAGACATGCTCGGAATGTGGTCTGGTCCGCGACGCGTTGCCGCTTGCTCTCCGCGCGTGGACATGTGAGGGCTGCGGTGCCCAGCATGACCGAGATCACAACGCCGCACAGAACATTGTGGCCGCCGGGCTGGCGGTATCGGCCTGTGGAGGCCGCGTAAGTCCTCAACGGAGATCCTCCGGACGGGCAGCGGGCGATGAAGCAGGAAGTCTCATGGCGCGAGCCATGGGAGTCTCCGCCCCGGAAGGGCAGAGAGATGTCAAACGGCGAACTCCTGGAAGGCGATCGTCTTCTCCACCGGGTAGTACTCCGAGCCGAGCAGCTCGCGGATGATGTACGCGTTCCGGTAGGGGCCCATGCCCAGGTCGGGGCTGGTGATGCTGTGGGTGTGGACGCCGGCGTTCTGGAGGAACACGCCCCGGCCGGTGACGTCGATCGCGTAGTTGCGGGCCACGTCGAAGTTGCCGTGCGTGTCGTAGCGCAGCCGGTCGCGGACCGGCCCGAGGAACTCGGGCTCGGCGTACTGGTAGCCGGTGGCCAGGACCAGGCCCTGGGTCTCGATCTCGTAGTCCTTGCCCTGCTCCTCCTGGCGGAGCTTCAGCGTGTAGCTGCCGTTGTCGTAACCGGCCGCTTCGAGCGAGGAGTTGGTGAGGAGCCTGGTCGGGACCGGACCGCCGAGGTTCTTCCGGTAGAGCAGGTCGAAGATCTCGTTGATCAGGTCGCCGTCGATGCCCTTGAAGAGGCCCTTCTGCTCGGCGGTGAGCCGGTAGCGGGTGTCCTCGGGGAGGGCGTGGTAGTAGTCGATGTACTCGGGGCTGGTCATCTCCAGCGTGAGCTTGGTGTATTCGAGCGGGAAGAAGCGGGGGGAGCGGGTCACCCAGTTCAGCCGGTAGCCGTGGACGTCGATCTCGCTGAGCAGGTCGTAGTAGATCTCGGCGGCGGACTGGCCGCTGCCGACCAGCGTGATCGACTCCTTCGACTGCAGCTCCTCCTTGTGCCGGAGGTAGCGCGAGTTGTGGATGAAGTCGCCGCCCAGGCCCTGGCAGGCCGCCGGGATGTGCGGCGGGGTGCCGGTGCCGAGGACCAGGTGACGGGCGCGGTACGTCTCCCCGGCGGCCGTCGTGACGACGTACCGCCCGTCCTCGTACCGGACCTCCGTCACCGTCGTGTTGAAGCGGACGTTGGTCAGCCGGTGCGCGGCCCAGCGGCAGTAGTCGTCGTACTCCACCCGCAGCGGATAGAAGTTCTCGCGGATGTAGAACGAGTACAGCCGGCCCTTCTCCTTCAGGTAGTTGAGGAAGGAGTACGGCGAGGTGGGGTCGGCGAGGGTGACCAGGTCCGACATGAACGGGGTCTGGAGATGGGCGCCGTCCAGGAACATGCCGGCGTGCCACTCGAAGTCGGGCTTCGAGTCCAGGAAGACGCCGTCCAGTTCGGCGATCGGCTCGGTCAGGCAGGCGAGGCCGAGGTTGAAGGGCCCGAGCCCGATCCCCACGAAGTCATAGGTCTTGGTCGGGTTGTCAGGACGCGCGGTCAAGGGACTCTCCCAGGTACTGCTCGGCGTGGCCGGCGATCAGGTCGAGGACGGCGGCGATGTCGGCCGTCGTGGTCTCGGGGTTGAGCAGGGTGAACTTCAGGTAGTGGCGGCCGCCGACCTTGGTGCCCGCGACCACGGCGTCGCCGGAGGCGAACAGGGCCTTGCGGGCGTACAGGTTGGCGCGGTCGATCTCGGCCGGGTCGGTGACGGCCGCCGGGATGTAACGGAAGACGAGGGTGGACAGGGACGGCTCGACGACGACGTCGTAGCGCGGGTCGGCCGCGAGGAGCTTCCAGCCCTCCGCGGCAAGCTCGCAGACCTCGTCGAAGAGTTCGCCGATGCCGTCGGCGCCCATGGTGCGCAGGGTCAGCCACAGCTTGAGGGCGTCGAAGCGGCGGGTGGTCTGGAGGGACTTGTCGACCTGGTTGGGGATGCGTTCGGTGACCATGCGGCGGGGGTTGAGGTAGTCCGCGTGATATGTGACATGGCACAGGGTCGCGGCGTCCCGGACCAGCACCGCGGACGAACTCACCGGCTGGAAGAAGGACTTGTGGTAGTCGACGGTGACCGAGTCGGCGCGCTCGATGCCGGCGATCCGGTCCCGGTGCTTCAGGGAGGCGAGCAGCCCGCAGCCGTAGGCCGCGTCGACGTGCATCCACACGCCGTACTGCTCGCACAGCTCGGCGATCTCCGGCAGCGGGTCGATGGAGCCGAAGTCGGTGGTGCCGGCGGTGGCGACGACCGCCATGGGCACGAGACCGTCCTCCTTGCAGCGCTCCAGCTCGCGGGCGAGGGCGACGGTCTGCATCCGCTTGTCGGCGCCGACGGGGACGGAGACCACCGCGTCCGGGCCGAGACCGAGCAGTTTCGCCGACTTCTTCACGCTGAAGTGGCTGACCTCGGAGGCGAAGATCCGCAGGTCGGCGAGGGAGGCAGATCCTTCCCACCCACTCGGCCCTGGCTTGGCCTCCTCCCGCGCCAGCAGCAGCGCCTGGAGGTTGGACTGGGAGCCGCCCGAGGTGAACACGCCGTCGGCCGCGGCACCGAAGCCGATCCGCTCGGCCGTCCAGTCGACCAGTTTCCGCTCGATGAGGGTGCCGCCGGCCGACTGGTCCCAGGTGTCCAGGGAGGAGTTGACGGCGGAGAGCACCGCCTCGCCGAGCACCGCCGGGATGACCACCGGGCAGTTGAGGTGGGCGAGGTAGCGGGGGTGGTGGAAGTAGACGGCGTCCCGGAGGTAGACGTCCTCCAGCTCGTCCAGGGCCGCGGTGGTGTCGTGCAGCGGCCGGTCGAGGTCGATGCCGTCGATGAGGGGCGAGAGGGCGTCGACGGTGACGCCGGTGAACGGACGGTCGGTGGTGGCGAGTTTGGCCGCCACCCGCTCTACTCCTTCGGTCACGGAGCGGCGGTACTGCTCCGCGGTGAGGTCATTGAGCAGGTGCGAGCGCATGAGGGGGGCCTCCGGGACGATCCGTGCGGGGGAGGGGAGCGATCGGCTCCACTTAGGTTAGCCTAACCTAAGTAACGCGGGCGAAATGCTGCCCCTCCCGTGACAGCCGTCACGTCGGCGGCCGCAACTACTCGCCGGACTCCCGGAGCTGCTCCTCCGTCAGGCCCTGCCGCCAGTACCCGACGAAGGTGACCCGGCGCCGGTCGATCCCGCGCTCGCCGACGAGGTGCCGGCGCAGTTCCCTCACCCGCCCCGACTCCCCGGCGATCCAGGCGTACGGGTGCGTGTGGGAGGGGAGTTGTGCGGCGCGGATCTCCGCCGTGGCATCGCGGCCGCCCACCAGCCAGGTGATCTCCGCGTCCGCCGCGGTGGCCACGTCCTGGACGTCCCCGGCGCACGGCACCTCCAGCCAGGCGCGGGCGCGGGTGCCGGCGGGGAGCGATTCGAGGACGGCGGTAGCGGCGGGAACGGCCGTCTCGTCGCCCCAGACCACCACGAGGTCGGTGTCCTCGGGCGGGCGGAAACGGATCGCCCGGTTGTCGGCGACCGCCGGCCCGAGCAGGACCACCCGGTCACCGGCGGCGGCCCGCGAAGCCCAGCGGGAGGCGGGCCCGGCCGGGGATGGGGGTCCCCCCGCTCGAGCGGAGCCGAGAGTGGGGGAGGCCCCCGGCTCGACCCCGTGCAGCACGAAGTCGATGTCGATCTCGTCGGGGTCCCGGCGCAGCGCCCGCAGCGTGTACGACCGCATCACGGCCCGTACGTCGTCCGGGAGTTCGCGCCAGCCCTGCCACCAGCCGTCGCCCAACTCGATCGGGACCGCCGGCTCGGTGTGCCCCTCGGCCGGGATGAACAGGGAGAGCGACTGGTCGCGCCCGTGGGAGTGGAAGTGCGCCAGGTCGGCGCCGGCGAAGGTGACCCGGGCCAGAGACGGACCGAGCCGCCTCGTCCGTACGACCTGGAGGGAGAAGAAACGGAACGGGGCGGCTACGGCCGTCGTCATATGTGCTCCTGAGACTCAGGAAGTTGTCTGGGCGTGCTGGGGATGGGCCGGGGCCTGCGGGTCAGCTGACCTTCTTCGCCGTCTCCAGCGCCTTGGCGAGGTTCTCCACCATCGCGACGCACTTGTCGTAGGAGAAGATCGGCTCGGGGGAGCGGGCGATGACCTGGCCGGCCTTGACGGCGGGGAGCTTCTTCCAGGTGGCCTGGGTGATGTCGGCGGGCTGGATGGTCGCCGTACGGTCGTCCATCATGATGATGTCGGCCTTGTACTTGTCGACGTTCTCCCAGCTCAGCGACTCGTACCAGCCGCCGCTCGCCTTGAGCACGGACGCCGAGGGCTCGACGAAGTTCACGCCGAGGGCCTTGAAGTACTCCAGGTCCACGGAGAGGTTGGAGCCGGAGACGTAGAACAGGTCCTGGGCGGCGGAACCGGCCATCACCGTGATGTCGGGGTGCGCCTTGGCGGCGGCGCGCAGCCGGGACGACGCGTCCTCGAAGCGCTTCTTCGCGTCGGTCACCTTGCTCGCCGTCATGTCCGCGCCGAGCGACTCCGCAAGGGCCCAGACCCGCTGGAGCGGGACGGTGAGCTGACGGTCGTAGGCCGAGATGCCGACGCTCGGGGCGAGCTTGGCGATCTTGTCCTTGGACTCGTCCGGGACGTACCAGAGGGTGCCGGCGGCGTCGAACAGGGTGGTGATGAGCACGTCGGGGGCGAGCGCCGCGTACTTCTCGACGTTGAACTGCCCCCACTCGTTGCCGAGGACGGTCAGCTTGCTGACGTCCATGTCGCCGGCCTGGACGTCGGCCTTGCCGGCCTTGGTCCTGGTCGGCCCGAAGACACCCTTGACGCTGATGCCGTAGTCGTACAGCGCGGCGGCGACCCCGACGAACGCGACGATGTTCGCCGGGACCTTGTCCAGCTTCACCGTGGTGCCGCGGTCGTCCTTGAACGTCCAGGGGCCGGACTTGGCGGCCGTCGTCTCCTTGTCGGAGGAGCCGCTTTTCGCGTCGTCGTCACCGCAGGCCGCGAGCGCGGCGCCGAGACCGAGGGCGCCACCGGCGGCGAGGATGCCACGGCGGGTGAGGTGGGCTGCTCTGACGTTGGACATAGGTGTGGCTGCTTTCGGACGTGCGGAAACACCGCCGGACGGGATGGAGATTAGGTTAGCCTAACCTCAGATCTTGTCCAGGTCCGGGCCCTGTGGCTTACGCCCGGGGGCGGCCCGCCGAGGTCAACTCCCGTGTGAGCGGCGCTCATCGGCCCTTGCCGCTCCCGGTTCTCACTGTCGGTCGAGACTGTTGCCCCACAGGGACGTGTCGGTGCTCTTGAGGCTGGGGACGCCGCCGTACGTGCCGCCGTCGGCGGTGACGAGCGGGGCGGAGAGCTGGTCCTCCAGAAGTCCGTCGCGGACCCGCACGATGGTGCTGTCGTGGTCGGTCCGGCCCGGCTTGAACGTCTGCCCGTCGATCGCGGCCTTCAGGTAGCTCAGGGCGTACTTGGCGTAGAGGTCGACCGGCTGGGACACGGTGGCGTCGATGGTGCCGTCGGAGATGTACTTGAGCTCCCTGGGGATGCCGTCGTTGGAGACGACGGACACGTGCTTCGGGTCCCCCGGGCCGACCAGCAGCCCCTGCTGCCTGAGCACGTGGAGCGTGCTGGAAAGGGCGAAGCTGGCCTGCATGTAGATGCCCTTGATGTCCGGGTGGGCGGTCAGGTCGGTCTGGAGCTTCTGCGCGGCGACGTCCTCGTCCCAGTTGGTGACCTCTCCGAACACCTTGATGTCCGGGTAGTTCGCCTTCATGCATGCGTTGAACCCCTCGGTGCGATCACGGCCGTTGATCGACGAGAGGTCGCCCTGGAGCATCACGACCTTGCCCTTGCCGCCCAGCTTGGTGCCCAGGTACCTGCATGCCTTCTCGCCGTAGGCGCGGTTGTCGGCGCGGACCACCATGTAGACCCTGCCCCTGTCGGGGCGGGTGTCGATGGTGACGACCGGGATCTGCGCCGCCTGCAACTGCGCCAGGATCGGCGCGACGGCGAAGGTGCTCTGCGGGGCCATCGCGATGCCCTCGGCGCCCTGGAGAATGAGTGTCTGCGTGTTGGCGGCGAGCTTGGCGACGTCGTCCTGCGAGTTGGTGGTCCTGAGCGAGAGGCCGAGTTGTTCGGCGTACTCGGGCGTGTACTTGATGTACGCGTTCCAGAAGTCGGTGTCGGAGCGCGGGTAGTCGACGCCGACCAGGGGCTTGCCGCCGCTCGACGCGGCCGTGCTGCCGGAGCCGCCGCCGCAGGCGCTGACCAGCACGAGTGCGGAGAGGGCGAAAGCGGCGGAGCAGAGGACGGGTCTGGACCTCATCGGTACTTCCTCGCGGTGGTCCCGAAGCGCCTGCCGTCTCCCCCGGGCTCACCTGACCGACAGAGACATGCCACCCGGTCGGCACCAAACTATCTCATCAGCCAATATACCTGGACAGAATTCCCTTCCTGTCCGGCCCGCGCCCCGGGGCTCGGGCGCCCGGGCGCCCGGGGAAGTCTCAGGCGCGCCCGTGCGCCTGCTGCGTATGCCGGGACAGTGAGTCGATGACCACGGCGGCGAAGAGCACCCCGCCCGTGATCACCAGTTGGGCGGCGGTGGGTGTGTCGGTGAGGGCCATGCCCGAGGCGATCGACTGGATGACCAGGATGCCGAGCACCGCGGACCAGGTCGTGCCCCGTCCTCCGAACAGGCTGGTGCCGCCGATGACGGCGGCGGCGATGGCGTTGAGCAGCAGGACGCCGGAGCCGGAGTTCTGGCTCACCGACGTGATGCGCGAGGCCAGGACCAGGCCGCCGGCCGCCGCCAGGGTGCCGGAGACCGCGAGCACGGCCGTCTGTACGCCGGTCACGCTGAGGCTGGCGCGACGGGCCGCCTCGACACTGCTCCCCAGCGCGTAGACCTGCCGTCCGTAGGACGTGCGCCGGAGCACGATGTCCAGGCCTGCCACCGTGGCGAGGAAGATCAGCAGGGCCAGCGGCAGGCCCTGGAACTGATTCAGCAGATAGGCGGAGCCGAACGCGATCACCGCCACTGCTCCCGTGCGCACCCCGATGGTGCGCAGCGTGCGGTGCGGCATGCCGACGGCCCTGCGACGGCGCCTGTTCAGGTAGGAGGACAGGAAGACCAGAGCGGTGGCGAGCGCCGCCACCGCGTAGGCGACGACCGCGTCGGTGAAGTAGTAGCTGGTCAGGTGGGCGACGAGCCCGTTCTCGTCGAGGTTGACGGTGCCGCTGGTGCCGAGGATGGCCAGCATGAGGCCGTTCCACGTCAGCAGCCCGGCGAGGGTGACCACGAAGGCCGGTACCCGGGTCCTGGCGATGGAGTATCCCTGGACGGTTCCCGCCACGGTGCCCGTCAGCACGGCGGCGATGAGAGCGAGCCATTCCGGCACGCCGTTGTTGACGTTGAGCACCGCGAAGACCGCGGCGGCGAGCCCGCTGATCGAGCCGACCGACAGGTCGAGTTCACCGAGCAGCAGCACGAAGACGATGCCGACCGCGATGAGGCCCGTGCCCACGATGTCCACGCTGAGGTTGGAGAGGTTGCGGGGCGAGAGGAAGGCGGAGTTCAGGCCCTGGAAGATGATCCAGACCGCGGCGAGGACGAGGGAGACGGGAAGGTAGCCGAGCTCGCCGGCGGTCAGCCCGCGCCGTCGGACGGCGATCCAGCCCGCCAGGGCACGGGTGACGGCCCGCCCGGTACGGCCGTGACGGGCTTTCGCGGTGGCTGCCGCGGGATCGGTCCGCGTCTTGTCCGGCATGTCACGCATCCCTTTCCCCACTCCCGTCCTCGTGGTGGGCCGGCCGGCGGGGCACGTTGTCCGTGGCGCCCGTGATGGAGGAGATGATCTGCTCCTGGGAGGTGGTGCTCACGTCGAAGAAACCGTTGTTGCTGCCGAGCCGCAGCACGGCGGCCCGGTCCGCGAGGGCCTTCACGTCGCCCATGTTGTGGCTGATGAGCAGGATCCCCAGGCCGTGGTCGCGGAGACGGTCGACGAGGTCGAGGACCTCGGTGGTCTGCTCGAACCCCAGCGCCGCGGTCGGTTCGTCCAGGAGGAGGACGCGCGGGTCGCCGAGCAGCGAGCGGGCGATGGCGACGGTCTGCCGCTGGCCGCTGGACAGTGACACCAGGGGACCGCGCAGATCGGGGACGCTCCGGGTCAGACGCTTCAGCAGTTGCGTGCTGCGGAGCTCCATCTCCACCTCGTCGAGGAAGCCGAACCTGCGGATCTCCCGCCCCAGGAAGAGGTTGCCGACGACGTCCAGGTTTCCGCACAGGGCCAGGTCCTGGTAGACGGTGGCGATGCCGAGGTCCCGGGCTTCCTGGGGACGCCGGATGTGCACGGGCCGGCCCTCCCACTCGATGCTCCCCTGGTCCGCGGGAGCGACCCCGGAGATCACCTTGACCAGGGTGGACTTGCCGGCTCCGTTGTCGCCGAGCAGGGCAAGGACCTCGCCGGCGTAGATCTCCAGCTCGATGTCCCGGAGGACCTCGATGACGCCGAAGCGCTTGCACACGCCGCGCAGGGCGAGCAAGGGGGGCGGCAAGAGAATCAGCTCCTTCCCGGGTCTGGGGTCGGCCGCTCCCGCCTGTCAGGTCAGCCCGGCCTTGCGGCAGTCGCCCGCGAGCGGCGGGGGGCAGAGTTGTTCGAGCGTGTACACGCCGTCCCGCACCAAGGTGTTCTCGATGGTGGCAAGGATCACGGGCACCGGAGTGAGCAGCACGGCCGGAACCTCCGCGCCGCTGCGGGTTTTCACCCGCCTGGTGGCCACCCCGTCGAGGCGCTGACCACGGGCGGCGGCCACGGCCATGGCGCCGCCGGCGGCGGCCTCGGGTCCGAACGGCTTGTAGACGGTCATGTACTGATCGCCGCTGACGATGCGCCGTACGGCTGTGAGCTCGGCGTCCTGCCCGGTGACAGGGGGCAGCGGGGTGACCTTGTCGGCCTTGAGAGCGGCGATACTGCCGGCGGCGAGGCCGTCGTTGGCGGCGTAGACGCCGTCGATGCTGTCGGCCCCCAGGGCGGAGAGGGCTCCGGACATGTTCCGGTTCGCCGCCTCCGTGGCCCACTGGGGTGTGTCGTACTCCTTGGCGATCGTCACCTTCCCCCGGAGCTCGGACAGTGCGCCCTGCTTGAACAACAGCGCGTTGGGGTCGCCGGGGTCGCCGTTCATCATCACGATCCGGCCGCCGTGTGCCTTGGCGCCCATGGCCGTCAGCAGCGCCCGGCCCTGGAGCCTGCCGATCTCGTGACCGTCGAAGGAGACGTAGCCCGCGATCGGGCCCTCGACGAGGCGGTCGTAGGCGATGACCGGGATGTGCGCGGCAGCTGCCTTTCCGACCGAGGCGCCCATGGCTCTGGCATCGACGGCCGTCAGCACGATGGCATCGACCCCCTCGGCGATCGACGAGTCCATCTGCTCCTGCTGGATGGCCACGTCACCCTTGGCGTTGGCGTGCTCGGTAGAGCAGCCGCCGCACAGCTGCCGGATCCTCTGCTCCAGCAGGGGTTCGTCCTGTGTCTCCCAGCGGGCCGTGGTGGAGTCCGGCATCAGCACGCTGATCTTCCGTGCGCCCCCTGCGTCGGAGGTGCCCCCGGAGCCCGATCCGCAGGCGGTGACGGACCCGACCGCCGAGACCGCGGCCAGGGCAAGGGCGACGTCCCGAACGCGGGCTTTCATGCGCGAGACCTCCCTCCGCCCTGGAGCGCCGTGGCTGCAACCGCGGCGCGGCGGCGTGGCCGGCCAGGGCGGGGCGGGGTTCCGGCCGGTGCAGCCAGGGCGGGACGGGGTTCCGGCCGGTGCACGCCCAGGGCAGGCGAAAATCGCACGACGACCACCTCGCCAGTCTGGCACCGGCCCTGGTGAACCGCGAACCCGGTGCCACGCAGCCGACACGACATCAGCCTGTCCGTTTCATCCCTCCATGCGCCCTCTATGCGACTCTGGTATGGGGGGTCACCAGCGGTAGCGGCACCCCGGCACGGACGGGAGGTGGATGCGGAGATGCCTCACCACGGCAGTGCCGGGGCCGGACTCTCGCAGCCGGGAGCGGCCGGGGCCGGCGTCGCGGACACCGGCGCACCACCGGGGCCGCGGACCGCGAGCGTCCGCGCCCTGACGTTCGCCGGAGCGGCGTTGGCGGTGCTCTATGTGCCCGACGCGGGTTCTGACGACCTTCGGTCGGTGGACACGGCCGGACGCTCCCCTGCCGAGTACGGGCTGCCGGAGCGCCTGGCCCTGTCCGGCGGCTCGCCTGCGGCCCGCGCCTTCCGCGCCCGCCACCCCGTGTGGCTGACCCCCGCGGCACTCGCCTCCTGCCCCGAGGGATGTCCGGCGCCGCCGCGAGCCCGGACATCGCTCGGTGCGTTGCCCCTGGGCGCCGAGGGCGGACGGCTCGGCTGCCTCGTCGTCGTGGGCGCCGGCGAGAACGGCTTCGAAGCCGGGCAGCGGCGCTTCCTGGAGCGCTATGCGGACGCGGTCGCCGCCGTGCTGGAGGCCGGGGCCGGAGGAGGGCCGGCGCCGGCCCTCCTGAGTTCCGCACTGCGCCGGATGCGCGTCGGCTCCTTCGTCCTGGTGCCGGAAACCGGCATGCTCGACGCGGACGAGATGCTGCGCGAACTGGTCGGCATCGGGCCGGGCGACTTCGACGGCGGGGCGGACTCCCTGCTCGCGCACGCACTGCCGGAAGACGTGCACGCGCTGATGCCGGTGCTGGAGCCGTCCACCGGCACGTCCGGCCGACGGGAACTGGACTTCCGCGTCCGATGCCCCACCGGTGAGACACGCTGGCTGAGCCTGAGCTGCCGCGTGGCTGCGGGTGCGGACGACCGGCCGGAGCAGGTGCTGGGGGTGGTGACGGCCACCTCGGTCCTGCACCGTGGCGCCGACGACGTCTCCCGCATCCAGTGGCTGACCGCGGCACTCGACGAGGCCACCACCGTGCGCGACGTCAGCCACGTGGTGGTCACCGCCCTGCACGCGTCCCTGGGCGCCGACCGGGTGGCGCTCGCCGAGCTGCGGCACGAACGGCTCCAGGTCACCGGGCTCGACCCGCCGCAGCCCGCCGACTGGCCACGGACCTGGCGTCTCCAGCGACGTTCGGAGTGGCCCGACACACCCCTCAGCGCCCTGCCCACCCTGCGGACGGCCCTGCGCGACGGACGTATGGACCTGTGGCCCGCGGGCACCGCCTTCGAACCGGGACTCGACGGCATCGGCCCCGGAGGCCTTGCCGTCCTGCCGCTGCCCGCCAAGGGCCGGGCCGCCGGCGTGTGCCTGATCGGCTGGGACCGGCCGCACGAGTTCGCCCCCAGGGAACGTTCACTGCTGACCGCCACCGCCTCACTGGCCGGTCAGGCCCTCACCCGCGCCCACGCCCACGACGCCGAGCAGGAACTCGCGACGATGCTGCAGCGCAGCCTGCTGCCGCGACGCCTGCCCGAGCTTCCCGGCGGGATCGCCGTCGCCCGCTACCTGCCCGCCCGGCGAGGGCTGCAGGTGGGCGGCGACTGGTACGACGTGATCGCCCTCTCCGAGGACCGGGTGGCGCTGGTCATCGGCGACGTGCAGGGCCACAGCGCCGCAGCCGCGACGGTCATGGGACAGATGCGCACCGCGGTCAGGGCGTACGCGGTGGAGGGCCATCCGCCCGACGTGGTCGTCTCGCACGCCAACCGCCTCCTCGTCGGCATGGAGACGGATGTGTTCGCCACCTGCTGCTACGCCGAACTGGACATGGACGAGGGCGACGTCCTGTTCGTCCGGGCCGGGCACGTCGCACCGCTGCTGCGCCATCCCGACGGCAGCACCGAGGAGGTCGACGTCGAGGGCGGCCTTCCGCTGGGCATCTCCATGGAGGCGGACTTCCCGATGACCGCGGTGGCACTGGCACCCGGGATGATGCTGGCCCTGGTCACCGACGGGCTGGTCGAGGCCGCCGATCTCTCCATGGACGAGGGCATGCGCCGCGCACGCGCCACCCTCGCCACGGCCGACCCGTCGGATCCCGGGCGGGTGGCCGACGACCTGCTGGGCGACTACGGCCGCCGTGAGGACGACGTGGCGCTGTTGCTGCTGCGCTACGACGGCATGAAGACCCGGCCGATCCGGTCGGGCTGGGTGGTGTGGCGGCTGCCCGACGCCGTCATGCACGCCCGCCGCTTCACCGCACGCACGCTGCGCCGCTGGAAGGTCGAGGAAGCCACCGATCCGGTGCTGCTGGTGGTGTCCGAACTCGTCACCAACGCGCTGATGCACACCCAGGGCGCGGTCCGTCTCGAACTGGTGCTCCGCGGGGACCGGGTACGCGTCTGCGTGAGCGACTCCTCTCCACGAGCGCCCGCCAAGCCCGTGATCGTGGACTGGGAGTCGACCGGCGGCCGGGGCCTGCTCCTGGTCGAGGCGGTGTCGGAGTCCTTCGGCACGGTGCCGGTGGCCGGCGGCAAGCAGGTGTGCAGCGAGATAGCGGTACCGGGTCGTGAACCGGCTGCTGCGGGCGCAGCACCGGGCACCGAGGACGGGGACCGGACATGAGGTGTCGTAGGCCATGCGTGACGTCTCGTACGCGGTACGTCGTGGGCGCGCTTGTCGCGGGCCTGCTGACCATGCCGTCGGCCGCCTGCAGCGGAGGCGGAACGACCACCACGGACAGCTTCACCGTCGGCGTGCTGCTGCCGAGCCGGGTGGTGCCACGCTGGGAGCACTCCGACAAGCCGCTGATCGAGCAACGGGTGAAACAGCTCTGCCCGCACTGCCATGTCACCTATGCCAACGCCAACGACGACTCGACGACCCAGCGGCAGCAGATGGTCGCCATGATCACCAAGGGGGTCAGGGTCCTCATCCTCGGCGCCACCGACAACCGGGCGCTGCGCTCCACCGTCCAGGAGGCGCACAACGCGGGCGTCCCCGTCGTCGCCTACGACAGGCTCGCCGAGGGGCCGGTCTCGGGCTACGTCAGCTTCGACGGCGCCAAGGTCGGAACGCTGCAGGGCCAGGCGCTCCTCAAGGCCATGCACGTCCCGGCCGGGGCCGGGACCACCGTCGTCATGATGAACGGCGACCCCACCAGCCCCAACGCCGCCTGGTACAAGAGGGGCGCGCTGTCCGTGCTGCAGGGCAAGGTGCGGATCGGCCGTTCCTACGACACCCCGGGCTGGAGCACGGACAACGCGAACGCCAACATGTCCGCCGCCATCTCGGCGCTGGGCCTGGGCCGGATCGACGGCGTCCTGGCCGCCAACGACGCCATGGCCGCAGGCGTCATCTCCGCGCTCAAGACCGCCCATGCCAGGCGCCTTCCACCGGTCACCGGCCAGGACGCGGACCTCGACGCGGTGCAGCGCATCGTCGACGGTGAGCAGTCCATGACGGTGTACAAGTCCTTCCGCGCGGAAGCCGAAACAGCCGTCGCCATGGCCGTGGCCCTGGGCCGCGGCGAGAAGCTCCACACCATCGCCACGACGACGACCGACAGCCCCACCACCCGCGACATCCCGTCCGTGCTCCTCACTCCGGTAGCCGTGACAACCGCCAACATCGAGCAGACGCTCGTCAAGGACGGCGTGTACACCGTCGCCCAGATCTGCACACCACGGCTACAAGCCGCTTGCGAGAAGGCAGGGCTGACTCCTTAGCCGGACGGGGACCGGCGTGGCGGGCCTTGACCGGGAGTCGAGGCACGTCGACAGGGTTGATGTCGAGGAGCTCATCGACGTCGCCGTCGAGCGGACCGGAAGTCAGCAAGCGAGGACCCCCATCACGACGCGGGGAGTGACCCCGGCCGCCGCGAGGTGGTGCCGTGGCGGGTGTCGCGCTGACGTACGGCAGGAAGGCCGGCCACGGGAGGTGCTCTTCGAGGCGTTGCAGAACCAGGATGGTGTAGCGGTAGTGGCGATGGCTCACGTAGAGCCAGCAGAGAGTGAGGACGATGCCGAAACCCGCCATGATGTGCCGGGCGTCATCGGATCGCACGGTGGCGTAGGCCACGGCCATCAACGACTGCGCCACCAAAAACAGGTTCCCCCTCTGAAACAGCATGGTGTCGACGTGGATGCCGTGCTGGAACATGCGCTCTTGTTGAGCGCGCCGGTCTGCTTCTTCGCTGTCCGCATCGCTCATACCGTGAGTTCTGCCCTGAGCAACCGGAGGCATCCAGGTCAGTTGGCTTCGTGATCGTCATGCTGTCGTGTGATGGCGCGTGGCACGTGCCAGGTCGTGTGGGGAACCATGGGGAACCGTGGGGGTCGGGGCCAGGAACACGCAAGCTCCGGCACGGTGCCGCCCCGGGCCGGCGGGACACCTCCCCCAAAAAGCCTCAAGTTTCCCAAGCTCAGTGCGCGGATGGTGCTGACGCAGACGGTGCCCTCCGATACGGTCCCGAACCATGGCGGATGGCAACCGTGTGCCGGAGAAGGTGGCGTGGATCCTGGTTCGGGACGACCGGGTATTGGTGACGCGTAGTCACGGCAGAGTTCGCTTCTACTTCCCCGGCGGTCATCGTGAGCCGGGCGAGTCCGACGGCGAGACCCTGGTGCGGGAGATCGACGAGGAACTGCAGGCGTCGATCGACCCCGGTTCCATGGTGCACTTCGGCACCTTCGAGATCGGCGAGGGCCATCCGGATCACGGCCCTTTCAGGATGATCTGTTACACCGCCGATCACCGCGGTGAACTGACCCCGTCGAGGGAGATCGCCGAGAAGGCATGGTTCCGCTATGCCGATCGGGACCGGGTCTCGGCCGTCGACGAGATGGCCTTCGACGCGCTTCACAAGGCCGGCCGGCTTCCTTGATTCCGTGACCGCGGGTGGGGCCGGCGCGCTTGGCGACCCCGACGATCGCTTGCGACCACGCCCCGGCGACCGGTGGCCGCCCCCCGAATGGCACACCCCGGATGCTGTGCACAGGATGGAGAGGTACGCGCGGCCTCTAGCTCTGGCCTCCGGAGCACCCAAGGGGATGGTTTGCATGTCGTACCCGAAGCAGGTGTACTTCGGCGACAGAGGCGAGATCAACGCGCACTTCCTGCCGGCCGACACTGCGACGGATGTCGGCGAACCCGGAGCCGACATGCGCATCCGCTACCTCGCGACAAGCGACATCACGCACGGTGAGTTCGGCCTCTACCGGGTCATGCTGGGGGCGAAGGCGGGTGGCCCCCAGACCCACTTCCACCGGACTATCTCGGAGTCCTTCTTCATCCTCAGCGGAACCGTCCGCCTCTTCGACGGCGAGAAGTGGGTCGACGCGCGGGAGGGCGACTTCCTGCTCGTTCCGCAGGGCGGGCTGCACGCCTTCCGCAACGACTCCGACAACCTCGCCGAGATGCTGCTGCTCTTCACGCCGGGCGCACCGCGCGAGGAGTTCTTCGAGAAGATGTCGGAGATGGGCAACGCCACGGAGGCGGAGCGCGCCGAGTTCTTCGACAGACACGACCAGTACTTCGTCGACTGACCCAGCTCCGCCCCGCCCTCCGTCTCGGTTTCCGTCTCATTCAGCGCCGTTCACGGCCGTTCATGCCCATCGGGGCTGAGGAGACGAGCCGGCCTTGAACCGAGGATTCGGCGCGGCCCGCTCCGCGGCCTCAGCTGGTGAAGGTGAAGTACTTCCAGGAGCCGTGCGTGGTCGAGTTCACGCTGTCGTTCGAGGAGTTGTTGATGTAGGACGACCGCACGCGCATCGTGTAGCCGGTCTGGTGCGTGCCGCCCAGCTGCACCACCGACTTGCCCGTGGAGTCGAGGTTGAAGTAGTCGTATCCCGCCGACCGCCAGGCTCCGCCGGAGTAGATCTGGAACTCCAGCTTCTGCGCGCGGCCGGGGTAGGCCGTCATCGTGGTCGTGAGAAGCGGGTTGGTCTTCTTCCGGAAGTAGTACTTGGTGTACCCGTTGATCTTGGCCGTCTTGTAGTAGCGGCTCAGGCTCAGCGACACCTTGACCTTCGCGCCCACCCGGCTCGTGGCCGTCTTCGGGGCGGTCCGGGCGTCGCCGGAGAAGGACGCGCTCACCGTGGTGTCGCGCTTCAGGGGCAAGGTGACCGCCAGGTTGCCCGCGCTGTTGACCGTGCCGGTCTTGACCAGGTACTTGCCCTTGCCGTCGCCCGCGGTGTCCGCGTAGAGCGAGAGCGTCCGGTTCTTGTACGTCGTGCCGAGGTGGGCGGTGAACGTCACGTTGCTCGCGTAGTCGTAGACGGTGCCGTTCTTGTTCACGGTCAGGGTCGGCGAGGTCCGGGAGACCTCGACCGTGTCCGAGGCGGAGGCAGCCGTGCGATCGGTGTCGCCGGCATACGAGACCTTGTAGGTGACCTTGCTGCCTGCGGGCGGGGTGTCGGTGAAGGAGAAGGTCCCGTCCGCCTTCACCGTCGCGGCCGGGAGCGCCTTGCCGTTCGGGGACTCCAGGTCCGTCCGGGTCACCGCGACGGTGGTTCCCTCGGGCAGCCCGAGCGTGTTCGTGACCTTGCCGGAGACGGTCAGCGACTTGGCACGGACCGCAGTCTCCGGGGCGTTCACCGTGAGGGTGGTGACGGCCTTGGCGGGGTCGGTGACGACGCGCAGGCTGTACTTGCTGTTGAGGCCGTGTGTGACCGCGAAGAGCCGGCTGCTGTCGGGCGCGAACGCGAGGTCGCCGTGGTCGAGCAGGGACTGCTGGGAGACTCCACCCACTTCGTCGGTGAAGTTCGCGGTCCGCCTCGGGGTCGTGCCGCCCGGCTCGTAGATGGACACATGGGGGGAGAAGTTGGCGTAGGTGTCCGTGCCCACCGCGACGAGGCCGTCCGGCGCGACGTCCACCGACCGTTGTGCCCAGTAGCCGCTCGGATACCTGATGGTCTCCGACAGGTCCGAGGTCCGATAGACCTGCTGGAAGTCACCTGCCGTGGTGGCCACCACGAGTTCCGTGCCGTCCGGGGTGAGCGCCAGGTCCTCCGCGGTGTTGCCGATGGTGGCGTCCTGCCCGCCGAGGAACGCGGTCCGGTCGGCCGTGCCGGACGACACGTCGTAGATGCCGAGGGTGAAGTAGTACTGGCGCGAGCCGGCCGCCAGGGTGTCGGGAGCGCCGGGTGCCGAGTCCAGCAGGGGAGCGTCCTTCCACGTCCCCTCGGCCTCCTGGGCGAGGGAAACCTGCGGCTGCCCGCCGGACAGGTCGAGAGAGCCGATGTTGCCGTGGCCGACGCTGCCGTAGCCGAACCAGAGTCTGCCGCCGGCGAGCGCCAGGTGCTGCGGATCTGTGCCGTCACCCGTCGCGTACCGCCCGGCCTCGGTGAGCGTCGCCGTGTCGATGGCCACGATCTCATCGGCTCCCGGCACAGCGACGTAGACCGTCGCCGAGTCGGCGGAGAGCTCCAGGCCGTCAGCCTGCGGCAGCGAGGTGATCGTCCCGATGACGGTGCCGTTGTAGTCGGTGACGACGACCTTGCCTCCCGACGGGTCACTGATGAAGACCCGCTGGTGAACGCCGTCCACGATGATGTCGCCGCTGGACGTGATGGGCAGCGCGGCACTGCTGTCGGCGACAGCAGAGCCCGCCGCCGACCCGATCAGGGCGACAGAACCGAGAGCGACCGCGAGCGCTGTTACGGCCGAAATGCTGCGCACACGCACAGTGATGCAACCCCCACTAGGAAGACAGGATGCCCACAAGACACCTGGAGCCCCTTCAGGGTTGTACGGCACACCTGCGCAAGTTTCCGCAGGTCCCACCGCATGCCGCCCAGGAGATGCCGGCCGGCCACCTCCTCACTCTCGCTCAGGACGGCACGCCGGACGGGGCTCACCACCACCTGGCGGAGAACAACGGGCTCGAACAAGGCTCCGCAGGGCTGGTCTTGGAGAGCCGCGACGACGAATGACGCGTGCCAGACGTGTGCCAGATCGTGCGGGGAACCACGGGGAACAGCGGGGAAGCAATCGACCGTCCACCGCGTGCTCGCGTCCCTCCGCCGCAGGTCAGGCCGGGAGCAAGCGCTAGATGCCCTTGGCTTCCCAAGCTGAGGGCTTCGGCCACCGGATACGCGGTGGCCACCGAACACGTCGTTCTGTACCTTGCCCTCATGACCGACAACCGAAGGGGCGATGCCGCGTAGGCGCCCGTCAGCCCTGCGAGGCGACCTTCCTGCCCGCCGGCCGAGGCGGCGACGGTATCCGTTCATCGACCACCTCTCAGGATCTTGCACAGCTGACCTGCGTCGGCTTGAGCGGACCCGCTTCTGGCCCGAAGCCACGGAAGAAGCGTTCTGGCATTGGAAGGCCCTGGCCCACGGCCCTCTCAGACAACTTGCGACGCCACTCGTAGGTCCTGACTGCGGCATCCTTGAGTGCGGTTGCTACGGCATCGACTTCCGCGGCCACCTCGAAACCGTGCTCCACGCCCTGCCGAGGAAGAGCGCGCGTGAGCTACGCGCCCTCGTACGGGCCCTCGACCGGAAGATCCTGGCCAGAGCCAAGGTGATCACGGCTGACAGCCTGGACGTGCCATGGTGGCGAAGTCGGCTCTAGGGCCATGGGCGGCCGGCACAGTGCGGGCGCGTTGTCAGAGGCTGGTGGCATCGTGCCTGCATGGACAAGCCCTTTGATCTTCCCGAACCGGAGACGGCGGAAGAAGCCGTCATTGCTCACTACCGGCTGAGCGACGACCAGTACGGTTCGCGTGCCGAGCGGGAGGCGGTCTTCGACGCTGAGCGCACCATGACGGCCGCCGTCGAAGAGGCGGGGGTCGGTGAGGTGGACGGGAACGAGTTCGGCGGTGGTGAAGCCGTCCTGTACGCCTACGGGCCTGATGCTGAGGCGCTCTTCAAGGTGATGGAGCCGACCCTTCGCGGTCTGCCGTTCAGGCCGGCCCACGTCGTGCTGCGGCAGGGGAGCACGGAGACGGTGACCCGAGTGGATCTGTGATGCGGTACAGCAGCCCAGCCGCTAGCCCGAATCCCTGCGCCCGGCCTTCCGAGGCCGCTCGGCAGGCTCCGGGAGAACGACGGCCGGGGCGCTGTGGAGGTGTCCGGTCGGCATGCCCGATGCCCGATGCCCGAGCTGTTCCGCTGACGTCCATGCGCCGTCGTTGAGAGGCTGGGGGCATGCTGCTGCCGCCCACGCACGGGCAGACCGAACTCATCGAGGTCGTCCGCATCACCGACCCCGTCAGGCACCTCGGTTCGGAGGACCTGGCCGGCGACACTGCCGCGGTCTGGGAGGGAGACCAAGCCCGGCAGGCCCTGTCCCTGATCGCCGGCCTGCCGGGAAGCGAGCCGTACCGCTGCTTCCTACCGGGCTGGGGAATCCGGGCGCACAGCTCCACCGATCCGCTCTTCGAGATCGCCTTCTGCTTCCGCTGTCACGGTGCCCGCATCTGGGGCCCGGGTCTCCCTGCCGAACAACAACGCCAGACCTTCGACGCGGCGAGCCCTGCGGCACTGGAGCTGCTCCACCGATTCCGCTCCTGCCTGCCGGACTGATGAACGGTCCCGGCAGGTTCGGGACGAAGGCGAAGAGGCCGCCGTGCGGGGGCGCGCTGGGATGTGCGTCGGCCCGCGAGAACTTCAGTCGGTGGTTCCCGCAGGTCAGCACCGCCCCCAGGCTCACGTGCCCTGGCCGCCCCCGACCGGGAACAGCATGCAGCTGCTGGTGGCGTGGGCCAGCAGTCGGTCCTCGGAGTCGCGGAGTTCCGCCTGGGCGAGGGCGGTGCGGCGGCCGCTGTTGAGGACGGTGCCGATGGCGCGGATCTTGCCGGTGTCGACGGTGATGGGGCGCAGGAACTTCAGGGTCAGGTCGATCGAGGTGTACCCGGTGCCCTGGGGCAGCACGGACTGCACCGCGCAGCCGGCCGCCGAGTCGAGGAGCGTGGCGTAGACGCCGCCGTGCACGCTGCCTATCGGGTTGTAGTGCTCCTCGCCCGGCACCAGCGCGAAGACCGCCCGGCCGTACTCGGCCTCCTCCAGGGTGATGCCCAGGGCGGCGGTGATCGGCGGGGCGGGCAGCCGCCCGGCCAGGATCTCGCGGAGGAAGCCGAGACCGCTGTGGTCCGGGACGGCGCCGGCGGACACGGCCGGGTCTCCCCAGCTGAACGTACGTGACCTGGACGTCTGTCCGGGCTGGAAGTCGAGCGTCAAGACAACTCCTCGTAGTGCTTCCTGTGGCGTGTGACGGGCTGTCGCCCGCCGTGTCGTCCTGCCGGGCGTCTCAGTCGCCGTCGCCGCCGCCGTCGGGTTCGTGGCTCTCCGGGGCGACGCGGATGAGGCCCGGGCCCGCGTCGACGAACGACTCCCCGCGCCGCACGTCGTGGCCGTCGTCGCAGCGCAGCACCGCGTGCACCGCGGCGCCGCAGTCCCGGTGGCGTACGACCACCGGGGGCCCCTGTTCGTCCGCGGCCCAGGTGTCGCCCCACTGCCGCAACGCCGTGAGGACGGGGAGGAAGTCCCGTCCCTTGTCGGTCAGCCGGTAGGCGTACCGGGTCCGCTGGCCGGGTTCCTGGTACGGCACGCGTTCCAGGAGTCCGGCGGCCGTCAGCTCCTTCAGGCGCGCCGCGGCGGCGGGTTCGCCGATGCCCACCCGCCTGGCGAAGTCGTCGAAGCGACGGGTGCCGAAGAACGCCTCGCGCATGATCAGCACCGCCGTCCGGTTGCCGGCGATCTCCAGAGTCCGGGCGACGGAGCAGTTGGCCATGGACCAGGCGTCCCGTTCCCGCACCAGGTCCGTCATCTCTCCGACCTCCACCCTCCGCCTGACTTGCCTCATACGAAGTCAGCCTATAGCGTCACAGCTGACTTCTGCAATCGTAAGTCAGCTCGGGTCTTCGAGGGCACTGCCGCCCGCTGCCCGCAGCTCGGCCGAGACGAGGACACGATGGCTTCCACCCCCACCCCCGCACCGGGCCGGCTCAAGCGGACCGACCGGCAACCCGGCGACCGGCTCCCCTCCCGCTCCGACCAGCCCTCCCGGCGCGCGGCGGCCGTCACCCTCGTCGCGATGTGCCTGGGCGCGATGACGACCTTCCTGCTGATCACCGCATCGGTGTCGGCCCTCTCGGCCATCCAGGACGACCTGCACGTCTCCCCGACCGGCCTCGTCTGGATCCCCTCCGCGTACACCCTGCTCGTGGCCAGCCTGGTGATGTCCGCGGGCACCATCGGCAACCTCTACGGCCGCAAGCGCGCCTTCCTCGCCGGCGCCGTGGTCATGATCATCGGATCGCTCACCGTGTACGCGTCGGGTTCGACCGGGGGCGTCATCGCCGGCCAGCTCGTCTCCGGCCTCGGCGGCGCCCTCATCCTGCCCAACAGCCTGGCCATCCTGGGGGCCGCCTTCCCGGACCCGCACCGGCGCACCGAGGTCGTCACCGCCTGGGCGGCCGCCTCCGGCATCGGACTCGCCGCCGGACCGCTGATCGCGGGCACCCTGCTGGACCACTTCCACTGGAACACGGTCTTCCTGTCGACCGCCGCCCTCGCGGTCGTCACCATGGCCGCCGCCGTCTTCGTCGCCGAGTCGCGCGGCCCCGCCGGCAAGCTCGACATCCCGGGCCAGGTGCTGGCCGCCCTGGGCATAGCCGCCCTCGTCTACGCCCTCATCGAAGGCGGGCACGACGGCTACACCAGCCCCCGGATCCTCGTCGCCTGGATCGTCGCGGCCGCGGCGCTGAGCGGCTTCGTCCTCGTCGAGCGGGCCGCCCGCACCCCCATGCTGGACATGAGCCTGTTCCGGTCGCCGTCGTTCAGCGCCGTCATGTTCGTCGCGGCCGTCTCCCTGTTCGGCTTCACCGGGGTGGCCATCCTCTCGGTGCTCTTCTACGAGCGTGTCCAGCAGCTCTCCGCCCTGGACGTGGGCTGGCGGCTGCTGGCCTTCTTCGGCGTCTACGTCGTCGTCGCCTACGCGACCGGACGCGTGATCCGCCGTACCGGGTTCAAGCTGCCGCTGACCCTGGGCTTCCTCGTCGGAGCCGCCGCCACGGCCGGGTTCACCACGGTGGAGCCGACCACCCCCTACGCCCGGGTGTGGTGGCTGTACGTGCTCTTCGGTGCCGCGTCCGGGATGGTGGCCGCGCCGAGCACCGCCGCCGCCCTGGTCAGCGTCTCCCACGAGCACGCCGGCATGGCCTCCGGAGCCGTCAACGCCTTCCGCCAGATCGGGTCGGTCACCGGCTCCGCCCTGCTCGGCGCCCTGCTCGCCAGTCGGCTCCAGTCCCGGCTGCCCGACCGGCTCGACGCGCACCACGTCCCCCGGGCCGCCTGGCCGGCCGTCGAGCACGCCGTCTCCACGGGCACCGGCGGCGGCCACGGGGCGACGCCGCCGAACGTGACCGCCGCGATCGGCGACGCCTTCACCTCCGGCGTCCACGCCGGCATGACCGTCGTCGCCGCCGTGTTCCTGTGCGCGGCCGTGGCCTCGGCCCTGCTGGTACGCAACCGGCCGCACCACACCACGGCCACGG
The DNA here is from genome assembly GCF_042721035.1 of Streptomyces sp. NPDC058464. NCBI lineage: Bacteria > Bacillati > Actinomycetota > Actinomycetes > Kitasatosporales > Streptomycetaceae > Streptomyces > Streptomyces sp. NPDC058464. The sequence goes on from NZ_JBHXMA010000004.1 coordinate 279,052, forward strand.
CGAACTGACGCTGCACCAACACCACCGTCACGGCGAACTGATGCCGCACCGCACCACCACGACGGCGAACTGACGCGCGGCCCGGCAGGAATCCCGTGGCCGGGGAAGCCGCCGGCCGGCCTCAGCTCACCAGCCCCAGCTCCCGCGCGATCAGCATCCGCTGCACCTCGCTCGTGCCCTCCCCGATCTCCAGGATCTTGGAGTCGCGCCACATCCGGGCCACCGGGTACTCGTTCATGAAGCCGTAGCCGCCGTGGACCTGGGTGGCGTCGCGGGCGTTGTCGACGGCGACGGTGGAGGAGTACAGCTTGGCCAGGGCCGCCTCCTTCTTGAAGGGTTCGCCGGCGACCAGGCGGCTGGCCGCGTCGCGCCAGGCCAGGCGGGCCGTGTGGGCCTTCATCTCCATGTCCGCGATCTTGAACTGGATGGCCTGGTTGGCGCCGATCGGGCGGCCGAAGGCGTGCCGTTCCTTCGCGTACTTCACCGACTCGTCGACGCAGCCCTGGGCCAGGCCGGTCGCGAGGGCCGCGATGGCGATCCGGCCCTCGTCGAGGATGCGGAGGAACTGGGCGTAGCCGCGGCCCTCCTCGCCGAGCAGGTTGGCGGCCGGGACCCGGACGTCGGCGAAGGACAGCTCACGGGTGTCGGAGGCGTTCCAGCCGACCTTGGAGTAGGGGGCGGCGACCGTGAAGCCGGGGGTGCCGGAGGGGACGATGATCGAGGAGATCAGCGGCTTGCCGTCCGGCTTGCGGCCGGTCACCGCGGTGACGGTCACCAACCCCGTGATGTCCGTGCCCGAGTTGGTGATGAAGCACTTGCTGCCGTTGATCACCCACTCGTCGGTGGCGGGGTCCAGGCGGGCGGTGGTGCGGGTGGCGCCCGCGTCGCTGCCGCCGTCCGGCTCCGTGAGGCCGAAGGCGCCCAGGAGCTCGCCGGCGCAGAGGCGGGGGAGCCATTCGCGCTTCTGCTCGTCCGTGCCGAAGAGGTGGATGGGCATGGCGCCCAGGGAGACTCCGGCTTCGAGGGTGATGGCGACCGAGGAGTCCACTCGGGCCAGCTCCTCCAGGGCGATGCCGAGGGCCAGGTAGTCGCCGCCCATCCCGCCGTACTCCTCGGGGAACGGCAGCCCGAACAGGCCCATGCGGCCCATCTCGCGGACGATCTCGTACGGGAACTCGTGCCGCTCGTAGAAGTCGCCGATCTTCGGCGCCACGACGTCGTGCGCGAACTCCTCCACCGTACGGCGGAGTTCTTCCAGTTCGGGGGAGAGGCGGTGGTCCATGGTCGTCACTCCTGGTGGGAGAGGGCGCGGACGGTGCGGGACGGGCTGGGTCGGCCCAGTTGTTCGGCCATCCACACGCTGGTGGCGGTGAGTTTGCCGAGGTCTACTCCGGTCTCGATGCCGAGGCCCTGGAGCATCCAGACCAGGTCCTCGGTGGCGAGGTTGCCGGTGGCGGACTTGGCGTACGGGCAGCCGCCGAGCCCGCCGGCGGACGCGTCGACCGTCGTCACGCCGTGTTCCAGGGCCGCGTAGGTGTTGGCGAGCGCCTGGCCGTAGGTGTCGTGGAAGTGCACGCCGATGACGTTCGTCGGCACGCCCTCCTCGTTGAGCAGGGACAGCAGTTCGAGGACGTGGCCGGGGGTGGCGACCCCGATCGTGTCGCCCAGGCTCAGCTCGTCGCAGCCCATGTCGCGCAGCGCCTTGCAGACCCGGACCACCTGGTGGAGCGGGACGGCGCCCTCCCAGGGGTCGCCGAAGCACATCGAGACGTAACCGCGGACGTGCACGTCGGCGTCCTTCGCCTGCCGGACGACCGGGTCGAAGACGGCCAGGGACTCGTCCAGCGAGCGGTTGAGGTTGGCCCTGGCGAAGGACTCGGTGGCGCTGGCGAAGACGGCGACCCGGCGGGCGCCGAGGCCGAGGGCGCGGTCCAGGCCGCGCTGGTTGGGGACCAGGACGGGGAGGGCGACGCCCCGCAGGTCGGCGAGCTGGGGGAACAGGTCCTCCGCGTCGGCCAGTTGGGGCACCCACTTGGGGTGGACGAAGCTGGTCGCCTCGATCGTCGTCAGGCCGGCGTCGGCCAGGCGGTGCACGAACTCGGCCTTCACCGACGTCGGTACGGCCGTCTTCTCGTTCTGCAGGCCGTCGCGGGCGCCGACCTCGTGGATGCGGACCCGGGCGGGTAGATCCGTGGCCGGTACGACCATGGGGAGGCCGGACTCCTGGGCGGTCATGCCGTCTCCTCCTCGTCCTCGTGCGGGGCGATCACGGCCAGCACCTGGTCCATGGCGACCGTGGCGCCGGGCTTCACGTCGAGTTCGGCGACCGTGCCGGCGTGCGGGGCGGAGATGACGTGCTCCATCTTCATCGCCTCCACCACCAGCAGGCTCTGACCGGCGGTGACCTCGTCCCCGACGGCGACCTTCACGACGGTCACCGTGCCGGGCATCGGCGCGGTGAGGGAGTCGGCACCGGCGTGGACGCTGCGGCTCAGCGAGGCGGCGACCGGGTCGTGGTCGCGGACCTGCCAGGCGTCGCCGTCCCGGCCGAGCCAGTCGGCGGCGCGGTGGAAGGTGTGCCGGACGCCGTCCAGGTTCACCGACACGCGGTCGGCGGTGACGGTGTGCGTGCCGCGCGGGACGTACTCCACCGGGTCCTGCACCCGGAGGTGGAAGCCGACGGGCCTGGGAGTACCGCCGATGCGCCAGCCGCTGGGCACGGAGAAGGGGTCCGTCCAGCGCCCGTCCGCCGCGACCGGCTTCAGCGCCTCCAGGCGTACGGCCGCCGCCGCCTCGTACACCTCGTCCGGTACGTCCGTGGAGACCAGGTCGTCCATCACCCGCTCGACCAGGCCCGTGTCCAACTCGCCCGCCACCACGGCCGGATGGGCGAGGAGGCGGCGCAGGAAACCCGCGTTGGTCTGCACGCCCAGCGTGACCGTCTCCGCGAGGGCCCGGCGGAGCTTCCGGAGCGCGGTCGCGCGGTCCGGGCCGTACGCGATCACCTTGGACAGCATCGGGTCGTACAGGCTGCCGACCTCGGTGCCCTCGTGGAGCCCGGAGTCGGTGCGGACGCCGTCGCCGTGCGGCTCCCGCAGCAACAGCACCGTGCCGCCGGTGGGCAGGAAGCCGCGCGCGCCCTCTTTGACCGACACGGTCTCGGCGCAGATCCGGGCCTCCACGGCGTGCCCGGTGAGCGTGATGTCGTCCTGGGCGAAGGGCAGCCGCTCGCCGGCCGCCACCCGCAGCTGCCACTCCACCAGGTCCAGGCCGGTGACCAGCTCGGTGACCGGGTGCTCCACCTGGAGGCGGGTGTTCATCTCCATGAAGTAGAACGACGAGACGGGGGGTTCGGGGGGTGTCCCCCCGACAGGTACAGTGCCGCCCGGCACGATGAACTCCACCGTGCCCGCGCCGACGTACCCGCACGAGCGCGCCGCCTGCACCGCGGCCTCGCCCATCGCCGCCCGGGTCTCCTCGTCGAGCAGGACCGAGGGCGCCTCCTCGATCACCTTCTGGTGCCGGCGCTGGAGCGAGCACTCGCGCTCGCCGAGGTGGACGACGTTCCCGTGGCCGTCGGCCAGGACCTGGATCTCGATGTGCCGGGGGCGGTCGATCCACCGCTCGACGAGGAGGGTGTCGTCGCCGAAGGAGGCGCGGGCCTCGCGGCGGGCGGCCGCGATCTCCTCGTCCAGGAGGGCCAGGTCCCGCACCAGCCGCATGCCCTTGCCACCGCCACCGGCGGAGGGCTTGAGGAGTACGGGGGCGCCCAATGCGCGCGCCGCGTCGGCCAGTTCGGGATCGCGGCCGCCGGGCACCACCGGTACCCCGGCCGCCTGCACCGTCTCCTTCGCACGGATCTTGTCGCCCATCAGCGCGATCGCGTCCGCGGGCGGGCCGATGAAGACCAGCCCGGCCTCCTCGCACGCCCGCGCGAAGGCGGCGTTCTCGGCGAGGAAGCCGTACCCGGGGTGGACCGCCTGGGCACCGCTCACCGCGGCCGCCTCCAGCAGCCGCGCCACCGACAGATAGCTCTCGCCCGCCGGCGCCGGACCGATCCGGACCGCCGTGTCGGCCTCCCGGACGTGCCGGGCGTCCGCGTCGGCGTCGGAGTACACGGCCACCGAGCGGACGCCCAGCGAGCGCAGCGTACGGATGACCCGGACGGCGATCTCGCCCCGGTTGGCCACGAGTACGGTGTCGAACACGAGTCCCCTCCTCACATCCGGAAGACGCCGAACTGGGGCTCACCCAGCGGCGCGTTGCCACAGGCCGTCAGGGCCAGCCCCAGCACCTGCCGGGTGTCGAGCGGGTCGATGACCCCGTCGTCCCAGAGGCGGGCCGTCGCGTAGTAGGCGTTGCCCTGGCGCTCGTACTGGGCGCGGACGGGCGCCTTGAAGGCCTCTTCCTCGTCGGCGGGCCACGACTCGCCCCGCGCCTCCAGCTGGTCCCGCTTGACCGTGGCCAGCACGCCGGCGGCCTGCTCGCCGCCCATCACCGAGATCTTGGCGTTGGGCCACATCCACAGGAAGCGGGGGGAGTAGGCCCTGCCGCACATGGAGTAGTTGCCCGCGCCGTACGAACCGCCCACGACGACGGTCAGCTTCGGCACCCGCGTGCAGGCCACCGCCGTGACCATCTTCGCGCCGTGCTTGGCGATGCCGCCTGCCTCGTAGTCCTTGCCGACCATGAAGCCGGAGATGTTCTGCAGGAAGACCAGGGGGATGCCGCGCTGGTCGCAGAGCTCGATGAAGTGGGCGCCCTTCTGGGCGGACTCGGAGAAGAGGATGCCGTTGTTGGCGACGATGCCGACCGGGTGGCCGTGGATGCGGGCGAAGCCGGTGACGAGGGTCTGCCCGAACTCGCTCTTGAACTCGGCGAACCGGGAGCCGTCGACGACCCGGGCGATGATCTCGCGGACGTCGTAGGGGGTGCGGGGGTCGACCGGGACGGCGCCGTACAGGCCGTAGGGGTCGGCCTTGGGCTCGACGGCCGGGGTGACCTCCCAGGGCAGGGAGCGCCGGGCGGGGAGGGTGGCGACGATGTTCCGGACGATGCGGAGGGCGTGCGCGTCGTCCTCGGCGAGGTGGTCGGTGACACCGGAGACGCGGGAGTGGACCTCGCCGCCGCCCAGCTCCTCGGCGGTCACGACCTCGCCGGTGGCGGCCTTCACCAGCGGGGGGCCGCCGAGGAAGATCGTGCCCTGGTTCCGGACGATGACGGCCTCGTCGCTCATCGCCGGGACGTACGCGCCGCCCGCCGTGCACGAACCGAGGACGGCCGCGATCTGCGGGATGCCCGCCCCCGACATCCGGGCCTGGTTGTAGAAGATCCGCCCGAAGTGGTCGCGGTCCGGGAAGACCTCGTCCTGCATGGGGAGGAAGGCGCCGCCGGAGTCGACCAGGTAGACGCACGGCAGGCGGTTGTCGAGGGCCACCTCCTGCGCCCGCAGGTGCTTCTTCACGGTCATCGGGTAGTAGGTGCCGCCCTTGACCGTGGCGTCGTTGGCGACGATCACGCACTCGCGGCCGCTGACCCGCCCGATCCCGGCGATCACGCCTGCGGCCGGGGCCGCCCCGTCGTACATCCCCTCGGCGGCCAGGGGAGCCAGCTCCAGGAACGGGGATCCCGGATCGAGCAGGGTGTCCACCCGGTCCCGGGGCAGCAGTTTCCCCCGCGCGGTGTGCCGGGCGCGCGCCTTCTCACCGCCGCCCAGCGCGGCCGCGGCGAGCTTGGCGCGCAGCTCGTCCACGAGGACGCGGTGCGCCTCCTCGTTGGCCCGAAAGGCCTCCGACGCGGGGTCCGCCGCGCTCGTCAGCTCCGGTGCCTGGTCCATGCCGCGATCCCCTCACTATGTTAATGAGCGTTAACGCATTTCCTTCAGGTTAACGACCGCTAACCTCCCTGTCTAGAATTGCCTTCATGGTCACGAGAACCGACGCCCCGACCCGCCGCGAGCAGATCCTCAAGGAGGCCGCCCGGCTGTTCGCCGAGCGCGGCTTCCACGGCGTCGGCGTGGACGAGATAGGTGCCGCGGTCGGCATCAGCGGGCCCGGTCTCTACCGGCACTTCGCGGGCAAGGACGCGATGCTCGCGGAGCTGCTGGTGGGGATCAGCGGGCAGCTGCTGACGGGGGCCAGGCGCCGCCTGGCGGAGGCCGACGGGGAGACCGGGCCCTCGGCGGTCCTGGACTCCCTCATCGAGGGCCACATCGACTTCGCCCTCGACGACCGTCCACTGATCACCCTGCACGACCGGGAGCTGGACCGCTTGCGCGACAGCGACCGCAAGCTGGTGCGGCAGCTCCAGCGCCAGTACGTCGAGCTGTGGGTGGAGGTCCTCCGCGGCGTCTACCCGACGCTCGCGGAGCCCGCGGCGCGCTCCGCGGTCCACTCGGTCTTCGGCCTCCTGAACTCCACCCCGCATTTGGGCCGACCGGGTTCCCTCCCGGGCCGCGGAGCGACGGCGGTCCTGCTCCACCGGATGGCGAGAGGCGCGTTCGAGGCGGCGGGGGAGGAGTGAGGGCGGGGGCGGGGGAACGGCGACGCCTCGCCGCGCCCGCCCCGCCGCGCCTGCCTGCATGTGCCCGCCCCGCTTCGCCCGCCCCTTTGAATCGGCCTCCTTCAATCCGCCGCGACGGCGATGAGCCACGACGATGGTGCTCGGCGGTGCCGGAACTGCCTCGGGCCGGTTCGGCACCGCCGGTCCGCGCCGTCGTGGCCGATCGCCGTCGCGGCGGATTGTTGGTGGGTGGGGCTCGGGGGTGCGGTGGCGGGATCTCCGGTGGGCGGTGAGGTGAGGGGTGCGGCGGATTCCCCCCGGGTGCCCCCGGGTGGGTGGCGGCGTGACGAGCGTTACCCCCCTCGCTCCCCCTTCCACCCTGGACCCGTCGGCTACCCACCGGTACCTTGGGGTCTGAGCAAGCGCTTAGACATGCCGGAGTCCGTGGAGGTGGCGGCCGTGCGCCGTACGTTGTTCGACGAGGATCACGAGGCGTTCCGGGAGACCATCCGCGCCTTCATCGAGGCCGAGGTCGTACCCGTGTACGACGAGTGGTTCGCAGCTGGCCAGGCCCCCCGCGAGTTCTACTACAAGCTCGCCGAACTGGGCGTCTTCGGTATCCGCGTCGACGAGGAGTACGGCGGCGCCGGCATCGACTCCTACAAGTTCGAGGCCGTCCTGTACGAGGAGACCGCCCGCGCGGGCGTCGCCTTCGGCGGCTCCGGTGTGCACGTGCTGCTCGGCCTGCCGTACATAAAGCTGCTGGCGACGGACGAGCAGAAGAAGCGGTACCTGCCCAAGTTCGTCTCCGGCGAGGAGATGTGGGCGATCGCGATGACCGAGCCGGGCACCGGCTCCGACCTCGCGGGCATGAAGACCACCGCCAAGCTCAGCGAGGACGGCACGCACTACGTCCTCAACGGCGCCAAGACCTTCATCACGGGCGGCGTGCACGCCGACCGGATGATCGTGTGTGCCCGGACCTCCGCCCCGACCAAGGAAGACCGTCGGCACGGGATCTCGCTCTTCGTGGTGGACACGAAGGCGGAGGGGTACTCCGTCGGGCGCAAGCTCGACAAGCTGGGCCTCAAGACCTCCGACACCGCCGAGCTCGCGTTCGTCGACGTCAAGATCCCGGCCGAGGACCTCCTCGGCGAGGAGAACAAGGGCTTCTACTACCTCGGCCACAACCTCGCCTCCGAGCGCTGGGGCATCGCCTTCGGCGCCTACGCGCAGGCCAAGGCCGCCGTCCGGTTCGCCAAGCAGTACGTCCAGGACCGCGTCGTCTTCGGCCAGCCCGTCGCCGCCTTCCAGAACACCAAGTTCGAGCTGGCCGCCTGCCAGGCCGAGGTGGACGCGGCCGAGGCCGTCGTCGACCGCGCCACGGAGGCCCTGGACGCCGGTGAGCTGACCCCGGCCGAGGCCGCCAGCGCCAAGCTGTTCACCACCGAGGTCGCCCACCGCGTGATCGACCGCTGCCTCCAGCTGCACGGCGGCTACGGCTTCATGAACGAGTACCCGATCGCCCGCCTGTACGCGGACAACCGCGTCAACCGCATCTACGGTGGCACCAGCGAGATCATGAAGACGATCATCGCGAAGGACATGGGCCTGTAGGGCAACCGCAACAACCCGCCAGTAGAAAAGGTGCCATGAACCAGGCACTAAGTGTTCTCCTCGATCTGCTCGACCTGGAGCAGATCGAGGAGAACATCTTCCGCGGCCAGTCCCGGTCCGCCGTCGTCCCGCGCGTCTTCGGCGGACAGGTCGCGGCCCAGGCGCTGGTCGCCGCCGGGCGCACGGTCCCGGCGGACCGGCACGCCCACTCGCTGCACGCGTACTTCCTGCGCCCCGGCGACCCGGGCGCGCCCATCGTCTACACCGTCGAGCGCATTCGCGACGGCCGCTCCTTCACCACCCGGCGCGCGGTCGCCGTCCAGCACGGCCGGCCGATCTTCGCCCTGTCGGCCTCCTTCCAGCTGGCCGAGGAGGGCCTCGAACACCAGGCCCCGATGCCCGCCGCGCCCGACCCGGAGACCCTGCCCACCTCGGCGGAACGCTTCCGCGACTACGGCCACCTCGACCCCGCTGTCGTGGAGAAGTTCCTCGAGGCCCGCGAGGCGATCGACCTGCGCTACGTCGAGGAGCCGCCGTTCGGCAAGTACGGCGAGCCGCGCGAGCCGCACAGCCAGGTGTGGTTCCGGACGAACGGCAAACTCGACGACGACCCCTTGCTGCACGTCGTCCTCGCGACGTACGTCTCCGACATGACCCTCCTCGACTCCGTCCTGCTCGCGCACGGCCGCGGCGGCTGGGCGGTCGGGGACGTGGTGGGCGCCTCGCTGGACCACGCCATGTGGTTCCACCGGCCGTTCCGTGCCGACGAGTGGCTGCTCTACGACCAGGAGTCGCCGTCCGCGCACGGCGGCCGCGGGCTTGGCCAGGCCCGGATCTACACCCAGGACGGTTCACTCGCCATTTCCGTGATCCAGGAGGGTGTGGTCCGCGTCCCCAGGTAGAACTGGGGCATGGCCCAAGCCGAACACCTCGAACAAGCCCGGCAGGGCGGCGGCGAGAGCACCGTCACGGTGATCGTCGCCGCCGTCGCCAACCTCGGGATCGCGGTCGCCAAGGCGGTCGCCGGAGTCGTCAGCGGCTCCAGCGCGATGCTCTCCGAGGCGGCGCACTCGGTCGCCGACACCGTCACCGAACTGCTGCTGCTCACCGCCCTCAAGCGCAGCGAGAAACCCGCCGACGAGGAGCATCCGCTGGGCTACGGCCCCGAGCGGTACATCTGGGCCATGCTCGCCGCCGTCGCCACCTTCGTCGGCGGCGCGGTCTTCTCCCTCTACGACGGCATCCACACCCTGGCCGTGGGGGAGAAGCCGGGCGACCCGCTGGTGTCGTACATCGTGCTCGCCGTCGCCTTCGTGCTGGAGGGCTTCTCGCTGCGCACCGGGCTCAGGCAGGCGCGCGGGGAGGCGGCCCGCTTCAAGGCGCCGTTCAAGCTGTACCTCCGGCACACCCCGGACACCGCCGTGAAGGCCGTGGTGATGGAGGACTCGGCCGCGCTGGTCGGGCTGGTGCTCGCGGCCGGCGGCCTGCTCGGCGGCCAGCTGACCGGCTCGGGCCTCTGGGACGGCCTCGCCTCCCTCCTCATCGGCCTGCTCCTGCTGTACGTCGCCTGGGTGCTGGGCCGGTCCAACGCCGAGCTGCTCATCGGGCGGCCGCTGCCGAAGCCCGTGCGGGAGCGGATCCGGGCGGAGCTGCTGAAGTCCGAGCACATCGTGGCCGTACTGGAGCTGACCACGCTGGTGCAGGGCCCGGAGGAGGCGCTGGTCGCCGCCAAGGTGGACTTCCGGGACGTGTCGACGGCGGCCGAGATCGAGTGGGCCTGCGAGCGGGCCGAGCAGCGGCTGCGCGCCGCGTTCCCGGCGATCGGCCGGGTGTACCTGGACCCCACTCCGGGGCCGGCCGCAGGATCGGCTCCGGAGCCGACTTCGGGCCGGTGACCTGGCGGGATCACGGGCGGTGACCACCCGACGTGCCGTCCGTCTTGTCCGGATTTAAGCTCTATGAGTGAAATGCCGCACAGTGCATGTGCCGCATAGCGGACGTGCCGCGTAGCGGACGTAAGTCCGGCAGAAAGGTATTTCCCATGCGAGTACAGCGCGCGAGGCGCATCGCGGCGATGTCCGCCGCCGGCCTGCTGCTGGCCGGTGGAGCCGCGATCGGCGCCGCGGGAACCGCCACGGCGGTCCCCGCCTCCACTCATCAGAGCGCCGTCACCGGCGGCGGCGGTTACGGCGGCTGCAACGGCTTCCGGGGCGGCTTCAACAACTGCCGTTACGGCTACGGCAACTACGGGTACGGGTACTACCCGGTCGCCGTCGCCGTCGTCCCCGTCGTGGTCGTCCCCACCGTCGGGTACGGGGTGGCAGGCTTCGGCGGCCTGGGCTACGGCGGCTTCGGCTTCGGCGGCCTCGGCTTCTGAGCGACCGCCGTCAGCACACCAGGGAATCAGGGTCTAGGACCAGGCCACGATGTGCGGCTCCCGCTCCCGGGGGCCGCACATCGGCCGGTCAGGCCAGTCCCGCCCCGGCCAGCAGATACGCGGTCATCGGGTCGTAGTACCGCGGGCTGAGCACATGGTCGTCCAGCGGTACGGCCACCTGGAGGGTGCCCTCCGACTCGGCGAGGAACAGCGCCGGGTCGTTGCAGTCCGCGTACCCGACCGAGTCCAGGCCCACCTGCGCCGCGTAGCCCGCCCAGCCGTGGTCGGCGACGACCAGGTCCGGCAGCGGGCGGCCCTCGCGCTCGAGTCCGCCCAGAATGGCCTTCATCGGCTCCCCGGAGTGCGTGTGCCACAGCGTCGCACCGTGCTCCAGGACCGCCACGTCGGCGAACTGCATGACGTATCCCTCGTCCGTCTGCAGGCCGTCCGGGATGACCACGATCTCGCAGCCGGCGGTGCGCAGCGCGGCCGCCGTCGCCCGGTGCACGTCCAGCAGACCGCCCGGGTGACCGGTCGCGAACAGCACCCGCTGCCGCCCCTCGGCCGCCTTGCGCAGCCGCGCCGCCAGCCGGTCCAGGCCGTCCACGGTCAGCTCGGGGTCGATGGTGTCCTGGCCGTACCGGTACTCGGGGTCGTCGTTCACCCCGACCCGCTCGGCCATCACGGCCAGCACGTCCTGCTCGTCGGTCCAGCGGTCGCCGAGTTCCAGTCCCAGCCACCAGTTGCGCTCGCCGTTGGCCAGTTTGCGGTAGTGGAGCAGGTTGTTCTCGCGGGGCGTGGCGACATCGCCCGCGATACGGGTCTTCACAAGGTGCTCTACGAGCTCGGCGCGGCTGGGCGTCCCGGGTATCGGCATGGCTCCATTGTGAGGCAGCGCACTGCGCGATTTCCCTGCGTATCGCCCGCTGGGACGTGCGTCACTCACTCCTGCCGCAGCGCGAACCACAGCTCCATCCGCACGTCCGGGTCGTCGAGTTCGACGCGGAGGAGCTCCGCGGAGCGGGCGATGCGCTGCCGCACGGTGTTGCGGTGGACGGACAGGGCGACCGCCGTACGGTCCCAACTGCCGTGCAGGGAGAGCCAGGTGCGCAGCGTCTCGGTGAGGGCGGGGTGCTCCGCGAGGGGACCGAGGAGGTCGCGGGCGTGGGCCTGCGCTTCTTCCCTCGGGACGAGTTCGGCCAGGCCGGGGCGGCTGCCGTGCCTCAGCAGCGAGGTGCGGGTCGCTCGCGCTCGGGCCAAGACGCGTGCCGCTTGGGTGTCGGCGAGGGCCAGCCGCTGTGGAGGTGCGGGGGCGCTGACGCCGAGGGTCCAGCCGGGCTGTGGGCCGGGTTCTCGGTCGGTGGGGAGCAGGATGCGTACGACTTCCCCTACGGGGTCGATGAGAGTCGAGCCCAGTGCGGCGCTCAGTGCCGTGGCGGCCAGGAGGTCGGGCGGGTGCGGGTGCGTGGGGGCTGGTCGCGCCCCGCGGCGGAGCCGCATATCGATAGGGTCCCGCGCCCCTAGAAGAAGGTGGGGACGGTCGCGTTGGTTGTTCGGGGAGGCGTGGACGACGAACCAGTTGGTTCCCTTGCCCAGGAGGGGCGCCACCTCCTCCGGGCTGCCGCCCAGCAGGAGTCGTACGAGTGCCGAGGTGCGGGCCGCGCCCGAGCCGCTCTGTTGTTCGCCGGTGAGGAGGGTGAGCAGGACCGTGGCCACCGAGGTGATGGTGTGGTCGCCCGGTTCGCGGGCCGGGGTGGCCACGCCGAGTACGAAGCCGGTGCCGAGGGTGTAGGCCGCGAGGTGGGTGCCGGCGGTGGCGTGGGTGGCGGAGGTGGGGGTACCGGGGCCCGACGGCCGTACGACCTCCGCCAGCTCGGCCAGTGACTCGCGTACCGGCGTCGTCGGCTCCCGGCCCGCCGACGCGATCTCCGTGTCCTCCGGGCCGTACAGGGCCGCCCAGCCGCCCACCCGCTGGGCCAGCTGGCGCAGGACCGACGGGACCGGGTCGGGGCGGCCCGCGGCGGCCGCGAGGCTCTGCTGAGCCTCGGTGACGCGGCGCAGCTCGGCGAGGCGGGCCTGGGCCATCAGCTGCCAGACCGCGCGGGCGACCGCGGTGAACGTGGTCTGCGGCGGGACCTCGACGAGCGGGAGGCCGTAGGTGTCGCAGGCCTCGACCAGGGCGCGCGGGACCGTGTCGTGCACGGGGGCCACCCCGAAGCCGAGGGCCGCGCCGCCCGCCGCCACGATCCGCCCGACGTAGTCGTCGAAGTAGGTGCCCGAGCCCGCCGCCTCCGGGATGTGCACCCCGGCGCTCAGCAGCAGCTCCCCGCCCAGCAGGTACGGGTACGGGTCGGCCATCTCCGAGGTGTGCACCCAGTGGATCACCAAGGCGGGGTCGGACGGCCCGGCGATCAGGCGCAGGGCGAGGTCCTCCCGGGCCAGCAGGGCAGCGAGGGGCACCGGTGGCGTGGGGGGAACCGCGGGATCCGGCATGGTGTGCGTTTCCTCCATCCCGTGCCGCTCGAATGGATGAAACGTACACTTCGCAGCCGCTTCCCGGCCACCTAGTGTCGGTGACCGTCACCCGCCGGCGAGACCCCCAGCGAAGGAGGGCCCTGTGGCCGTCGACTACGCAGTGATCGTGATCTATCTGGCCGGCATGCTGGCCATGGGCTGGTGGGGCATGCGCCGCGCCAGGTCGAAGAGCGACTTCCTGGTGGCCGGGCGCCGGCTCGGGCCCGTCATGTACTCCGGCACCATGGCCGCGATCGTCCTCGGCGGCGCGTCCACCATCGGCGGGGTCGGACTGGGGTACCAGTACGGGCTGTCCGGCGCCTGGATGGTCTTCACCATCGGCCTGGGCCTGCTCGCCCTCTCCGTCTTCTTCTCGGCCCGGATCGCCCGCCTCAAGGTGTACACCGTCTCCGAGATGCTCGACCTCCGGTACGGCGGCCGGGCGGGCGTGATCTCGGGTCTCGTGATGTGGGCGTACACCCTCATGCTCGCCGTCACCTCGACCATCGCGTACGCCACGATCTTCGACGTCCTCTTCGACATGAACCGGACGGTCGCGATCATCCTCGGCGGCTCGATCGTCGTCGCCTACTCGACGCTCGGCGGCATGTGGTCGATCACGCTGACGGACATGGTCCAGTTCGTGGTGAAGACCATCGGGGTGCTGCTGCTCCTGCTGCCCGTCGCTGTGGTGAAGGCGGGCGGGTTCGGCGAGATGAGGGCGAAGCTGCCGACCTCGTACTTCGACCCGCTGGGCATCGGCGGCGAGACGATCTTCACCTACGTGCTGATCTACACCTTCGGCATGCTCATCGGGCAGGACATTTGGCAGCGGGTCTTCACCGCGCGCGGCGACCGGACGGCGAAGTGGGGCGGCACGGTGGCCGGCACGTACTGCCTGGTCTACGCCCTCGCGGGTGCGGTGATCGGGACGGCGGCCAGGGTGCTGTACCCGAGGCTGGGCAGCCCGGACGACGCCTTCGCGACCATCGTCAAGGACGAACTCCCGGTCGGTGTGCGCGGGTTGGTGCTGGCGGCCGCGCTGGCCGCGGTGATGTCGACCTCCTCCGGCGCGCTGATCGCCTGCGCCACCGTCGCCAACAACGACATCTGGTCGCGGCTGCGGGGGAGGGCCGGGTCCGGCGAACGGGAACACGACGAGGTGCGGGGGAACCGGGTCTTCATCCTGGTCATGGGGGTCGGGGTGATCGGCACGGCCATCGCCCTCAACGACGTCGTCGAGGCGCTGACCGTGGCGTACAACCTGCTCGTCGGCGGTCTCCTCGTCCCGATCCTCGGCGGGCTGCTGTGGAGGCGCGGCACGGTCCAGGGCGCCCTCGCCGCCGTGGTCGTCGGCGGCCTCGCGGTGATCGGCCTGATGGCGGGCTACGGCATCCTCGCCAACGAGCCGGTCTACTACGGCCTCCTCTCCTCCCTCGTCGCCTATGTCGCCGTCTCCCTGGCGACGCGGCCGACCGACGCGGCCGTGCTGGCCAACTGGCGGGAACGGCTCGCGGGCCGGGGCACCCCCGAACCCGTGTCCGAATCGGTTCCGGTCCACCAGTAGAGTCGTGGCAGAAGCAGCACATAGCGGTACGTACGCGATGAAGCGTAGGAAAGAAGGCACCCCCTCATGAGCGGCAACGAGACGCCCCGCGGCCCCGTCGACTCCTCCCGCATACCGCGGTACGCCGGTCCCGCGACCTTCGCCCGGCTGCCCCGCCTCGACGAGGTCGGCCGCGCCGACGTCGCGGTGGTGGGCGTGCCGTTCGACTCGGGCGTCTCGTACCGGCCGGGCGCCCGCTTCGGCGGCAACGCCATCCGCGAGGCGTCCCGGCTGCTGCGCCCCTACAACCCGGCACAGGACGCCTCCCCCTTCGCGCTGGCGCAGGTCGCGGACGGCGGGGACATCGCCGTCAACCCGTTCAACATCAACGAGGCCGTCGACACCATCGAGGCGGCCGCGGACGAGCTCCTCGGCACCGGCGCCCGGCTGATGACCCTCGGCGGCGACCACACCATCGCCCTGCCGCTGCTGCGGAGCGTCGCCAGGAAGCACGGGCCGGTCGCGCTGCTCCACTTCGACGCCCACCTCGACACCTGGGACACCTACTTCGGCGCCGAGTACACGCACGGCACCCCGTTCCGGCGGGCGGTGGAGGAGGGGATCCTGGACACCTCCGCCCTCTCGCACGTGGGCACCCGCGGGCCGCTGTACGGCAAGCAGGACCTGACCGACGACGAGAAGATGGGCTTCGGCATCGTGACCTCGGCGGACATCTACCGCCGGGGTGCCGACGAGGTGGCCGACCAGCTGCGGCAGCGCATCGGCGACCGCCCGCTCTACATCTCCATCGACATCGACTGCCTGGACCCGGCGCACGCCCCGGGCACCGGCACGCCCGAGGCGGGTGGTATGACGTCCAGGGAGCTCCTGGAGATCCTGCGCGGGCTCTCCTCCTGCAACCTCGTCTCGGCGGACGTCGTCGAGGTGGCCCCCGCGTACGACCACGCCGAGATCACCTCGGTGGCGGCCTCGCACACGGCGTACGAACTGACCACGATCATGACCCGACAGATTGCCGAGGCGCGCGCGAAGTGACCCACGACCACGACCTGGTGCTCCGCCCGACCGAGGCGCAGACGGCCGCAGCCCTGAACCCTCCCGCCGGCCGCAACGGCGGGGACCTGGTCGTGGAGACCCTGGCCGGGCTCGGCGCGACCACCGTCTTCGGGCTGCCCGGCCAGCACGCCCTCGGCATGTTCGACGCCCTGCGCCGCTCCTCGCTGCGCTATGTGGGCCTGCGGGTGGAGAACAACGCGGGCTTCGCGGCGGACGCCTACGGCAGGATCACCGGCGAGGCGGCCCCGCTGCTCCTGTCGACCGGCCCCGGTGCGCTGACCTCGCTGGCCGCGCTGCACGAGGCGGCCTCCGCCTCCGCCCCGGTGCTGGCGATCAGCAGCCAGATCCCGACCTCGGGCCTGGGCGGCGGCCGCCACGGCTACCTGCACGAACTCCCGGACCAGGCGGCCTCGTTCCGGGGCGTGGTGAAGTCGGTCCACACCGTCCGTACCCAGTCGCAGATCCCGTCCGCGCTCGCGGCGGCCTGGAAGTCGGCGCTGACCGCCCCGCACGGCCCGGTGTGGGTGGAGATCCCGCAGGACGTGCTCCTCGCCGAGACCGCGCTGCCCGTGGTGACGGCGGTCGACGCGACCCCCGACGAACTCCCTCCACGCCCCGAACTGACCGCGGTGGCGGCCGACCTGCTGTCCCGTGCCGCCCGTCCGGCGATCATCGCGGGCGGCGGGGTGGTCCGTGCGGACGCCTCCGGCAAGCTGCGGCAGCTGGCCGAGACGCTGAACGCCCCGGTCGTCACCACCTTCGGCGGCAAGGGCGCGTTCCCCTGGAACCACCCGCTCTCCCTCCAGTCCTGGCTGGAGGACCGGCACACCACCGACTTCCTGGAGGACGCGGACGTCCTTCTCGTCGTCGGCTCGGGACTCGGCGAACTCTCCTCGAACTACCACACGTTCAGGCCGCGCGGCCGGGTGCTCCAGATCGAGGCGGACCTCGGCAAGCTGGAGTCCAACCACCCGGCCCTCGGCATCCACGCGGACGCCCGCCTCGCGCTCCAGGCGCTCCTGGAGACGGTGACCCCGCGCGAGGACGACGAGGCGGCGGAGCGGGTACGGACCGTGCTCGACCGGGTCGCCGCCCGCATCGCCGCCCAGGAACTCACCCTGGAACAGGAGGTGCTGGCGTCGGTCCGGCGCGCCCTGCCGGCCGGCTCCCCGTCCTTCTGGGACATGACGATCCTGGCCTACTGGGCCTGGTCGGCGTTCGACGCCCAGGCGCCGAACCTCATGCACTCCGCCCAGGGCGCGGGCGGCCTCGGCTACGGCTTCCCGGCGGCGCTGGGCGCGGCGGTCGCCGACCCGACCCGCCCGGTCCTCGCGGTGTCGGGCGACGGCGGCGCCCTCTACTCCGTCGCCGAGCTGGCGACGGCCCGGCAGCACGACCTCCCGGTCACCTGGCTGATCGTCGACGACGGCGGCTACGGCATCCTGCGCGAGTACATGACCGACGCCTTCGGCGAGGCCACGGCGACGGAACTGGCCCGCCCCGACTACGTGGCCCTGGCCGAGTCCTTCGGCGTCCCGGCCGTCCGGACGTCCGCCGAGACCCTGGAGACGGACCTGGCCAAGGCCCTGTCCGCACCCGGTCCCTCGGTGGTCGTCCTCCCGGCCCTGCTGCGGATGTTCGCGCCGACGCACCTGGGCTGACCGCGGCTCAGGGCACCGGGGTAGCCGGCCGCTCCGCGCCCTGCAGCAGGGCGGCCCCGAGCGGGGTGAGCGTGTGCAGGACGCTCGTGCCGTACCGGAGGCTGCTGATGAGCCCCGCGTCCCGCAGGGCCGTGAGGTGCTCGCTCACCGTGGGCGCCGACACCCCGGCCAGCCGGGCCAGTTCGCCGGTGGTCGCGCCCGGCGCGATGCCGCGCAGCACCCGGGCCCGGGTCCGGCCGAGCAGCGCGCCGAGCGGCCGGCCCACGGCGGCCGGCCGGGTCTCGCGCAGCAGGGAGTAGACCAGCACGGGCGGCAGCGCCGAGTCGGCCAGCGCGATCGGCGGGCCCCAGCAGAAGTACGACGGCACGAACAGGAGCCCGCGTCCGTCGAGCCTGAGGTCCCGGTCCTCCGCCGGATAGTGCACGTGGAGCACCGGGGCCTCCCAGCGCATCTGCGGCCCCAGCCCGCCCAGCAGCCCGTCCACACCGTCGGCCAGCAGCACCCGCCCCCGGACCGAGCGGTCCGCCTCCACCCGGGCCAGCGCCCGCTCCCGGTAGGGCGCCACGGCGACCTCGTGGTACCGCCGCAGGGCGCCCGCCAGGTCCTGACGCGTCCCGCGGTCCACGAGGCGCGATGCCCACGGCGGCGCCCCCACCGACCTGAAGCGCGCCACCTCCCGGCGGACCCGGTCGGCGGGGGTGTCCACGATCGCCGCCAGACCAGCCGTGAGGCCCTGGGCGCCTTCCGGCGGGGTCAGGAAGTCCGGGAAGTACGCGGATCTGGGGAAGAGCGGCAGCAGGAAGTGGCGTAAGGCCGCCTCCAGACCCTCGTCCGCCAGCCGGCCGCGGGTGGTCCGGTACCACTCCGCGTGTGCGCTGCGCCCCTGCTGGGTCTGCAACCGGTGCAGGCTCAGGGCGATCTCCCAGAGCGGATCCGGCTCGGACGCCAGCCGGGTGCGGGCCAGATCGGCCTCGGTGAAATGGATGCGCAGCACGACGGTCCCCCCGTCCGGCCGCAGCACGGCGGCCGCCCCCCGTTTTCCGGCCAGTTGTGGCCGGACGAGTCATCATGGCCGCCACCGGACACGGCTGACAACACCTGTCACGGGCGTTATTCGGACATGTGTCCGTTCGCTGGTGAATCGCAGGTTGTGCCGGACTTACGGCGTCGACCTGGGCTTTTCGGCTGTGACCGCAAGGCATGGGAAAGCGGCTGATGTGCTGCCAGTGTTGTTCGGGCCACCTGAGACCGACATGAAAGGAATGTCATGTCTATGACACCACTGTCCAGATGGGCCCGGTCGCGCAGGGCGTTCGCCGCGACGGCGGCACTGGCCGCGGGGCTCGCCGTCGGCGGCGTCGTCACGGCGTCGCCCGCGTCGGCCGGTACCAACTGCGCCGGCGGCTACCACTGTGTGTTCTGGTCCAGCTTCAGCAGCGCGCGGCACTCGTACTTCAACAGCGACAGCAACTTCACGAACGACACCTTCAACGACACGACGTACGGCAGCAGCGGCTCCGGTACGACGGTCAACGACAACGCCTGGTCCGCCAGCAACTCCAGCACCGGCGGCTACTACTCCAGGTACTACCTGGACATCAACTACGGCGGCGGCATGCTCTTCTGCGTCAAGCCGGGCAGCCAGGTCGAGGAGTTGTCGGCCGCGCTGTCGGCCAGCTCCCTCTCGCTGACCACCTCGAACCCGGGCGGCTGCTACTGACCCGCGCTCCGTCACGGATCCGGCGGCTCGCCGCCGGATCCATCGCGCCGGGAGGAGGAAGACCTTGGTAACCCGTAAGACCGCCGCACTCGCGACCGCCGTGGTCGTCGTCGCCTGCGCCGCCTGGGTGTACGCCGGCCGGTCCGGCCCGGCCGCCACCGCCGGCCCGCAGCAGGCGACGGACACCGCCGAACTCAGCGCCCGCCTGCCCTTCTATCCCGTCCTGCACGCGCCCAGCGAGCGGCAGTGGCGGATCGCCGAGGCGGAACGGCGGCTGGCCATCCGGTGCATGGCCGCCCACGGCCACCGGTACACCCCGGCCGAGATCCCCCGGCCGGGCACCGCCGACGCAGACCACCCGCTGCCGTTCGGCCTGGAGTCGCCGACCACCGCCACCGCCACCGCGAGTCCCGGGCCGACCGCGTCGGAACAGCGGGAGAGCAAGGCCTTCCTCGCCGCGCTCTACGGCCCCGACGACCGTCGTATCTCCGCCCGGGGCAGGACCATCAAGGTGTCCTGGCCGGCCGAGGGCTGCCAGGCCGAGGCCGAGAAGCGGCTGCTGGGCAGCGAGCGCCTGCGGTGGCTCCGGACGACCATCCGGCTCGGCGAGGGCGAACAGCAGGCCCGCAAGGACCTGGACAGGGATCCGGCCTTCCGTGCGGCCGACGTCCGCTGGGCGCGCTGCATGCGGGCCGCCGGGGTCGAGACGGACGACCCGGTCAACCTGCTCGACAGCCTCCCCCGCGACACCGACTTCGCGACCAACCCCGTGGCCAAGGCCGACCTCCGCTGCAAGTCCGACACCGGCTACCTGCGCACGGCCTACGCCCGGCTGGCCGTCGTCCAGCGCGCCTGGCTCGACGCGCACCCCGCGACCCTCGCGACCTGGCGGTCCCTGATGCAGCGCCAGGACGGAGTCGCGCGGGACGTGCTCGGGTGACGACGGGGAGGGCGCCGTCCCGGGGTCAGCAGGCGCCCGCCCCCACCCCGTCGATGCGGCCGCCGAAGTCGCCGAGGTACTGGGAGCGCCAGTCGCCGTTGAAGACGTCGCGCTTCTCGGTGGGGGACCAGTTGACGAGGCAGGCTCGGGTGGAGGCGACGAAGGAGCCGACGTGGTCGTGGAGGCTCGGCGGCATGTCGCGGTAGCCGCTGCGGGCCGTCCACTCCCAGTAGGAGCCGCCGAAGCCCTCCCCGCTCCAGAAGCACACCGACCCGTCGGGACAGGAGGGGGCGGCCACGTGCGCGGAGGCGCTCTGCGCGGGGACGACGAGTGCGGTCAGGGCGAGAGCGGCGGCGAGGGACCAGGAACGCAGCTTCACGGGACTCTCCGGGAAAGGGAGTTGGGGACACCCCGGCGGAACTGCCGGGGCGCCCCCATGCTGCTGGGCGGTCACGCGGACACGCCCGAGCCCAAGATCGACTTCACCTGTGTGAGGTAAGTAGTACGACCGGATCCCCTACCAGATCGCGTCCACCCACTCCGGGTGGTCGATGAAGGGGTTCCGGTTGTGCTGGTAGGTGTCGTAGATGACCTGGTTGCGGTTCTCCTCGAAGGAGTCCGGCGGGTCCTCGTCGTTCCACTGCTTGAGGACCGAGAGCTTGCCGATGTACGGGGTGGAGCCGTTGCCGACCTTGTCGTCGGGCTCCAGGTTCGCGAACCCGTCGTCGCCCTCGTAGCGGACGGCCATGTACAGGATCATGCGGGCCACGTCGCCCTTGACCGCGTCGCGGGGCTCGAAGGAGTCCGAGTCGACCTTGCTGCCGCCGCTGTTGGTGAAGGTGGAGCCGCCCTCGTCGAAGTCGAGGTTGCCGCGCTTGCCGTTGACCGCCACGTCCTCGGGACGGATGTGGTGCAGGTCCGTGCCCGGGCCGGTGGACGTGGTGAGGTCGCCGTGCGAGATCGCCCACACGTGCTCACGGTTCCAGTCGCCGCTGTCACCGCCGTTGAGGGACTTGCTGCGCGAGATGCCCGAGTACAGCAGGATCACGTTGCTGCTGTTGTTGGGGTCCTGGTCGGTCTTCTTCAGGGCGTCCCAGAGGGCCGAGTACGACAGCTTGGTGACGTTCGCGCTGATGATCGTGTGCAGGGACGACTTGAGGCTCGTCCCCGTCTTGCCGATCGCGTTCTTGTAGTACGTCGAGTCGTACGCGGTCGTGGTCGCGGCGGCCGGGGTCGCCGTCAGCGCGGGGGCGGTGAGGCCCACCAGGACGGCTGCGGTCGTCAGGGCCACCGACTTCCAGCGCCGGATGTGTGTCGCCAGCATAAAGAGTTTCCCATCTACGCGGGTTGACGAGGCGGCAAGAAGGAGGGTGACATGAACATGAGGACGCGGAGGTGAACGGGGCGTAAAAAGAGGCCCCCGACCGTGCGGTCGGGGGCCTCGGTGCTGCCGGTGCGTCAGCTGACGTCCGACGGGTCCAGCCGGTAGAGGGACGAAGTGGTCGACTGCGTCGAAGAGGCCGAGCCCGACGACGAGTTGGAGGAGGAGCTCGTCGAGGAGGAGCTCGAACCGGAGCTCTTGCTGTACGCGCTCTCCTTCACCGCCGTGCCGTTCTTCTCCACCCAGGAGGTGACCTGGGAGCTGACGCTGTCGGTGCCGCCCTGGCCGCCGCCCATGCCGCCGCCGAGCTGGATGTAGTGCAGCTTGCCCGCCTTCACCAGCTCCTTGAGCTTGGCGACGGTCATCGCGTTGTCCTGGCCGGTGAAGCCCCACATGGAGATGACGGGTTCGTTCGAGCTCAGCTCGATCTGCGCCGAGGACTGGGAGTTGGAGACCGCGAGCAGCCAGGTGGCGCCGTCCTTGTGCTTCTTCAGGTAGGCGATCAGGTCGCTGCTCACGCTGCCGCCCATGCCGCCGCCACCGCCGAAGCCGCCGCCACCCGTGCCACCGCCGGGCTGGCCGGTGCCGGTGCCGGTGCCGGTGCCGGAGCCCGTCCCGGCACCGGTGCCCGTGCCGCCGGGGGCCTCGCCGCCGCCGAAACCGCCGCTCGGCAGTTCGCCGTTGCCGCCGCCGGGCGTCACCTGACCGTTGCCGCCGCCGGGAGCCTGGCCGTTCGTGCCGCCGGTCGGGGCCTCGCCGTTCATGCCGCCGGGGAAACCGCCGCCCGCCTCGCCGCCGGCCTGGTTGTTCTGGCCGCCACCCTGCTGGCCGGCGCCCGGCAGTTCGCCGCCGCCGGGGAAGCCGCCCCGGTTGCCGCCGCCACCGCCGGGTCCGCCGCCGAAGCCGCTGCCCGTCGAGGGGCCCGCCGTCGGGTTCGTCCCGCCCATGCCGCCGCCGGCCGAGCTGCCGAACGGATCGGCCGCCGCGTACGCCGTCGGACCCGCGAGCGCCGCGACCACGGCCGCCGCCAGGGAGGCCGCCAGCAGCCGGGCCTTGTTGCCCGAGCGGAAGAGGATCATGCCCACGATGCCGGCCACGGTCAGCACGCCGATCGTCGGCCACAGCCAGGTGTTCCAGCCGGAGGCCCGGCGCAGCAGCACGATCGCCCAGATGCCGGTGACGCCGAAGGCGGCCGGGAGCACCCAGATCCATCGCTTGTCGGTGCGGAACGCCTCCAGCAGCATCGCGCCACCGCCGCCGCAGAGCACCGCGATGCCCGGGGCGAGCGCGGTCGTGTAGTACGGGTGCATGGTGCCCTGCGCGGTCGCGAAGATCACGTAGTGCAGCAGGGTCCAGCCGCCCCAGAGGACCAGCGCCATCCGCTTGAGGTCGGTGCGCGGGGCGCGGCCGCACAGCACCAGGCCGCCGACGAGCGCGATCGCCGAGAAGGGGAGCAGCCAGGAGATCTGGCCGCCGAGGATGTCGTTGAACATCCGGCCGAGGCCCGCGGAGCCGGAGAAGCCGCCGCCTCCGCCGCCGCCCCCGCCGTTGCCCTCGCCGCCGAAGACGCGGCCGAGACCGTCGTACCCCATGATCAGGTCCCAGGCGGAGCCGTCCGTGGAGCCGCCGATGTACGGCCGGTCGGAGGCCGGGACGAGGGAGACGGCGATCGCCCACCAGAAGCTGGAGACGGCCAGGACGACCGCTGCAAGGGCCAGGTTGACGGCGCGCTTCGCCCAGGTGGCCTTCGACGCGTAGAGATAGAGCGCGAAGACGGCGGGGAGCGCGATCCAGCCCGCGAGCAGCTTGGTGTTGAAGGCGAGACCGAAGCAGGCCGCCGCGCCGAGCAGCGGGAGCAGCTTCTCGTCACGGGTGGCGCGGAACGCGAGCGCTGCGCCCGACACCATGAGGAAGACGAGGATGGTGTCCGGGTTGTTGTCGCGGTTGATGGCGACGG
This sequence comes from Streptomyces sp. NPDC058464, assembly GCF_042721035.1. Lineage (NCBI taxonomy): Bacteria > Bacillati > Actinomycetota > Actinomycetes > Kitasatosporales > Streptomycetaceae > Streptomyces > Streptomyces sp. NPDC058464. The sequence continues at coordinate 302,343 of NZ_JBHXMA010000004.1, forward strand.
TGATGGGGGTGAGCGCCAGCACCAGCGCGGCGACGGTCGCCGCCCCGTGTCCCCACACCCGCTTCACGGTGGAGTGCAGGATCCAGATCGTGGCGAGCGCGACCACGACCTCGGGCGCCATCATCTGCCAGGTGCCGAAGCCGAAGATGCGGCAGGACAGGCCCATGACCATGAGCGCGAACGGCGGTTTGTCGACGGTCAGGAAGTTGCCGGGGTCGAGGGAGCCGAAGAACCAGGCCTTCCAGCTCTTCGTACCGGCCCAGATCGCGCCGCTGTAGAAGGTGTTCATGTTGGAACCGGAGAGGTTCCAGGAGTAGAGCACCGCCGCCAGGATCAGGATCGCGATCAGCGCGGGGAGCGACCAGCGCGGTGCCTTGTCCGGCAGGGGAGCCGCAGGGGTCGCCGCGGGCGTCGCCGTGGGCGGGCCCCAGTCGGGGGACACGGGCGGGTGGGGGGTGGGATCGGTGGCAGATGTCACCAGCCCACCATGCGGGCGGCCGATGGGCGAGGGCTGTGCCGATCCTGGGCGCAGGCTGTGCGTGGGTGAGATGTGGGTAAGAAGCGCCCGGGGCCGCTCCCCCTCGGTAATCAAGTGGTAAACCGTTGGTCAAAGCCGTAGTCTCCCGGTGCTCGATCAGACTGATCGAACAGAGACTTCCGGGGGGATGTCCATGCGCGCGACCACGCGCCTCGCCCTGCTCAGCACCAGCGCCGCACTCGTCGCCACCGCGACCTGTGCCACCGCCGCCCAGGCGACGGACGGCGGAGCGGGCGACATCACGATCGACAAGGTCGTCGTCAACGGCGGCAAGCCCGTCGTGGTCGGTACCACCAAGGTGGTGTCCGCCAAGGTCTCCGTGACCGCGTCCGACGATTCGGGCATCGCCGAGACCACGTACATCTACGCCGTCGGCCCGAAGCCGAACTACGCGCAGATCTGGTACGACGACGGCGACATCACCTGCGTCAAGGTGAGCGCCACCACGTCGACCTGCACCGGCACGCTGACCTTCGACCCGCAGGCGGCGACGGGCTTCGTCGACAACACCGCGGCGGCCACCTGGAACCTCTCCACCCTGGTCTCCGCCAACGACCACGACTACATCCACCGGGACGCGGCCACCACGTTCAAGGTGCAGCGTCAGTCGTCGCTGACGGTCAACGCCGCGCCGGAGCCGGTGAAGAAGGGCAGGACCCTCACGGTCACCGGCAAGCTCTCCCGGGCCAGCTGGGACGACAACAAGTCCCACGGCTACGCCGGCCAGTCGGTGAAGCTGCAGTTCCGCAAGAAGGGCAGCAGCACCTACACCACGGTGAAGACCGTCAGGACCAGCTCGACGGGCACCCTCAAGACGACCGTCACCGCCGCCCGTGACGGCTGGTTCCGCTACAGCTTCGGCGGTACGGCGACGACCGCGCCGTCCACCGCGACCGGCGACTACGTGGACGTCCGCTAGGGCCTGTCCGGCGGATCACGCCGCAGACGCGGGGCGTGCCACGCGTCTGATCCGCCGGACAGGCCCTAGCCGCCCGGCGCGTGCCTGGCACCGGGGGCCGCTCCTGCCCATGGCGGGAGCGGCCCCCGGTGGTGTGCCGGCGGGTCAGTGCACCCGGACCGACAGCCGGTAGAACCGCGTCGTCTGTACGGCGTTCTGGTTGTCGTCGCTGACCAGGAGGACCTTGTACGCGCCCTTCGAGCGGCCGGTGACGACCATGCCCTCGATGTTGTCGAGGAGCGGGTTGGGCTGCGGCTGCTTGGCCGTGGCACCGAGCGACGGGCAGCTCGCGATGTCCGTGAGCAGGGTCTTCTTTATCAGCCGTACGCCTGCCTGCCCGGTGAGGTTCTCGATGCCGCTGGTGTCCGTGGCGCGGTGCGGGTCGGCCAGGTACAGGCGGACGGTGTTGCCGACGCCGGAGGTGAAGCCGCGCTCCAGGACGAGGAGGCGGCCGTCGGGCAGCGCCTGCACCTCGGGGACGCCGAGGGTCGGTCCGTCGGTGCGGTAGGCGTACTGGGCCGACAGCTCGAAGTGGTCGTCCTTCGTCCGCGTCCAGGTCTGGAAGCGGACGATCCCGGCGGTGTCGCCGGCGATGGCGTACTCCATCGAAGCCAGCAGGGTGCGGCCGCCGTTGAGGAAGGTCAGGCCCTCGAAGGTCTGGTTGGAGGTGGCCCGCCCGGCGGGGGACACGAGCAGCGACGACGGCACGGGGAGGCGGTCCAGGATCTTGCCGTCCACCGAGTAGCGGCGGATCGACGGCTCGGTCTCGGAGGTGATGAGCCGGGTCCCGTCCCGGTCCACGACCAGGCCCTCGGAGTCGAGCGCGGCGCCGTTCTCGTCGGCGAGCCCGACGACCGACTTCGGCGCGAGCGTCTTCGCGTCCAGGTCGAAGAGGTAGGACCGGTCGGCGAGGGCGGCCAGGGATCCGTCCTTGTCCACGGCGAGCGCGGAGAGGTTGCCGACGAAGTAGCCGCCGAAGGTCGTCTTGTCGAGGGCGTCGGAGAAGCTGTCGAGGGAGACCGAGGACGAACACGCGTGAGCGGAAGCGGTGTTGGTCGCGTCGGTGCCGGTCGCGACGGCGTTGGCGGACCCGGCGGCGGACAGACAGGTGGCCGCCGCCAGGCCGGCGGTGACGGTGGCGAGTACGGTTCGCAGGCGCATGGCGGTCACCGTAGGGCGGATCGGTGACGGGGTGGAGACCGCCCCGTGAAGGACAGGGGCGATTTCCGGCCGCCGTGGACTCTTCGAACTCAGGAGGCCGCGAGGTCCTTGTGGACGACCTTCGCGACGGCCTGGATGGTGTTGATGCCGTAGCTCATGGTGCTGTTGTCCTGCGTCAGCACGGTCATCTGGTAGTCGTGGCCGCCGCCGGTGAACGTGCCGAGGCTGTGCACCCGCCAGCCGTGCGTGGCCCGCTGCAGCCAGCCGTTCTTGACGTGCACGGAGACACCGGACGGGGCGCCGTACGGCGTGCCCCACCGCTGGGACGAGATGACCTGCCCCATCAGCTTCAGGATGTAGGCGCGCGAACTGTCGCTCAGCACAGTGTTCTTGGCGGTGACGAGCGCGAGCAGCTTCTGCTCGTCGTGCACGTCGATCTGGGTCAGGCCCCAGTAGCCGTTGGCGCCCGGGGTGGTCTGCGTCATCCCGGCGGCGCTCAGGAAGCCCTTGATCTTCGTCAGGCCGAGCTGCTTCCACAGCTTGGTGGTCGCGTCGTTGTCCGACTTGGTGATCATGGCCTTGGCGAGCGTCTGCTCGGTGGTGGTCAGATACCGGTTGTGCTTCTTCGCGTCCCACAGGAGCGTGGCGAGGACGGTGACCTTGACCGTGCTGGCCGAGTCGTAGTGCGTGGTGGAGCGCAGGGTGCACGTCGTCTTCGTCGAACGGTCGTACAGCCCGACGGCGATCGTCCCCTTGCGGTTCGCGATGGCCGCGGTGATGTCCTTCTTCAGCTTCGTGGCGAGCGCCGCCTTGGACGACGTGCAGCTGACGGTGGGCGTGGCGGCCGAGGCGGGCGCGGCGACGGTCACGCCGGCTATGAGAAACCCGGTGCCGAGCGCGGTGGCGACCAGCCCTCTCCTTCGTCTGTGAGTCATACCCGTCCTGACACACAGGTTCGCGCGAATGGTTGTACGAGCGGTCAGGGCTTTAAGGAACCGTCACCTGGGCCGACCTCCGCCCGGTCCCACCCGTGCCCGAGGATGGGGCCCATGAGAATCCCGAGTGCGCCGGCGAGGGCGACAGCCGCGGCCGTGGTCGTGCTGTTCGCCGCCGTCGGCTGCAGCGGTGGCGGCTCCGGCCGCGCCGCACCCGCCCCCGCGACCTCGTCGCCCGCGCCCGTCACGGCGACGCCGGCCGCCGACGCCGACACATCGGACTCCGTCACCAAGGCCCCGGCGTTCCCCGACGGCGAGGTCGTCGCCCAGGCGGCGAACGCCACCGGGGGCCGGGAGATGGACATCAAGGGCGGCGTCGGGAGCGGCACCCTGTCCGTCCAGGTGCACTGCGAGGGCAAGGGCAGGCTGACCGTCACCGTCGAACCGCTGGGCTTCAACTTCCCGTTCGACTGTGTCGCCGGCCAGGTCAACACCATCGACAACGAGACGAACATGAACGGCGGCTCGGCGCGCCCCCACACCCCGGGCACGGTGCAGGTGACCGCGACGGCGGGCGTCCGGTGGGCGATCACCGTCGGGCGCCAGGGCTAGTTCCGCAACTGGTCGTTGCGTTCTGACGTAGCGAGGAGCACCCGGCGTCGCGACCGATCGATCTCCACGACGACGACGGACATCTCCTCCCCGGTCCGGAACGCCTCCGGTGAACCGGCCGCAGGTCTGCCGTGGACCTCTCTGAAGGGCACCAGCCCGACGATGTCGTCCCCGACGGTGACGAAGGCGCCGAAAGGGAGCACCTTTTCGATCGTTCCGTGCAGGATCCGGCCGACTTCCGTGCGGTCGGCGAAGACCTGGAAGGGATCGGGCTGCAGCGCGCACAAGGACAGTCGGGCCTCGGCGTTGTGGGTGTCGAACTGAAGGAACTCGCACGAGATGCGTTGCCCGACCTCGACGACATCGGTGGCGGCCTCGATGCGCCGCCAGGACAGTTCGGGGATCGTGATGAACCCGACGCCGGGAAACATGGGATGGGCGGGCCCGTCGTCCAGGGCCACGAAAACCCCGAACCGCTCGATCGCCGCGACGGTTCCGGAAAGGATCTCACCGGGGCGCAGCGACTCCAGGAACGCCCAGAGCTCCGGGCTCTCGAACTGCCAGTCCATGCGCGCCACCCTGGCATACGCCGCCGCCGGGCTACAGCCGTCGGCTCTCCGCGATCCGCAGCACGTCGGTCAACGCCTCTCTCATCCGGGCCACCAGGAAACGGAGTTCGGCCTTCGTGACCTGCCGCTCTTCGAGCAGGGCGGCCGAGTGGTCGAGGAGCCTGGCGGCCATCTCCACCTGCACGGACTCGACGGCGTCGGCGGCCCGGGAGAGACGGCCGTCTCCGTCGGTGACCAGGAAGCAGGGCTTGCCCTCGGGACCCGCCCACGGAAGCAGACGCGGAACGCTCACCGGGTGACCCTCGCGTCCTTCGCGAGCATGCCGCACGAACCCATGCCGATCCCGTACACGCCGATCGGATCGACAGGACGCCGGAACAGCGAGCGGAGGAAGCGGGTGATGCGGTGGGCCATGGCGGCAACTCCGTTCTGTAGTGATCCGCTCACAGAGTGGGACGGGCGCGGCTAGCCCGACCAGGGGGTGGAGTGTGACCAGGCATTTGTCACAAGGGAGTTGGCCATGGCTCCCGTTCGTCGCGGCCCTGAAAGCCACCCCCTAGAGATCGAGGACGACCTCCGTCGCCGGTGTGGTGCAGCAGACCAAGGTCGTGCCGGGCTCGGGGAGTTCGAGGGGTGGGGTGGTGTAGGTGACGTCGCCTGTCATCAGCGGTGTGACGCAGGTGTGGCAGACGCCGGTGCGGCAGGACCAGCGGGTGGGGATGTCGCAGGCCTCGGCGAGTTCGAGGAGCGAGGCGTGGGCGGGTGACCACGGGGTGGTGATGCCGGCGCGGGCGAAGGTGACCAGGGGGCCCGCGCCCGGTGGGCCGGGTGGCTGGTGCGGGCGCACCGCGGCGGTGGCGGTGACGCCGGGGTTGACCGCGGCGACCGCGCCGAACCGCTCCGTGCGGATCCGCTCGGGGCGCAGGCCGAGCTCGCGCAGGTGGCCGGAGAGGTCGTCCATGAAGGCGGTCGGCCCGCAGAGGTAGGCGTCGGCGTCGGCGGGGATGCGCAGGGCGGTGAGCGAGGCGGCGGTCGGGCGGCCCCGGGTGACACGGTCGTCGCCGGGCGGCGGCGCTTCCGCGGTGTAGTGGATGTGCTCGCGGGCGTGGGGGAGTCGCGTCAGGAGGGCGTGGGCCTCGTCGGCGAAGGCGTGGTGGGCGCGGTCGCGGGCGGTGTGGATCCACCAGACGGGGCGTGGGTCCCGTACGGCTGCCAGCCGGTGGAGCATGGCGAGCACGGGAGTGACGCCGATGCCCGCCGAGAGGAGGACGACCGGACCGGTGCCCTCTTCGAGTACGAACGTTCCGCGCGGGCCGGCGACGTCCACGAGGTCCCCGGCGCGGAGCCGGGTGTGGATGTAGCCGCTGACCTTGCCGTGGGGCTCGTGTTTGACGCTGATGCGGTAGGTGCCGTCCGTGGGTGCGGTGGACAGGGAGTAGCTGCGTACGGCGCGGGCGGTGCCGTCGACGGCGAGGCGCAGGGAGAGGTACTGGCCGGGGCGGGCCTCGGCCAGGGGCGTGCCGTCGGTGGTGCCGAGGTGGACCGAGGAGACGTCGGGGGTCTCGGGGACGATGCGGGTGACACGGAGGGGCCTGAAGCCCGGCGGTCCCGCCCCCGCCTCGGGACCGGACCGCCCGGCGGCGGCGAGTTCGCGGAAGGACTGCTGCCAGCCGGGGCTGAGGGCGGGGATGTCCAGGGCGGTGCGCAGCTTCGCGGGGTCGCGGTCGGGCAGGTAGAGCAGTGCGTCGGTGTCGGCGACGCTGAGCTCTCCCGGGCCCCGGCGGGTGCGGGTGATCCCGTCACCGGCCTGGACCCGTCCCTCGGTGATCACCCGCAGGTAGAAGCCCGGACGGTGGTGGGCGACCAGGAGCGAGGCCATGGCGGGCTCGCCCAGCCGCATGCCGACCCGGTAGCAGGTGACGCGGGGCTGGGTCACCTCGAACTCGGCTTCGCCGATGCGGTACCGGTCGCCGATGCACACCTCGTCGTCGGGCAGGCCCTCGACGGTGAAGTTCTCCCCGAACATCCCGAAGTCCAGGTCGTCGCGGCCGAGCCGCTCGCGCCAGTACCGGTACGACTCCAGCTGGTAGACGAGGACGGCCCGGATCTCCCCGCCGTGCCCGGCCAGGTCGCCCTGGCCGTCCCCGTCCACGTTCAGCCGCCGCACCATACGGCGGCCGGGCACGGGCGACTTCCACGCCCCGGTGCGGACGGTTCTGCCCTGCCAGGAGACGTCCTTGGGCATCCCCACGTTGACGGACAGCAACCTCGCCATGCGGACCTCCAGTGGCGGCCGGTCCCGCCGGGCTCCCCTGCCACGCATCCTCGTGCCTGCGCGGGGAATCCGCGAACGGGGACCCGGGACCCGGGGACCCGGAGGGCCGGGGCGCCCTCGTCGTGGATGTCGGGTCGGGTGTCGCCGGTGGCCGCGTCAGGCCTGGCGGGCGCGGGACGCGAGGCGGTCGGCGAACGCGGCGACGAGGGTGCGCAGTTCCGCGGGGTGCTCGATGACGAACGGCCGGTCGAGGGCGGCGAGTACCGGGGGCAGCCAGTCGAGCCGCTCCGCCCGCAGCCCGACGCGCAGCCACCGCTCGGCCGCCGCGCCCTGGTCCGCCGCGGCCCCGTCCGGGTCCGCCGCGGGCTCGTGCTCCTCCACGGTCGCGACGCCGGCGGGAAGGCGGGCGCGGATCTGCTCGACCGTCCCGTGGATCCGCAGGGTCACCTCGTGCCGGTACTCGGCCGCCGCGAACCCCGACAGCACGCGCTCGGCCGGACCGGGACCCGCGGGCGCCTCGAAGGAGCCGGGCAGGGTCCGCGCGTCCGCGATGCGATCGAGCCGGAAGGTCCGGTCCTCGCCGATCCCGGGATCCGTGCCGGTGACGTACCAGCGGCCCGAGTGGGCGACGATCCCGTACGCGTGCAGGGTGCGGTCGGTGCGCCGTCCGTCACGGTCGGTGTAGCGGATCGAGACCGGCCGGCGGTGGCGCACGGCATCGGCGACGGTGAGCAGGACGCCCGCGTCCGGGATGTCGAACCCACCGGGCCGGTCCGTGAAGGCGAGGGCCTCCAGGAGCGTGTCGAGGCGACGGGCGAGGTGCTTGGGCAGCACCCGCCGGATCTTCGCCGACGCCGTCTCGCTCGCCGTCCGCTCCGCCGCCGTCAGCCCGGTCCGGCGGCCGGCGACCAGGCCGAGCAGCACGGCCAGCGCCTCGTCGTCGCTGAGCATGAGCGGCGGCAGCCGGTATCCGGCGGCGAGCCGGTAGCCGCCGTAGCGGCCGCGCACCGACTCCACGGGCACGTCCAGGTCGATCAGCTGGTCCACGTACCGCCGCACGGTGCGCCCTTCGACGCCGAGCCGGTCGGCGAGTTCGGCCATGGTCCGGGTGCCGCCCGACTGGAGCAGCTCCAGGAGGGTCAGCACGCGGCCGGTGGGGCGAGGCATGGGCACAAACCTAACGCGGAAAGCCGTGAATACCGGACCGATTCTGTCCACTATTCCTCCTAGCCTGCGCAGTGCACGCATCCAGTGCTCAGCGCCGTACTCACTGCCAGGGAGATCCCATGGACTTCGTCTCGATCCGCATCATCACCGGCGACGTGGCGCGCCTCGTCGCGTTCTACGAGCGGGCCACGGGGGTGCGGGCGGCCTGGGCCACCGAGGACTTCGCCGAACTCAGGACCGCGGCCGCGACCCTCGCGATCGCCGGCACCCGCACCGTCCCGCTGTTCGCCCCGGGCTCCGCCCGCCCCGCGGACAACCACAGCGTGATCACCGAGTTCCTCGTCGACGACGTGGACCGCGTGCACCGGAACCTGACCGGCTTCGTGACCGACTTCGTCACCGAGCCGACCACGATGCCCTGGGGCAACCGCTCCCTGCTGTTCCGCGACCCCGACGGCAACCTCGTCAACTTCTTCACTCCCGTCACCCCGGCGGCAGCGGCCAGGCAGGCCGGGCAGGCCGGGCAGGCCGGGCAGGCCGGTCCGATTGTTGCGGAGGGATGAAATCCGCTCCGTTCCGTGTTGTGGCCATGCGGAAGAACAGGGCGAACGGAGGGCACCCGCGTGGCAGCGCAACAGGGGGAGCGGCGGCAGGGGGAGCGGCAGCAGGACGGCTGGGCGCGCAGGCTGGCGGGATACGCCTGGCGGCATCCCAGGGACGTCGTGCTCGCGCTCGGCTCCTCGCTGGCCGGCATGGCCGTGCTGGCCGTCGTACCCCTGATCACCAAGGTGATCATCGACGATGTCATCGGTGCTCACAGCCGGTCCATGGGGCCCTGGGCCGGTGCCCTGATCGGCGCCGCCGTCCTCGTCTACGCGGCCACCTTCGTCCGCCGCTACTACGGCGGCCGGCTCGCCCTCGACGTCCAGCACGACCTGCGGACCGAGATGTACGGGACCATCACCCGGCTCGACGGGCGGCGGCAGGACGAGCTGTCCACCGGCCAGGTGGTGGGCAGGGCCACCAGCGACCTCCAGCTGATCCAGGGCCTCCTCTTCATGCTGCCGATGACCATCGGCAACGTCCTGCTCTTCCTGATCTCCCTCGCGATCATGGCCTGGCTGTCGCCGCCGCTCACCCTGGTCGCCCTCGCGGTCGCCCCGGCCCTGTACTGGATCGCCAAGCGCAGTCGCAGCAAGCTCCACCCCGCCACCTGGTACGCCCAGGCCCAGGCCGCCGCCGTGGCCGGGGTGGTCGACGGCGCGGTGAGCGGCGTACGCGTGGTCAAGGGGTTCGGGCAGGAGGAGCAGGAGACCGGGAAGCTGAGGGAGGTCGGGCGCCGGCTCTTCGCCGGGCGGCTGCGCACGATACGGCTGAACAGCCGGTTCACCCCGGCCCTGCAAGCCGTCCCGGCCCTCGGCCAGGTCGCCATGCTGGCGGTCGGCGGCTTGCTCGCCGTCCGCGGGCACATCACCCTCGGCACCTTCGTCGCCTTCTCGTCCTACCTCGCCCAGCTGGTCGGCCCGGTCCGGATGCTCGCCGTGGTCCTCACCGTCGGCCAGCAGGCCCGCGCCGGCACCGAGCGCGTCCTGGAACTGATCGACACCCGGCCGACCATGCAGGAGGGCACCAAGACCCTCCCCGCCGACGCGCCCGCGACCGTCGAGTTCGACGACGTGTCGTTCGGGTACGACCAGGCCCCCGGCAAAACCAGCCCGGTCCTGAGCGGGCTGAGCTTCGAGATCCGGCCGGGCGAGACCCTCGCCGTCGTCGGCTCCTCCGGCTCCGGCAAGTCCACGGTCTCCCTCCTCCTGCCGCGCTTCTACGACGTCACCCACGGCGCCGTCCTGATCGGCGGCCACGACGTCCGCGAGCTGACCTTCGACTCGCTGCGCGCCGCGATCGGCCTGGTACCGGAGGACTCGTTCCTCTTCTCGGACACGGTCCGCAACAACATCGCGTACGGCCGTCCCGACGCGACCGAGGACGAGATCCGCGCCGCCTCCCGCGCCGCCCAGGCCGACCGTTTCATCGCCGAGCTGCCCGACGGCTACGACACCAAGGTCGGCGAGCAGGGCCTCACCCTCTCCGGCGGCCAGCGCCAGCGCATCGCCCTCGCCCGCGCCCTGCTCACCGACCCCCGCCTCCTCGTCCTCGACGACGCCACCTCGGCCGTCGACGCCCGTGTGGAGCACGAGATCCACGAGGCCCTCGCCCATGTGATGCGGGGCCGCACCACCCTCCTCATCGCGCACCGCCGCTCCACCCTCAACCTCGCCGACCGCATCGCCGTCCTCGACGGCGGCCGGCTCGCCGACATCGGCACCGACGAGGAGCTCCAGCAGCGGTCCGCCCTGTACCGCAGGCTCCTCACCGACCCCGACGAGCTGGGCGGGGTCTCCCCGGGGCACACCCTCCCGGCCGTCTCGCGCGAGGACACGTCCGTGCGGGACGAGCTGGACGCCGAGTTCGACGCCGAGCGCGGCGTGACCCCGCGGCTGTGGACGGGGGACCGTACGCCCCGGGACCTCGCCCTCGCCGGCACCCCCGCCACTCCCGAACTCCTCGCCGAGGTCGAGGCGCTGCCCCCGGCGACCGACACCCCCGACATCGACGAGGCCGGCGCCGTACGCCCCGAGGACTCCTACGGCCTGCGCCGCCTGCTGCGCGGCTTCGGCGCGCCCCTGCTGGTCAGCCTCGGCCTGGTCGCCGTGGACGCCGGCATGGGCCTGCTGCTCCCGGTCCTGATCCGGCACGGCATCGACCAGGGCGTCAGCAGGATGGCGCTCGGCGCGGTCTGGGCGGCCTCGCTGCTCGGCCTGTTCGCGGTGCTCGCCCAGTGGGCGGCCCAGATCGGCGAGACCCGGATGACCGGCCGTACCGGCGAACGGGTCCTCTACTCCCTGCGCCTGAAGATCTTCGCCCAGCTCCAGCGGCTCGGACTCGACTACTACGAGCGGGAGCTGACCGGCCGGATCATGACGAGGATGACCACGGACGTGGACGCGCTGTCCACCTTCCTGCAGACGGGCCTGGTCACCGCCTTCGTCTCGGTCGTCACCTTCTTCGGCATCATGGTCGTCCTGCTGGTGATCGACGTGCAGCTCGCCCTCGTCGTCTTCACCACCCTGCCCCCGCTGATCCTCGCGACCTTCTTCTTCCGCCGGGCGAGCGTGAAGGCGTACGAACTCGCCCGGGAGCGGGTGTCGGTGGTCAACGCCGACCTCCAGGAGTCGGTGTCGGGCCTGCGGATCGTGCAGGCCTTCCGCCGCGAGCGGGACAGCCGCCACCGCTACACCGAGCGCAGCGAGAGCTACCGCCGTGCCCGTATCCGGGGCCAGTGGCTGATATCGGTCTACTTCCCGTTCGTGCAGCTGCTGTCGTCGGTGGCCGCGGCGAGCGTGCTGATGGCGGGCGCCCACCGGGTGGAGGCGGCCACCCTCACCACCGGCGCGCTGGTCGCCTACCTGCTCTACATCGACCTGTTCTTCGCCCCCGTCCAGCAGCTCTCCCAGGTCTTCGACGGCTACCAGCAGGCGACCGTCTCCCTCGGCCGCATCCAGGAACTCCTGCGCGAGCCGACGTCGACCAAGTCCGCGGCCAAGCCCCTCGACGTGACCTCGCTCCACGGCGACATCGCCTTCGAGGGCGTGCACTTCGCGTATGGCGCCGCCGACAAGGGCGACGCGGCGTTGGGCGGGATCGACCTGACCGTCCCCGCCGGGCAGACCGTCGCCTTCGTCGGCGAGACCGGCGCCGGCAAGTCGACCCTGGTCAAGCTGGTGGCGCGGTTCTACGACCCGACGAGCGGCCGGGTGACCGTCGACGGCACGGACCTGCGCGACCTGGACCTCACCTCGTACCGGCACCGGCTCGGGGTCGTCCCGCAGGAGGCGTACCTCTTCCCCGGGACCGTCCGGGACGCCATCGCCTACGGCCGCCCGGACGCGACCGACGCCGAGGTGGAGGCGGCGGCCCGCGCGGTCGGCGCCCACGAGATGATCGCCACCCTCGGCAACGGCTACCTCCACGAGGTGGCCGAGCGCGGCCGCAACCTCTCCGCCGGCCAGCGCCAGCTGATCGCCCTCGCCCGCGCCGAACTGGTCGACCCCGACGTGCTGCTCCTCGACGAGGCGACGGCCGCCCTGGACCTGGCGACGGAGGCCCAGGTCAACATGGCCACCGACCGCCTGACGGGCCGCCGTACCGCCCACCCGTCGCCCGACCACCACCCCTCAACGAGCGCTTACGCGCGCACCACCTTGATTGTCGCCCACCGGCTGACCACCGCGGCCCGCGCCGACCGGGTGGTGGTCATGGACCACGGCCGGGTCGCCGAGGACGGCACCCACGACGAGCTGCTGGCCCTCGACGGCCGGTACGCCGAGCTGTGGCGCACCTTCATCGGCCAGCCCGAGGAACCGGAGGAGCCGGTGGCCGCGGCCCGCTGACCTCTCTCACCCGGCCGCCCGGGCCGCGGCGAGGAGGCCCGGGTCGTGGGCGTTGACGAGCAGGAGGTCATGGTCGGCGGCCTGCCACAGTTCGGCCAGCCGCTCATGGTTGGCCCGCACTCTGCGCCAGTCGTGGGCGACGGCACGTTCCATGGCGAGCAGCGACTTCGGCGCCCTGCCGACACCGTCGACCTGGCCGTGGTGGTAGAACGCGTCGCCGGCGTGGAGCACCCAGTGGTCGCCGGCGTCGACGGCGACCGCGGCGTGCCCGCGGGTGTGTCCGGGCAGGCCGATCAGCACGATGCCGGGCGAGATCCCGGTGAGCTCGGTGGCGGCCGTGAAACCGCGCCAGGCCTCGCCCGCCTCGGGTGTGTGGCGGACGAACGCCGGGGCGTGGGCGCGCTGCGCGGGCCTGTACCGCCCCTTCTCGACACGGGTGACCGGGTGGAGCGCCGCGGTGGCCTCGGCGTCGGTGAGGTGGACGCGTGCCCAGGGGAAGTCGGTCAGCCCGCCGACGTGGTCGGCGTCGTAGTGGGTGAGCACGATGTCGCGGACGTCCGCCGGGTCGAGGCCGAGCCTCTCGACCTGCCGGACGGCCGTCTCGGACTCCTCGAACACGGGGCGCACGAAGTGCCGGGCCGGTCCGAACCGCCGGCCGGGTGCGGCCCTGTCGAGAAGACCGAGACCGGTGTCGACGAGGGCCAGTCCGGTGCCGGTCTCGACCAGCAGCACATGGCAGACCAGCCCCTCGGGCGCGCCCCAGGGACGCATGGTGCCGCAGTTCAGGTGGTGGACTTTCACCCGAATGCCTCCATCATCGCGGTCATGGCAGCGGGGTCGCCGCCGATGAGGCCGGCGTCGATCTCCTGGATCGGGTGGGTGCCGTCCCAACGGGCAGCAGCCAGCCTGATCAGGTCGAAGACGAACTTCTTGGTGCCGCCGGTGTCGGAGATCTCGATGACGGTGCCGGGGTGGTGCTCGGTCTGCAGATAGGCGAACCGTCCGTCGGATCCGCCGATCCGGCCCTCCTGGCCGACGGTGAATCCGGCGGCGAGGGCGCGGTCGTAGAGGTCCTGGTAGTTCTCGCTCCAGTAGGCGAGGTGCTGGACGCCTTCGTGGCCGGCGGCGAGGAAGTCCCGGTACATCGAGGGCGCGTCGTTGACCGGGGTGATGAGCTCGATCTGGATGTCGCCGCTGTTGGCGACGGCCACGTCCATGACCAGGTCGGAGGGCTTGCCTTGGTAGGTGAAGTCCCCGGGCCGGACGTCCCTGAGGTGGAACCACGGGCCGATGCCGGCCTTGGCGAAGTTCTCCATCGACGCGCGGATGTCGCGGACGACATAGCCGATCTGCGCGATGCTGCCGAACATGTTCGCCACCGGGCTGGGGGCGGGTGCCGGTCCGGTGTGGGCGTCGGCGAAGGAGATCACGACCTTGCCGGTGGCGTCGCCGGTGCGGAGCCGGCGGGCGGCCTCGTCGGCCCTGGACACCGGGTGGACGGTGTCCAGGCGGGGGGCGATCCTTCCGTCGGCGACCGCGGGCAGCACGTGCTCGCCCAACGCGGCGACCACGTCGCCGAGTTCGGCGCGGGTGCGGATGCTGAAGGTGGTGCCGACCAGCTTCTGGCGGCGGAAGGCGACGGTGTCCAGGTCGAGGGCGGTCACGGGTCCGGCGAGCCGCCCGATGCTCATGATGGTGCCGCCGATCGCGGTGGCCGCCGGGAGCACGGCGAACAGCTCCCCGCCGACGTGGTCGAGGGTGATGTCGGCGCCCTGCCCGTCCGTGGCGGCGAGGACCGCGGCGGCGAGGTCCTCGGTGGCGGTGTTGACGGCGATGTCCGCGCCCGCGTCCAGCAGGGCGGCCCGCTTGGTGTCGGCGGTCGTCGTGGCGATGACGGTGCCCGCTCCGAGTGCTCTGGCTAGCTGGATGCCGATCAGGCCGATCGAGCTGGTGCCGCCGACGATCAGGACGGACTGCCCGGCGGTGAACCCGGCCTGGGTGACCAGCGCGTCGTGCTCGGTGACGAGACCGACGGGGAGGGTCGCGGCCTCCTCGAAGCCGAGCCGGTCCGGGATCGGGACGACCAGCCGTGGATGGCACAGGGCGTAGTCGGCGAACGCGCCGACCGTGATGCCCATGACCCGGGTTCCGGCGGGCAGGTGGGGTGCCAGCGGGCTCCCGGTCTCGACGACGCCCGCGACCTCCATGCCGGCGGTGAACGGCCCCTCGGCCTGCGAGTTGGCGGTGTAGGTGCCTTCGAGGGCGTAGAGGTCGGCCCGGTTCAGGCCGGCCGCGTGGACCTGGATCCGGACGGCTCCCAGTTGTGCGGGCAGTTCGGTCTCTTCGAGGCTCCAGGTGGCACCCTTGCCGCCGACGAGCGCGCGCATGGTGGCCGGAGCCGTGACGGTGGTCGTCGGGGGCATCGGTGAACTCCTCTGGTCGGTGGTCTTCAACGGACGAAGTCGGGCGGCGTGGTCGTGAGCAGCCGCGGGTCGGGTGCGGCACCGGACATCGAGCGGAGACCCCTGAGGATGCGGAGCAGCTTGAGCAGGCCCCCCGGGGTGCGCTTGTCGACGCCGCGGACGAGTTGCCCGAGGACGGTGAGCCGGTCGAAGTAGATCCGCTCGGTGACGAGGTGCTCGTGCTCGTCGAAGATGAAGTACGCCGTCATGCGGGTGCGGTGCCTCGACCCGGTCGGGGGGATCCCGCCGAGCGGCCCGTGGTGGGTGCCCAGCAGCCAGAACTCCACGATCACGGCGTCGGTGCTGTGCCGGAACGCGATGATCTCGTGGTCCTGGTCGGGGAAGGCCACGCGGGTGTCCTGGTAGTACTCGCGCACTTCTCCGTCGCCGTCGTGGACGGTCATCGGGGCGATCAGTTCGTAGTGCGGATGCGGGAACGTCGACAGCGTGGCGTCCCAGTCCTGGCGGACCTCGTCGTGGAAGTGGTCGAGCACGAGCTTCTCGCGGGCGCGCAGCACGGGTTCGGGCGGCAGGGTGAATCGCGACATGGTGGCTTCCTCAGACCGGCTGGACGCCGTGGGTGATGTGACCGTGGCTGAACGTCGGCGTCGTGCCGGGGTTCGTCCAGGCGCCGGTCAGCTCGCTGGAGGGGAAGAACTGCAGGAAGCGCGGGTCGGCCTGGCTGCGGTCGGCCAGCGTCTTCTCCAGGACGGCGGAGTTGTACTGGTCGGCGGTGGTCTCGATCGTGTTGGCGTTGAGCACCACCTCCTGCTGCCACTGCTGCGCCCACCTGGCGATGCCCGGCAGCCGGGAGTGCTCGGGGGTGAGGGCCTCGGCGGCGATGACGTTCTCGCTGCTGACCCAGATCCCGGTCGACGTGTTGACGACGAGGCTCTGGTTGCCGAAGACGTGGCCCGGCGTCTTGACCACGGCCACGCCCGGACCGAGGACGACCGAACCGTCGATCGGCAGGAACGCCTCGGGCGGGACGTCGCGGTAGGTGTCCGGCTGGTACCAGGGCCGCTGCAGCGGATGCAGCTCGGCCATGCCGGCCAGCTCGTCCCGCTGGACGACGACCTTGGCGCGGGGGAACACGGCCCGCGGGCGGGCGTCGAGATCGTCCTGGTGGGCGGTCGTGCCCACCCAGCGGCGCAGGTCCTGCGTGTGCAGGTGGTCGAACATCAGGTAGTCGACCTCGTCCGGCCGGATGCCGAGCCGGGCGAGGTGCCCCGGCACCGTGCCGTGCTCGCGGACCATCCGCCGCTCCAGGACACCCGGCGTCCTCCGGGCGAGGTTGTCGAAGTAGGGCGTGTAGCGGCCCAGTTCGACGTCGCTCGGCTCGAAGAGCAGCACCCGCGGGCGGCCGTCGCTGTCCCGCCACCGGATGACGAGCATGCGGTTGGTGATCGACAGGAACGGGGCGATCGCGCGCGAGGCGCGGAACAGGCCGAACCGCGTGGGGTAGGGCAGCGTGACCAGGTCGCAGGTGACGACGGTGTCCGGCGTACCCGTCGGGGCGAACTCGGCACGGAACGCCCTGGCCTGGTCACGTGCCGTCCGCAACCGGACGCCCGGCGGCTCGTCCGACCTCGATAGGTCGGACAGGGTGTCGATGCCGGTGCCGACCGTCGGCAGGTCGGCCACGTCACCGGGACCCCACGGAAATCGCATCGCGGCTCCTTCCCTCTTTACCCACGTCGTGGGTATTAGCTGGGTTGAAGCAAATATACCCACGGTGTGGATTAATTCAACGGCGGGCATCATGGTGTGATGACCGAGACACGAGAGCCCCGACGGGGTCGCCCGCCCAAGGGGGCGCCGCTGCTGAACCGCGACGCGATCGTCAAAGCCACCCTCGCGGTCATCGACCTGGACGGCATCGACGCGGTCTCCATGCGCTCGGTCGCCCGCGTCCTCGGCGTCGACCCGAAGAGCCTCTACAACCACGTCGCCGGCAAGGACGGCCTCCTCGACGCGGTGGCCGAACAGATCCTCGGATCGATGAGCCTGCCCGAGCCCACCGGGGACGTGCGCGGCGACCTGTGCGCCATCGGCCACGCCTTCCGTGACCGCGCCCTCGCCCACCCCCGGGCGGCGCAGCTCGTACTCACCCGCCAACTCGCGTCGCTCGAAGGGCTCGCCCCGGTCGACGCCGTCCTCGCCGCCCTCCGCGCCACGGGCTGTCCGCGGCGCGAGGCCGTCTCGATACTGCGCAGCCTGGTCGCCACGCTGATCGGCACCCTGCTCCGCGAGGTGCACGCAGGACCCACGTACGGCGTGAGCGACGCTCCCGGCATCGCGCAGCGCCAGGCCGTGCTGGAGCGCTCGGGCCTCCCCCGAGTCGCCGAAGCCGCCGCCGACCTGGCCCGCTTCGACAGCGACGCCGAGTTCGAGTTCACCCTCGACCTCGCCCTCGACGCCGTCATGGCCCGCCTCGCCGCGTAGCGCGGCGCGGCGCGACGCGGCGCGACGCGGCGCTGTCCGCGGGCCGGGAGGGTGCGTACCTGACGGCCGTGCAACCATCCGACATACGTCGGGCGTCCGTACATCAGTACGGTCATGGTGGGTGCACAGCTGCGGTACGGGAGGGGACGACTGTGGACAGTGGTGCGATACGTCGGCGGCTGGCGTTCGGTGCGGCCGTGCTGGCCGCCTCCGGGGTGTTCGCCCTCGTGGCGCCGGCCGAGGCCCAGGCCGTGACGGCCGCGAACTGCGCCGGGCGCGAGGTGCGGACCCTGTCCTTCGCCACCGGCACCGTGCACGTCTACCGGCAGGGCGGCTACGTCTGCGCGATCACCCTCCCCAGGAAGTCCGGCGGCAGGCGGACGATGTCCGTCAGCGTCCAGGCCCGCGGCAACCGCCCGGTCGTCGACAAGGGCAAGTACAGCCACCGCGCGGGCCCGGTCACGGTCCACGCCGGGCACCGCTGCGTGTGGGTGCGGGGCGCGGTGGGGCGGAGTTCGGTGAGCTCGGGATGGATCCTCTGCTGAGGGGCGCCTCGTTACCGCGCTTCCGGTGACCCGGCCGCGTTCACACGCGGCGGGCGCAGCCCACCGGGTGCTCCCCGCCGAGCTGGACGTACAGGGCGGTGGCGGCCGGGCAGGCGTCCCGCGAGGTCACCGCCCGCACCACCCGGTACTGCGGCTGCCGCTTCCCCGAGCCGTCGCAGGCGGTCTCCCGGACCTGGCCGTGGCCGGAGCCGTAGACGCAGTCGCCGACGATCGTGCGCGGTCCGCCGCCCCCGCCGGGGTCACCGGGGTGCGGCGGCTCCAGGTTGCGCATGCAGGCGTAGCCCTGCGGGATCGTTCCGTCGCCGTCCTCGTCGCCGTCCGTGCGCTGGGCGCCGATGTGCAGCACGAAGTCGGTGGTGGCCGGGCACAGCGGCCCGTCGGCCACGGCGCCGTCGTACCGGGCGATCACCCGGGCCGCCGCCCGTTCGCCGGTGCAGGGCACCTCGGTGAAGCTGGCGGTCCCGAACGAGCTGCACTCGTCGACCGCGAGGAACTGCGTGCCGTACCCGGGCAGTGTCGGGCTCGCCGTCGACCGGGCGCTGCCCGCCGGCGCCCCGGACGAGGACGTCCGGCAGCCGGCCGGCAACAGCACGACGGCCAGCGCCACCAGAACCCCCGCAAAACGCCTGCTGCGCATACCGACCCCCCTTGCCAGCGTGGCCCGCGATCAGGGTCCACGCCAGCTGTCCGGGAGGCTTTCCGCCTGATGTGGGTGTTACGCCCGGTTCCGTGACGTACGTCTAGTACGTCAGCCCGTGGCCGATCGGATACAGCACCTGCGCCGGATCGTCCGCCCGCGGTACGGGCACCGGCAGCCTGCCGTGCGGTGCCACCTGGCCCGCGATCACCCGTGCCGCGGCCCGCAGTTCGACGTCGGTCCACGAGTAGGTCGCCAAGCAGGCCTTCACGGAGGGGAGTTGGGCGACATCGTAGGGATTGCGCACCGCCACCGCCACCACCGGGACGCCGGTCGCGACCAGCCGCTCCACGAGCCGCTGCTGCCCGCCGCCCGCCGTCACGTTGTACGTCCCGACGACCACCGCGTCCGCTCCGCGCGCCGCCGCGACCGCCTTGTCGACGTCGGCGGCGGAGGGGTCCATGCCCGTGGTCAACGCGGTCGCGGCGAAGCCCAGTTCGGTGAGGGCGGCGGCGAGCACACCGGTCGGCGGTCCCGTCGTGCCGGACGGGGAGGCCGGGTCGGCGCCGACGACCAGCACCGTGCCGTGCGTACGGCGGGACAGCGGGAGCAGACCGCCCTCGTTGACCAGCAGGGTGGTGGTGCGCTCGGCGATCCGGTCGGCGGCGGCGAGGTGCTGCGTCGTGCCGACAACCCGGCCGACGTCCTTCTCGTGCACGTACGGCCGGTCGAGCAGCCCCAGCCGGGACTTCAGCCGCAGGATCCGCAGGATCGACTCGTCCAGCCGGGCCTCGGTCAGCTCGCCGTCCCGTACGGCCTTCAGGACGGCGTTCCAGGCGACGTCCAGGTGGGGCGGGTCGAGGAGTTGGTCCACGCCTGCCTTGAGAGCGAGCACGGGCACCCGGTCGTCGCCGTACTTCGTGCGGACCCCCGCCATCCCGAGGGAGTCGGTCACCACGACCCCGTCGTAGCCGAGTTCGCCGCGCAGGATGCCGGTGAGGACGGGGTGGGAGAGGGTGGCCGGGTCGCCGGAGCCGTCCAGGGCCGGGAACTGGATGTGCGCGGTCATGACCGAGTCGACGCCGGCCGCGATCGCCGCCCGGAACGGGACCGCGTCCAGCTTCTCCCACAGCTCCCGGCTGTGCGTGATCACCGGGAAGCCGGTGTGGCTGTCGACGGCGGTGTCGCCGTGCCCCGGGAAGTGCTTGACGGTGGCCGCCACGCCCGCCTCCCGGTACCCCTGGACCTCGGCGGCGACCAGGGCCCCGACCGCGTCCGGACCGGCCCCGAAGGACCGTACGCCGATGATCGGGTTGGCCGGGTTCACGTTGACGTCGGCGTCGGGGGAGTAGTCCTGCCGGACGCCCATCGCGCGCAGCTCCGCGCCGGAGATCCGGCCGAGGGCGCGGGCGTCGGTCCGGGAGCCGCCCGCCCCCATGGCCATGGCGCCGGGGAAGAGGGTGGCGGGCCTGCCGATCCGGCAGACGGCGCCGTGCTCCTGGTCGGTGGCGATCAGGACGGGCAGGCCGCGCGGCTGCGCCAGCGAGGCCCGCTGGATCCCGTTCGACAGCTCGGCGATCTGCCGCGGGTCCCGGGTGTTGTGCGTCCAGGTGAAGTAGATGATCCCGCCGACGCGGTACTTCGCGATCAGCTCGGCGGCGGTGCGGACGCCGATCTCCTTGACGTTGGCGTCGATGTCGGCCTGGTCGGGGTCGGTGGCCGAGTGCCCGTAGACCCGCGCCACGAACAGCTGGCCGACCTTCTCCTCGATCGTCATCCGCGCGACGAGCGCCTGGAGCTTCCTGTCGTCGGAGTTCGTGTCGCCGGTGCCGAAGGCATCCGTGCCGGTGCCGACGGCCAGTCCCGCGGTGACGCCCGCGGTCGCTGCGAGAACGGTGCGTCTGGAGGGCACGTGCGCTCCTTCTGGTGGGGAATGCACAGTAACCAGAAAGGGGCCGCCATCGGCGCATTGGAGGGGGGCACGTCGATGGCGGCGGGCCGACGGCCGTGGTGCGGCGGAGAGGGTAGGTCGGCGATCGCAGCCAGCAGCGAGGGCCGACACCACACCACGGAGACTCTTCCGGCAGCCTGCGGGTTGGACGGGCGGAGCGTGGGGCGGGTTCCCGAGTTCCTGAAGTTGGGAGCGGAGGGATTGCAGCTACGTATGTGAAGCGCCCCGTCAGGGGCGCGGGGAACTGCGCGACAAGCCCCCACCGGCCCGCACGCATCGAACAACCTGTTCCACCCCATGGACAAACACCCCCGCACCCCCGGGAAACCAGAGATCATCGGCCCATGCCCCTCGTCGCGATCCCCGGTTCCAAGTCCGTCACCGCCCGCGCCCTCTTCCTCGCGGCCGCCGCCGACGGAGTCACCACCCTCGTCCGCCCCCTCCGCTCCGACGACACCGAGGGCTTCGCCGAGGGCCTGGCCCGGCTCGGCTACCGCGTCGGCCGGACCCCCGACACCTGGCAGGTGGACGGCCGCCCGCAGGGCCCGGCGCTGCCCGAGGCCGAGGTCTACTGCCGGGACGGCGCCACCACCGCCCGCTTCCTGCCCACCCTCGCCGCCGCCGGCCACGGCAGCTACCGCTTCGACGCCTCCGAGCAGATGCGCCGCCGCCCCCTCGCCCCGCTCACCCGCGCCCTGCGCGACCTCGGTGTCGACCTGCGGCACGAAGGGGCGGAGGGGCACCACCCGCTGCGCATCGAGGCGGCCGGGGTCGAGGGCGGCGAGGTGACGCTCGACGCCGGGCAGTCCTCGCAGTACCTCACCGCCCTGCTGCTGCTCGGCCCGCTCACCCGCAGGGGCCTGCGGATCCGGGTGACGGACCTGGTGTCCGCGCCGTACGTGGAGATCACGATCGCGATGATGCGGTCGTTCGGGGTGGAGGTGGCGCGGGAGGGCGAGGTCTTCGTCGTCCCGTCGGGCGGCTACCGGGCCACCACCTACGCGATCGAGCCCGACGCCTCCACCGCGAGCTACTTCTTCGCCGCGGCGGCCGTGACGGGCCGCGAGGTCACCGTGCCGGGGCTCGGCCGGGGCGCGCTCCAGGGAGACCTGGGGTTCGTGGACGTCCTGCGGCGGATGGGCGCGGACGTGGAGATCGCCGAGGACCGGACGACCGTGCGCGGCACCGGCACGCTCCGTGGCCTCACCGTCGCCATGCGGGACATCTCCGACACCATGCCGACCCTCGCGGCCATCGCGCCCTTCGCGGACGGCCCGGTCCGGATCGAGGACGTGGCCAACACCCGGGTGAAGGAGTGCGACCGGCTGGACGCCTGCGCGGAGAACCTGCGCCGGCTGGGGATCGAGGTCGCCACGGGGGACGACTGGATCGAGATCCGGCCCGGCGCCCCCGCCCCGGCCGAGATCAAGACCTTCGGCGACCACCGGGTCGTGATGTCCTTCGCGGTGACCGGCCTGCGCACCCCCGGCATCTCCTTCGACGACCCGGGGTGCGTGAAGAAGACCTTCCCGGGCTTCCACGAGGCGTTCGGGGAGCTGGCCGAGGGGTGGGGGATCCCGGTCGCCGGCGTGTGAGCGCGGAGGTCAGGCCGACTCGTTGAGCAGCCGCGCCAGGTGCTCCCGCCCCGCCGCCAGCAGTCCGGGCAGCGGGGCCGCCGCCTCGTACCAGCGCTTCTCGTACTCCCAGCACAGCCAGCCGTCCCAGCCGTGCCGGGAGAGCACCTCCACGCACTCGGACAGCGGCAGGATCCCGGCGCCGAGCGGCAGCGGGGTGGTGTCGTCGGCCGAGGCGATGTCCTTGACCTGGACATAGCCGAGGTGCGGGGCGAGCGCCGCGTAGCTCTCGGCGGGCTGCTCGCCGCCCAGCCAGGTGTGCATGACGTCCCAGAGCGAGCCGACCATGCGGTGGCCGACCGGACCGAGGATCCGGATCGCGGCGGCGCCGGTGCGGTGCGAGTCGTGGGTCTCCAGGAGGACCCGCACACCGAGCGCGGAGGCGTCCTCGGCGACCGTGCCGAGCCGCCGGGCGGCGATCGCGTCGGACTCGGCGGCGGGCAGGTCCGGGTCGGCGCCCGGGAAGACCCGCACGTAGGAGGCGCCCAAGTCGTGGGCGAGCTGGAGGAGTCGGCGCGTCTCGTCGAGGACCGGGGCGTCCTCGCCGGGCGCCGCGACCCGCGCGTACCCGGCGACGCCCAGCACCTCCACGCCGGCCGCCTTGAACTCGGCGGCCACGTCGGCGCGCGCGGCCGGGCCGAGGCCGGGATGCACCGGCTCCTCCGGGTGGGCGCGCAGTTCCACGCCGTGGTAGCCGTGGGTCGTGGCGAGCGCCAGCACGTCGGGCACCGGCAGACCGGGTACCCCGAGGGTGGAGAAGGCGAACCTCATGTCCACCAACCTACTTCTCACTCGCCGGTCGTGTGCAGGTCCAGCCGCCAGTCCTGGCCGACCAGGTCCTTGCCGAAGGAGCGGTGCGGTTTCTCGGCGGTGAGGACGAAGCCGTGCCGCTGGTAGATGCGGCGGGCGGCGGACAGGACGTCGTTGGTCCACAGCACCAGCTCCCGGTAGCCGACCCCGCGCGCGAAGTCGGTCACGGCGGTGACCAGCCGGTCGCCGACGCCGAGCCCGCGGGCCTCCGGTTCGACGAGCAGCAGCCGCAGCCGTGCGGTGCCCGGGGCGTCGTCCCGTACGCACATCACGCAGCCCACCGGCCGCCCGGCCCACTCGGCGATCCAGGTCCGCTCCAGGTGCGGATCGTGGTCCTCGGCGTAGTCGGCGACGATCCGGGCGACGAGCCCCTCGTAGTCGGCGTTGAAGCCGTACTCGGCGGCGTACAGGGCGGCGTTGCGCTGCACGATCCAGCCCAGGTCACCGGGGTGCGGCTCGCGCAGCACGACCTCGCCGGAGCCCTCGGGGGCGTGCCCGTCGCCGAGGATCGTGCGGATGGTGCGCATGGCCTCGGCGAGGCGTGTCCGCTCACCGGGGTCGACGGCGTCCAGCAGCGAGCCGACCGATTCCCGGGCCCGCTCGTCCAGCAGCCCGGCGGCGGCCCGGCCGGCCGGGGTGAGCGAGACGCGGCGCCGCCGCGGGTCCTTCTCCGAGGGGGCGCGCTCGATCAGCCCGGCCTCCTCGAACTTGTTGAGGATCCGGCTCAAGTACCCGGCGTCGAGTGCGAGATCGGACCGCAGGTCGGCCGCGTCGGTGTCGGCGGAGTGCGCGAGCTCGTACAGCACGCGGGCCTCGGTGAGGGTGTACGGGGCGTAGAGGTGGCGGCCGTAGTCGAGGGCGCCGATGAGGTTGGTGTAGAAGCGGTTGAAGGCGCGGATGTCCTGGACGGTCATGGCTGGACCCCGATGGTTGACTGAGTCAGAGATACCGTGATTCCGAGGCTATCCCGGCACCCCCTCCGGCCGGAAGGCGTCGGCCCGAACGGCGGTTCCGCGGGCTTTACTTGTTCTTTTTTGCCTGGGCCTGGTCCTGCTTTTGACTTCGTCGCGCCAGCGCCGTAGGTTTATACACGAACGTCACTTATGTCCGTTTCAACGAGGACGTGACGTGGTCCGCCGGAGAGCCCGGACGGGTGCGGAGAAACCCGGAATCGCGGGCGGCGGACGCGCTCGGAGCTGCGCGCAGGCTCCGGAGCGCACGCAGGGCGGCCCCCACTGAGGCGGCGGCCGTCGTAAGACAACCACACCCTCGGAGAGGGGCGAAACCATGCGCGCGCACACCACACGTATGAAGAGGGTCGCCATCGCTGCGATTTCGGCACCCGTTCTGGCGCTCGCCGCCGGAGCCGGAGTCGCCAGCGCGGCCACCCACGCGGCGCCCGCCCACGTCGTCTCCTACCAGGACAACGGCGGTGGCGGTGGCGGTCAC
Organism: Streptomyces sp. NPDC058464; assembly: GCF_042721035.1. NCBI lineage: Bacteria > Bacillati > Actinomycetota > Actinomycetes > Kitasatosporales > Streptomycetaceae > Streptomyces > Streptomyces sp. NPDC058464. The sequence continues at coordinate 326,963 of NZ_JBHXMA010000004.1, forward strand.
GGCGGCGGTGGCGGGGGCCACGGCGGCGGCGGTGGCGGCCATGGCGGCGGAGGCTACGGCGGCGGTCACGGTGGCGGCGGCTACGGCGGCGGTCACGGCGGCTACGGCGGTGGCGGCTACGGCGGTCACGGCGGCTACGGCGGCTACGGCGGCTACGGCGGCTACGGCGGTCACGGCGGCTACGGCGGCTGGGGCGACAACTACGGCTGGGGCGGCCACAACGGTGGCGGCTGGGGCGGCGGCGGTGGCTGGGGCGGAGGTGGCTGGGACTAGCCAGGTCACAGCGTTTGAAGCTCCCTGACAGCAAAGGACGGATCCGGGTGCCCGACCCAAGGGCACCCGGACCCGTGCATCCCAACCCCTGCGGGCCCAGGGTCCCGCGGCCGTGGAGGCGGTGACCGGATGAGGATCGTCTGCGTGGGCGGAGGCCCGGCCGGACTGTACTTCTCGATCTCGGCGAAACTGCGGGACGCCGGGCACGAGATCATCGTCCTGGAGGCGGACCCGCCCGAGGCCACCTTCGGCTGGGGCGTCGTCTACTGGAGCGACCTGCTGGACATCCTGTACCGCAACGACCCCGAGAGCGCACGGGCGGTCAGCGCCGGCTCGGTGCTCTGGCAGCAGCAGGACATCCGCGTGCACGGCAACCGGCACGACGGCACCGCGTACTTCGGCGGCTACGGCTACAGCATGGGCCGCGCCGCTCTCCTCGACATCCTGACCCGGCGCGCGAAGTCCCTCGGCGTGGACGTACGGCACGGAGAGCGCCTCGCCGACCCCGCCGACCTGCCCGACGCCGACCTGATCCTGGCCGCCGACGGGGCCAGGAGCCGGATCAGGCAGAGCCGCACCGAGCACTTCGGCACCCGCCTGGAGACCGGCCGCAACCCGTTCATCTGGCTCGCCACGGACCGGCAGTTCGACAGTTTCGTGTTCGCCTTCGAGGAGACCGAGGCGGGCTGGATCTGGTTCCACGCCTACCCGTCGTTCAAGGGCGTCAGCACCTGCATCGTGGAGTGCTCCCCGGAGACCTGGCAGGGCCTCGGCCTGGACACGCTCGACGAGGAGGACGCCCTGCCCCTGCTGGAGAAGATCTTCCACCGCGCGCTCGACGGCCACTCCCTGATCAGCCGGTCGCGCGGCGCCCCCGCCAAGTGGCAGCGGTTCACGCACATCACCAACCGGACCTGGGTCGACGACCACGACGGCCGCCCGGTCGTCCTGGCCGGCGACGCCGCGCACACCACCCACTTCACGCTGGGCTCCGGCACCCGGCTGGCGATGATCGACGCGATCGTGCTCGCCGAGGCCTTCAAGGGCTTCCCGGACCCGCGGGTCGCGCTGCGCGAGTACGACAGGCGGCGGCGCGCGGAACTCCACCCCGTCCAGGCGGCGGCGCGCACCAGCATGGCCTGGTTCGAGCGGCTGGACGACTACCTGGACCGCGACCCGGTCGAGTTCGCCTACGCGATGTCGGTCCGCCAGGGCGGCCATCAGTCCCCCTGGCGCTACCAGACCCACCTCGCCATCCAGCGCAGACCGGTACGCAGCGCCCGCCGCGCCTACGACACGGGGGTGCGCTGGTACCAGGACCGCAAACGCGGCGAGGCCGCGCTGCCGCTGCTGGGCCGATGAGGGTCGTCGGTCGGCCGCGGGCCGGTGGGGGCTTGTCGCGCAGTTCCCCGCGCCCCTAAAGACAGGGCGCTGCGCAACCCCCTGTTTTTCAGGGGCGCGGGGAACTGCGCGAACGACCCCCACCGGCCCGCAGCCGGAACACGACCGTCGGGACGAGGACGAGGGATGGTCGGGGGCACCTGAGCCGCGCCCCCCGGTGTCGGGGTTCTCGTCGCCGGCGGGCGGTCAGCTGCGCGGCACCCCCGACGACCCCCGCACCATCAGCTCCCCCCGCACCGTCGCGATCCCGCCCGGCGGCGGCTCCTCGCGGCCCATGGCGATACGGCCGGCCCGCGCCCCCGCCTCCGCCAGCGGCAGCCGCACCGTCGTCAGCGACGGCACCGCGTCGATGCTGAACGGCAGGTCGTCGAAGCCGGCCACCGACACGTCCGCCGGGATCCGCAGCCCCGACTCCCGCAGCGCCGCGCACGCGCCTAGCGCGACGGAGTCGTTCGCCGCCACCACCGCGGTGAGCGACGGGTCCCGGCGCAGCAGCTCCAGCGTCGCCTCGTACCCCGCCCGGCGGTCGTAGCGCCCGTGCACGGTCCAGCGCGGGTCCTCCTCGATGCCCGCCTCGGCCAGCGCGGCCCGGTGGCCCTCCAGCCGGTGCCGGGTGGTGGTCCGCTCCTCGGGTCCCGCGATGTACCCGAGGCGCCGGTGGCCGAGCCCGATGAGATGCTCGGTCAGCTGCTTGCCGCCGCCGCGGTTGTCGAAGGTCAGCGCCACCGCGTCGGTGTCCGGCGCCGGCGGCCGCCCGCACAGCACCACCCGGGTCCCCGCGTCCGCCAGCTTGCGCAGCTTCGCCGCCACCGCCGCCGCGTGCGGCGCGTTCTCCATCGCCCCGCCGGTCAGGATCACCGCTGCCGCCCGCTGCCGCTGCAGCAGGGTCAGGTACGTCAGCTCCCGCTCCGGCGACCCCCCGGTGTTGCAGGTCACCGCCAGCCGCTCGCCGCCCGCGCGCCCGCCCGGACCGCCGATCTCGGCCTGGATCGCGCTCGCCATGATCCCGAAGAACGGGTCGGCGATGTCGTTGACGAGGATGCCGACCAGGTCGGAGGTGGCCGCCGCGAGCGCGCTCGCCGGCCCGTTGAGGACGTAGTCCAGCTCGTCCACCGCCCGCAGCACCCGTTCCCGGGTGGTCGCCGCCACGGGGTAGTTGCCGTTCAGTACGCGCGACACCGTCGCGGGCGAGACCTGGGCGCGGGCCGCCACGTCCGCCAGGGTCACCGTCATCTCGTCGTCCTCCGGTCGCGCATCTCGTCGTACGTCGTCGTACACAGCCTGATCGACAGGCCGATCCACAGACTGTTCAAAGGAAGCCCCCTTGCCGTGCAGACCATAAGGCCATTCACTCCTGTTGTTCGCCCCCTCGAACAACTCGACCCCATCACGGTCTTGTACAGACCAGGGTTCAAAGGCTAGCTTCTGACCATATAGAAAGCGCTTGCTGCGTTGCTGAGACGCACGCGGACGAAGGGAATCACGTGAACCGCAAGACGGTGCGTATCGCCATGAACGGCGTCACCGGGCGCATGGGCTACCGCCAGCACCTCGTCCGCTCGATCCTCGCCCTGCGCGAGCAGGGCGGACTCGACCTCGGCGACGGCACGGTGCTGTGGCCGGAACCGGTCCTCGTCGGCCGCCGCGAGTACGCGCTCCGCGAGATCGCCGACCGGCACGGCCTGTCCGACGAGCACATCTCGACGGACCTGTCCGCCGTGCTCGCCGACCCCACCATCGACATCTACTTCGACTCCCAGGTCACCTCCGCCCGCGAGGAGGCCCTCCAGCAGGCCATCGCGGCCGGGAAGCACATCTACACCGAGAAGCCGACGGCGACCGGCCTGGAGGGCGCCCTGGAGCTGGCCAGGCTCGCGCACGCCAAGGGCGTCAAGTCCGGCGTCGTCCAGGACAAGATCTTCCTGCCCGGCCTGCTGAAGCTGAAGCGGCTCATCGACGGCGGCTTCTTCGGCCGGATCCTCTCCGTCCGCGGCGAGTTCGGCTACTGGGTCTTCGAGGGCGACTGGCAGGAGGCGCAGCGCCCGTCCTGGAACTACCGCGCGGAGGACGGCGGCGGCATCGTCGTCGACATGTTCCCGCACTGGGAGTACGTCCTGCACGAGCTGTTCGGCCGGGTGAAGTCCGTCCAGGCCCTCACCGCCACCCACATCCCGCAGCGCTGGGACGAGAACGGCAAGCCCTACGACGCGACGGCGGACGACGCCGCGTACGGCGTCTTCGAGCTCGACGGCGGCGCGATCGCCCAGATCAACTCCTCCTGGACGGTCCGCGTCAACCGGGACGAACTGGTCGAGTTCCAGGTGGACGGCACCGAAGGCTCAGCGGTCGCCGGCCTGCGCAACTGCCGTGTCCAGCACCGCAGCGCGACCCCCAAGCCGGTCTGGAACCCGGACATCCCCGCCACCTACGCCTTCCGCGACCAGTGGCAGGAGATCCCCGACAACACCGAGTTCGACAACGGCTTCAAGGCCCAGTGGGAGCTGTTCCTCAAGCACGTCTACGCCGACGCCCCCTACCACTGGGACCTGCTGGCCGGCGCCCGCGGCGTCCAGCTCGCCGAGCTGGGCCTGAAGTCGTCGGCGGAGGGCCGCCGCCTCGACGTACCGGAGATCGAGCTGTGACCCTCCACCTCCCCGCCCCGGACGGGTCGCTGCGGGCGTACGAACCCCGCAGCGAGCCCCTTGCCCTCACCCCGGGCACCCCCTTCACCTCCCGTACGGTCTTCTCGGCGGCGCACGTCGTCGCCGACCCGTTCGCCGACACCAACCCCGACGCGCCCGCCGCCGTCGACTGGGACGCCACCCTCGCCTTCCGCCGCCACCTGTGGTCGCACGGCCTGGGCGTCGCCGAGGCGATGGACACCGCCCAGCGCGGCATGGGCCTGGACTGGGCGGGCGCGGCCGAGCTGATCCGCCGCAGCGCCGCCGAGGCCCGTGCCGTGGGCGGCCGGATCGCCTGCGGCGTCGGCACCGACCAGCTCACCGGCGGCGGCACCCTCGCCGAGATCCGGGCCGCGTACGAGGAGCAGCTCGCCCTCGTCGAGGAGTCGGGCGCCCAGGCCATCCTGATGGCCTCCCGGGCGCTCGCGGCGGCCGCCTCCGGCCCCGAGGACTACCTCGACGTCTACGGCCACCTGCTGCGCCAGGCCGCCGAGCCGGTGGTCCTGCACTGGCTCGGCCCGATGTTCGACCCGGCGCTGGCCGGCTACTGGGGCTCGGCCGACCTCGACACGGCCACCGACACCTTCCTGGAGGTCATCGCCGCCCACCCCGACAAGGTCGACGGCATCAAGGTGTCGTTGCTGGACGCGCAGCGCGAGGTCGACCTGCGCCGCCGCCTGCCGCAGGGCGTCCGCTGCTACACCGGCGACGACTTCAACTACCCCGAGCTGATCGCGGGCGACGAGCAGGGCTTCAGCCACGCCCTGCTCGGCATCTTCGACCCGCTGGGGCCGCTGGCGGCGGAGGCGGTCCGGGTCCTGGACACGGGCGACACGGCGGGCTTCCGCACCCTCCTCGACCCCACCGTCGAACTCTCCCGGCACCTCTTCCAGACCCCCACCCGCTTCTACAAGACGGGCGTGGTGTTCCTGGCCTGGCTGGCCGGCCACCAGAGCCACTTCACCATGGTCGGCGGCCTCCAGTCGGCGCGTTCCCTCCCGCACTTCGCGCGCGCCTACGAACTCGCCGACGGCCTCGGCCTGTTCCCGGACCCGAAGCTGGCCGAGGACCGTATGAAGACCCTCCTCGCCCTGTACGGAGTCAACCAGTGACCGGCGACCTGTCCCGCTTCTCCATCAACCAGATGACCGTCAAGCAGCTGACGCTGCCCGAACTGGCCGACGCCTGCACGCAACTGGGCGTGCCGGGCGTCGGCCTGTGGCGCGAGCCGGTCCAGTCCTACGGCGTCGACGCCACCGCGAAGCTGGTCCGCGAGGCCGGCCTGACCGTCACCACCCTGTGCCGCGGCGGCTTCTTCACGGCGATCGACCCGGAGGAGCGGGCCGCCGCGCTCGCCGACAACCGGCGGGCGGTCGAGGAGGCCGCGACCCTCGGCACGGACACCCTGGTCCTGGTCTCCGGCGGACTGCCCGCGGGCTCCAAGGACCTGCACGGCGCCCGTGAGCGCATCGCCGACGCCCTCGCCGAACTCGGCCCCTACGCCGAACGGCACGGCGTCCGCCTGGCCATCGAGCCCCTGCACCCGATGTACGCCTCCGACCGCTGCGTGGTCTCCACCCTCACCCAGGCCCTGGACCTCGCGGAACGCTTCCCGGCCCACCAGGTCGGGGTCACGGTCGACACGTACCACATCTGGTGGGACGACCGGGCGCCCGAGCAGATCGCCCGGGCCGGGGCGGGCGGCCGGATCCACACCTTCCAACTCGCCGACTGGACCACCCCGTTGCCGGAGGGCGTCCTCAACGGCCGCGGCCAGATCGGCGACGGCGCGATCGACATGCGCGAGTGGAAGGGGTATGTGGAGGCGGCCGGTTACACCGGTCCCATCGAGGTCGAGCTGTTCAACGACGGGCTGTGGGCGAGGGACGGCCGCGAGGTGCTGGCGGAGACGGCCGCCCGGTTCCTGGCGCACACGGCGTAGTCCGGCCCGGCGGCCGAAGAAGCGAACCTGCTCTCCGGCCGCCGGTCGTACCTCGGTCCCTCTCTGCCCTGCCCCGGGCCACGCACCCGTCCGGCCAGGCCACTCCGCACTCCTGGTCAGGCCGAGGCCTTCCGGCTGGCATGGACGATGAGCTCACCCACGAGCGTCAGGACCACCAACGCCAGGCAGCACAGGACGCCGAGCAGGCCGGCCGCGATGACGTAGACCGAGCGCAGGTCCGTGCACTCGAAGGCCGGTGAACAGCCGAGGGTCCGCGGGTCCGTCCGCGGCCCCATCGCGTTCCAGCCGATGACGAGGCAGAGCACGGAGACCACGGCCGCGCCGGACAACCCGACCCACCGGATGCGCCGGGTCGCCCACCAGGACGCGATCCATCCCACGAGGATCACCGCCGGCAGGATGAACACATAGTCGGGGACTACGCCCATGTGGAATCGCTCCGCGACATCGTGGTGCGGCCGGTCAGCCGCTGGGAAACGTGGTTGCCCATGTCAATCAAGTTTACCGTCGGGTGCTTGACGGTCGGCAGGTCGCCCGTCGGCCTGCGGGTCCTCACCGCCAGTTCCAGGTCGAGCCGGTCGCCGGCCTTGAGCTTCACCCTCGTGACCCACCGGGTCTCGAACAGCGACGCGGTCCGGGTGTCCGAGAGGAGCCGCACTCCCGCGTCGTGCCTCTTGTCGTTGAGCCGGGCGCCGACGATTTCGACGTCCGAGACGACCTGGGGGTCCAGCGCGACGGAGAAGGACGCGGCCACCGGGGTCGTGCCCGGTCCGACGCTGCTCAGCGTGATCCGCGTGGGGTAGTAGTACCAACGCTTGCCGCCGGCCCACTCGTAGCGGTTCCACACACCGCTCACCTCCAGGCCCCACGGTGTGGCGGCTCCGCCGAAGGCGTGCGGACGACTGGGCCGCAGGCTCCGCCGACCGCCCGGCTTCGTGTCCTTGTGGCCCACGGCCGCAGTGGCGTCCGCGGGTCCGGCGACGAGGTCGCGGGGGTACAGCACGGGAGACGCGGTCCCCACGACGACCACCGGGTCGCTGCCCGCCGGGAGCGCATCGGCCAGAGTGATCGTGCAGGTGGTGACCAGGCTCTTGGGGTCGGTGGCGATGGTGCTCGTCGTGCGCAGCCGCCGGGTGCCGACGGTGGCCACCGCGCTGGGCAGCGGAGCGTAGACCCGGGGGTCGTAGCTGATGGCGACCTGCGTCCCGGCAGGCAGATCCGTACCGGAGTGCTGCACCTGGACCGCGAGTTGTCTGGGGAACGCGGCCGGTTCGGTGCCGACTTTCGCGAGGACGGCGACCGGGCTCGCGGCGACCGGGACCAGTTCCACACCGGCGGCCGCGGTGCCGGCCCACGCCGGGCCCGGACCGGCGAACGTGACGGCGCCGACGCCCAGCGTCAGACCTCCCAGTACCAGCACGCGCCGACGGGTGACGTTCGAGTCGGTCATGTCGAATTCCCCATTCCTCATGAGCAGTACTGGACGACGGCGTCCTTGAAGGCGGTCGCCACACCGGACAGCGCGGCGTCGGACATGAACCCGGGAGTCGGGCAGGTCACGGACTGGGTCGTCTTGAGCCAGAAGGCATCCCGGATACCGGCCATCTGCGGGTCGGCGGTGTTGCTGGTCATGGCGCTGAGGGCGGCGGCCGCCACCGTGTCGGGGGAACTGCCGAAGCGGATCGAGTAGAACGAGGCCCGGCGTGCCGCAGCCGCGTCGGCCGACGCGTAGCCCGCCTTGAAACCCGTCGACAGCGGTTGGCCGGAACCCTGCCTGACGGGAAGCCCCAGGACGTAGGAGTCCATGTCGGCGAGGAGGTCGTCGAGCGAGAAGTACGTGCTGTCGCCCTTTCCGGCGATCTGGTCCGCGGCGTAGAGGTACGCCTGGTCGTCGGAGAGCCCGCTCAGGTAGAACTGCGCCAGCACGCTGACGAGGTCGCCGCCCCAACTCCCGAAGTCCGTCAGGTTGGCCGATGTGAGGTCGCCCGGCACTCCACTGGTGATGACCGCGCCGCAGGACGCGCCGAAGTGGTCGATGTCGGCGTCCCACAGCAGGCCCGGGTCGCGGAGCGGGCCCGCGTACGGCTCGTCGGGATAGGTGTTCACGAAGTCGACGAAACCCTGGTCGAGTTCGCCGAAAACCGTGTCGGAACCGGTGAACACGTACTTCGACGTGCGGGCCCGAAGGTACTGCGCGACCAGTTCCTGCGCGGAGCGCGAGGTGTTTCCCTGGTCGATCCACTGGCCCGCTCTGGCCTCCACCCAGATCATGTACGTGTAGAAGGCGTCGTTGGGGTCGCGCGGCCGGGTGACGCTGTTGATGCCCGGGTCCATCCCGGAGGCGATGTCGTTGTCGATCTCGACGGCCCCACTGGTGCCGGTGGCCAGGGTGAAGTCCTTGATCTGGTCGAAGGCCCAGTTGTCCGGGAGCGGATATCCGAGATTTCCGCTGTAACCGGTGGACATGCCGCTGACGAAACTCCGGGTGGTGAGGCCCTCGGCCTCTAGGCGGAGGCAGGTGTTGCGGCATCCGTACACACCGATCGCGTACTGGCTGCCCATCGCGCTGATGCCGTTGTTGACTCCCCGGAAGTGCGGAATGATCGCACTCGTGATGTCGTCGTCGGTCGCGTCGAAATCGACCGAGAAATAGATGACCGTGCCGTACGGTATACCGAAGGTGATCGCGGCCTCGGCCGCGTCGTTTCCGGCCTCGGTCCCCAGCGGTCCGCTGAAATCACTGATCGTGTTCCCCTCTTCCTGCCAGATCGGGAAGAGGGAAAGACCGCTGTCGAAGATCAGCGCGATCTCGGAATTCGTGAGGACCTTGTTCGTGCCGCCGGTGAGATAACGGCCCACTATGGAGTAGCCGTTGTCCTTCACCGTCTGGATGGTGGTCGTGTTCAGCGGGTACATGCAGTCGAACGCGGTGCCCTTTCGGTCCGGGTCACCGGTGGACACCAGCAGCGACATCCAGGTCGCGTAGTCGCCGGCGCCGGAAGCCGAGAGCGAGCTGAACCGCTGGAAGGCCTTCACCGTGGCCGCCAGATCGGAGCCGAACGTCCCGCCGCCGTCGCCCCAGTGGGCGTCGTAGCCGTTGAACGCGACGGCGCACTGGAACAGCCGCACCCAGCCGGCCGAGCCCGAGTCCTGCGAGCCGTCGGCGACGTACGCCGTCGTCTTGAGCGCCCCTTCGGTGGTCGGACCGATGGAGCCCGTCACCTGGCTGTCCGTCAGGCCCATCTGGTACTGGATGCCCAGGACCAGGGCCTGCTGGACGTTGCGGGAGAAGTGCCCGTCGCACGGGCCGATGAAGAACTGGCCCTTTCCGTAGTACGCGTCGTTGAGCCATCGCTGACAGGTCTGGATCATGCTGGAGCCGCCGGACGTGAGCACGTACGCGTCCATGGTCAGCAGCGCCTTGAAGACCTTCGGCTCCACGTCGTAGAGCTGTGAGCCGGGAACTTCCGGGCCGGGCAGGCCCATGTCGGCCACCAGCGCGGTCAGGCCGGCGCCGGTGGACACGTTGAAGCCGCCGTCGATGTCGCCGCCGCTGTAGCCCTTGCAGTAGAGGGCGGCCTCGGCGATCGTCCGCATGTTGATGTTGCCGGAGTCCCGCCCGACCGGACCGTACGCGTTCAGGTCCGCCCATGTCGTCGGCCCGAAGTTGTCGGACAGCGTGGTGATGCCGAGTTCGTGCTGGAGCGCCCGGGTGAGGCAGTAGATCGTCTCCCAGCCGGTCATTCCGTTCTCGGTGCACGGGTTGTATCCCGATACGCCCGCATACGTTGCGTTGACCCATTGCTGCGCCTTGAGAACCATCTGATCCACAGAGGGGCCCTTCTGGTTGTCGGCACCCTGGTACTTGCGTTCGCGGTCGAAGAAAGCGTCCTCGCGGCCCATTCCGACTGCCCGGACCAGGGAAGATCGATAGTCAGTCTTTAATCGCTCTTTGTTGCGCTCGATATGGCGTCCGTGACTCCTGGATCAGTCACCGCTCCCTCTGAATCCACTTGCGTGGGGACGGCCACCGGGGAAGTCGGCGAATTGCAACCCGAGCGGCTCGAACGAAGATCACCATACGGCGCGACGGAGCCTTTTGTGGCGAGCGGAGGCATGAATATTAGGCGGGCCGAATCTCATATTCCGCATTCAGGCGACTTCATCCGTCCTGCGGTACCCGAGGGCGGTGACGAGTTGCCCGTGCCATTCCGTGCGGTTGCCGGGTTGACCCTCGACCTTGTGCAGGGCCCAGAGTGCCGGGTGTGGAGAACGACATGCGCAGCATCGGGGAGACGGCCCGTGACAGCGGGCTGGGGGTGAGTGCCCTGCGGTTCTACGACCGGGCCGGTGTGCTGGTGCCTGCCTGGGTGGATCCGGTGAGCGGATACCGGTGGTACGACCCTGGGCAGGTGGAGGAGGCCCGGGTGCTGGCCCGCCTGCGCCGGGCCGGGATGCCGCTGGCGGACATCCGGCTGGTGCTGGCCGGCTGGTGCGGCCCGGACACCGGTCTGGTCCGGAAGCTGCTCACGGCACACCTGTGCCGTCTCGAACAGGGGCTGTCCGATGCCCGCGCCGAGTTCTCCGCGCTCCGAGCGCTACTCGATCACCGGGAGAATGCCATGACCTCGTTCCGCAGTGCCCCCGTCCGCCTGTCCGTCGCCGCACCGGAGCTGGCAGCCGCGCTGGACGCGGTCCGTTTCGCGGCGAGCACCGACCCCGAGCTGCCGATGCTCGGCGGGGTTCTGTTCGACATCGAGGGCGAGAGTCTTCGTGCCGTGGCCACCGACCGGTACCGGATGGCGTGCGCGCGGGCCGGTGTCGCCGGGCACGACGGGGGTCGGGTGCAGGTCATCGTGCCTACTCCGCTCGCCGACGCGATGCGTGCGCTGTTGGACGGTGAGGGGCCTGTGCGGCTCTCTCTCGACGGTGACCGTGTGACCCTGGAGGCCGGGGACCGGCAGGCGGCCGGCCGGTGCCTCGACCACGACTTCCCCGACTACCGCCGGCTCCTGCCCCGGGCCGGCGGACGCCGCACCGTCGTCGAGGTGGCGGCCTTCCGGCACGCTCTGGAGACGGGTCCGGTCCGCTCCGGGGAGGCCGGGGAGCCCGACCTCAGCGTGCTCGGGGTGGCGGACGGCGGCACGGTCACCCTCTGCGCCGATGCCGACGGAGCCGATGTCGGCGAAGGCCCGGACCGCGTCGCCGTCAACCGTGAGTTCCTGCTGGCCGCGCTGGCCGCCGGGGCCCGTGACCGGCTGATTCTGGAGTTCGGCGCGCCCACGGCGCCGATCGTGATCCGCCGGCCCGAGAGCGAGGAGGCCTTCTCGCTCCTGATGCCGGTCAGGTTGGAGAACTGACGGTGCGTTCACGCTGCCGCAGGCAGCCAGAACCTGTGTGAGGAGTTCTTCACACAGGTTTTCCTTATATCCGCTGCTCAGCGATTTCCGTGTTTCACATTTGCTGTGGCTCACCTGTCAGTTCAGGTTTTTTTCGATCGCCTGGAACCGGGTCCGGCCAGGCCGTGTCTATAGGATTCGAGTCGGCCGCAAGGGGCGAGCAAATGGCCCAACATTGCGGCTGGAAAAGGTAATTAAAAACCAAGGAGTTCTCTGTGAACATGCGTATCGCCGCCGTTGCCGTGGCCTCTGCCGCACTCGTCGCCGCCGGTGCCACCGCCGCCGTCGCCGCCCCGGCCCCGGCCTCCTCGATCACCCTCAAGGCGAGCAAGAGCACCGTCAAGTCGGGCGATGTCGTCACCTTCACCGGCCAGGCCGACGGCCTCAAGGAGGGCAGCAAGGTGACCCTTCAGGTCAAGGACGGCTCGAAGTGGGTCTCGCTGCCCGCGACGGCGAAGGTCTCCAAGGCGGCCTACAAGCTCACCGACAAGTTCGACAAGAAGGGCGTCGAGGTCCTGCGGGTCAAGGACGGCAGCACCGTCTCCAAGAACGTGTCCGTCACGGTCCGCTGAATCCGTCCGCGGCGTGCCGCGGCTGAACGCGCCGGTTTCCCCTGACCGGCTGCCCTGAGATCCTGCCCCACCCCGTCCGATCCGGGGTGGGGCAGGTGTCGTCGGGGCGCCTGCGCGCTCGCCGAATCCTATGGATCCTATGGGTCACCTGTCCTCACGGCTTTCTTAGATTGTGGTTAATTGGCACGCTCACGGCAGCCGGGGCGATGCGGGGCGCGGGGCGCGGGGTTCGGGGTTCGGGGTGCGGGGTTCGACCGAGGATGGGGTGGGCGGCCGCGGGCGTTGACCGCCCACCCCGGTCGGGTCACTTCGCGAACTTGTCGTTGAACGCGAAGTAGTCGATGGCGCCGACCATCGGCGTGTACAGACCGGCGAGGAACGAGCGGGCCGCATCGAAGGCGCCGGTGTAGGCGACCTGGGCGATCGCCGTGCCGGCGGAGTACCGGGAGACACCGGCGTCGCGGAGCTCTTCGGGCGCGGGTGCGCCGGGCAGCCACATGGCGTTGATCTTCAGTCCGGTCTCGCGCGCGACGGTGCCGAGTGCGTTGGGCAGCACGAGGAAGTCGTCGTGCAGGCTGCGGAACTGCTCGGCGCGCTCCTGCTGGGTGCGGATGTCGGACATCGTCGTCTCCTTACGGACCGGATCTCGGTCCTGAAGGGAAGACGTCCCAGCGCCCCCGAACGTGAGACGGGGGATGCGGGAGGAGAGACGAGGGAGGTGAGATCGGGGTGCTGCGGAGGTTCGTCATGCGGCCTCCTTCTCCAGGTCGAGCAGGAGGGTCTTCGCGGCCAGTCCTCCGACATACCCGCCCAGGCCGCCGTCGGTGCGCAGCACCCGGTGGCAGGGCACGACGACGGGGAGCGGGTTGGTCGCGCAGGCGGTCCCGACGGCGCGGACCGCCTTCGGGCTGCCCGCCATCTCGGCCACCTGCTTGTAGCTCAGCGTGTGCCCGTACTCGATGCGCGGGAGCAGCAACTGCACGGTCTCCCGGAACCCGGACGACAGCCGGTGGTCCAGCCGCACGTCGAAGGCGTGCCGGGTGCCGGCGAAGTACTGCTCGATCTGCCGGGCCGTCTCGTCCAGGCGCACCGGAGCGTGCAGGACGCGCGGGCTGATCTTCGCCGCGAGGACGCCGAGGACGTCGTCGAAACCCTCCCTCGCGTAGGCCACGCGGACCAGGCCCTGGTCGGTCGCGGCCAGCAGCAGCGCTCCGACGGGGGTGTCGATGGTGCGGTAGGCGACATCGACCATGCCCGCCTGCTCGGCCCGGGCGGTCAGCCGGGCCCGGAGCTCGGCCAGATGCTCGACGGTGCTGCCCGTCACGGCGGTGAGTGCGCTGATGCCCGAACCGTCGGTGCTGCTCATCGGAGCTCTCCTTCCCAGGTCTCGCCCGCGAACAAGTGGTGGCGCCGCAGTGCTCTGATGCCGTCGGACGCGGCGCGGCGTGCCGCATCCGTGGTGCCCCCGATCAGTTCGGCCACCTCGGCGTAGGGGAGCCCGCCGAGATAGTGGTACGCGACCGCCTGCCGTTGCCTCAACGGCAGTGCCTTCACGGCCGCCCAGGCTTCGAAGTGGTTCTCGTCCGGGCGGCTGAGCGGCGAGGCCCGTTCGGGAAGCTCGTCGGTGGGGACGGCGTGGCGCTGCCGCCGACGGGTCACGTCGATGGCCTTGCGGTGCGCGGCGCGTACCAGCCACGCCTCCACGTTGACGTCGTCCGGCAGCCCCGGCCAGGCCTCCAGCGCGGCGAGGAACGTCTCGGACCAGGCGTCGTCGGCGTCGGCGTGGGGCCCCAGAACGGCCCGGCACACGCGCAGCACCGTCGGCCCGTGCTGCTGCACGACCACATCGAAAGGTTGCTTCATGCTCATCGGCCGGTAAGCGTGCACCCCCGTCGGAACGACGTGAGGTCGCGGCTCAGAACAGCCTTCCCGCCTTCACTTCGGTCGGCTCCTCAAGCTCCAGCAGAGCCTGCTTGCGCGCCAGCCCGCCACCGAACCCCGTGAGCTTCCCGCCGGCGCCCACCACCCGGTGACAGGGGATGACGATACTCACCGGATTGCGCCCCACCGCCTGCCCCACGGGCTGCGCGAGCGTCTTGTCCCCCAGTTCGACGGCGATGTCGCCGTAGGTGATCCGCTCACCGAACGGAATCTCCCGAAGCAGCGCCCACACCCGCTCCTGAAACTCGTCACCGTCCGTCACGGCCGGAACCCCGAACACGCGTCGGCGCCCGGCGAAGTACTCGCTCAGCTCGCTCGCCGCCTGCGCCAGGACCGGATCCGCCGGTGCGTCGACGCGGCGCCCCAGGGACCACGCGGGGGGCGTGTACCGGTAGCGCGGAAAGTACAGCCCCACCAGCGCGTCACCGCCGGCGGCCTTGCCGGCGACGAGCGTGAGCCCACCCAGCACCGTCTCCACCAGCGCGTGGCGCGTATCCATCCCGGTCTCCTCCGCGAGTGCTACCTGTGCCGGAAAGAAGACGCGCGAGCGGCCGGAAACGTGAGACGCGTCCTGCCGGAAAAATCTTGGAGTGCCGTACAACCCTCTCCCCATCCTGCCGGTCGTACTTGGCATCAGGGCTTTCGGAGGGGGATCCGGGGGGATCTACGGGGGTTCTGATACGGAGGGGGTAAGCCGAGGGGGTTCGGTCGACGGACCGGGCCCCCTCGAAGCATGCCCAGCCCCAGCGCGGCGCGGCCGGCCCCGGCGGCCGCCGCACGAGGGTCACTGGCCGCCGGGTCCGGTTCGCAGCAGGGCGGCTCCGAGTGGGGTCAGGGTGTGCAGCACGGTGTTGGCGTGGCGGTGGCTGGTGATCAGGCCCGCGTCCCGCAGTACGGCCGTGTGATGGCTTGCCGTCGTAGGCGTCACACCGGCCCGGCGGGCGGCCTCGGTGGTGGTGGAGCCGGTCGCGCTGGCCCTCAGGATGGCGGCGCGGGTGGGGCCGAGCAGCGCGTTCAGCGGTGGGGAGCCGGCCTGCGGGGTCATCGCCGGCAGGTGGTGGAGGGGGTAGAGCAGCACGGGCGGGAGGCCGGGGTCGGCCAGGGCGATGGGGGCGTGCCAGCAGAAGTGGGAGGGGATCAGGAGCAGCCCCTGCCCGTCGAGGTGGACGTCGCGGTGGGCCGGATACGGATCGATCTCCAGGACCGGTGGCCGCCAGTGGATCGTGGGGCCGAGTCCGGTGAGCAGGCCCTCGGTCCCGGCGTGGAACAGGGTGTGGGCGTGCCGGGCCCGCTCGGCGTGCAGCCGTTCCTGGATGACCTCCTCGTGCGGCGCGATCACGGCACAGTGGTAGGCGCGCAAGGCGCCCACGAGTTGTTCGCGCATGTCCCGCTCGGTGAGCCGGCCTGCCCAGGCCGGGGCACCGACAGCTCGGGTGAGCTTGCCGACCTCGCCCGCGATCCGCTCCCGCGGCGTCGCCAGGACGGCGTCCAGTCCGGCGTCCAGTCCTTGGGTGCCCTCCGGTGGCGTCAGGAAGTCGGGGAAGTAGCTGGCGAGCGGGAAGAGCGGCAGCAGGAAGGTCCGCACCGTCCGTTCGAGCCCGTCCTGGCGCAACGCGGCACGTGCGGTACGGAACCAGGGCGCGTAGGCCCAGCGGCCCTCGCGGGTCTGGAGCCGGTGCAGACTGACCGCGATCTCCCACAGCGCGACCCGCCAATCCGTGCTGCTCCCCACTGGGGCGGACTCCTAGAAGAACACCCCGCACCGCAGCAGCACGTTCGCGTACGGCCGGGCCTCGCCCGTGCGGACCACCAGGTGGGCGCCCCACGACAGCTCCTTCAGCCGTTCGTGCGGGACCAGGGCCAGGTCGGGGAAGCGGTCGTCCAGCAGCTCGGCGGCGGCCGGGTTGGCCTCGCGTAGCTCCGTCGCGGCCGTCGCGCCCTCCACGACCAGCTCCGCCAGCAGCCCGTCCAGCACCTCCGCGAAGGACGGCACCCCGGCCCGGAAGGCGAGGTCCACGACCCGTGGGCCCTGCGGGATCGGCATCCCGGCGTCGCAGACCAGCACCCCGTGCCCGTGCCCCAACTCGGCGAGCGCGCCCGCGAGATGACGGTTGAGGATGCCCGCCCTCCTCACAGCGCTTCGACCTCCGCCGCCGTCGGGTACGACTCCTGCGCACCCCGCTTCGTCACCGCCGCAGCCCCGACCCGGGCCGCGTACGCCGCCGCCTCCGCGAGGCCGGCGCCCCCGCCGAGCCGTACCGCGAGGGCAGCCGTGAACGCGTCCCCGGCGCCCGTGGTGTCCACCGCGTCCACCTTCACGGACGGCACCGGCACGACCCCGTGGCCGTCGGCCACCAGCGCACCCTCCGCGCCCAGGGTCACGACCACCGACTTCGGGCCCTTGGCGAGCAGGAGCCGCGCCCAGTCGGCCGGTTCCTCGCTCACGCATGCCGCGCCGAGGAGCACCTTCGCCTCGTGCTCGTTCACGATCAGCGGGTCGCAGGCCGCCAGGACCTCACCGGGGAGGGGGCGCGGCGGGGACGGGTTGAGGACGAAACGGCTGTCGGGGGCCAGGTTCCGGACGACCTCCAGCACCGTCTCCAGCGGGATCTCCAGCTGGGTGGAGACGACCCGGGAGGCGTGGAAGAGGCTGCCCGCGGCCCGTACGTCCTCCGGTGCGAGACGGCCGTTCGCGCCCGGGGACACCACGATGCTGTTGTCGCCCGAGGGGTCCACGGTGATCAGCGCGACGCCCGTCGGCGCCCCGCCCACCAGCACGCCCACCGTGTCCACACCGGCCGCCCGCTGCGAGTCGAGCAGCAGTCTGCCGTGCGTGTCGTCGCCGACCCGGGCCAGCAGCGCGGTACGGGCACCGAGCCGGGCGGCCGCGACCGCCTGGTTGGCGCCCTTGCCGCCGGGGTGGGTGGCGAGGTCGCCGCCGAGCACGGTCTCACCGGCGGCAGGGCGCCGCTCGACCCCGATCACCAGGTCGGCGTTGGCCGAGCCGACGACCAGCAGGTCGTAGTCGTACATCACGTGACTCCCTAAACAAATGGGTCGAGGCGGCCGGGGCTCCATTCAAGCGCCCGGCCGCCTCCCTGGTGTCTCAGCCCGTGAACCCGGCCACGTTGTCCTTCGTGACCACCTTCACCGGGACCTTGATCGCCGACGGGATCTTCTGGTCCTTCACCGCCTTGAGGGCGTTGTCCACGGCGATCCTCCCGAGCTGGCTGGGCTGCTGGGCCACCGATGCGTACAGCGTGCCGTTCTTCACGGCGGTCAGGCCGTCCGGGGTGCCGTCGAAGCCGACCACCGACACCGACGAACCGGCCTTGGAACCCAGCGCCTTGATCGCGCCGAGGGCCATCTCGTCGTTGGCGGCGATGACGCCCTGGACGTCCGGGTGGGCCTGGAGCAGGTTCGACATCACGTCGAGGCCCTTGGTGCGGTCGAAGTCGGCGGGCTGCTGGGCCACCACCTGGATGCCGGGGTAGGCCTTCAGGCCGTCGGCGAAGCCCTGCGCGCGCTCCCGGGCGGCGGAGGTGCCGGCCTGGCCCTGCAGGATCACGATCTTGCCCTGGCCGCCCAGCTTCTCGGCGATCGTCTTCGCGGCCAGCTCGCCGCCGGCGACGTTGTCGGAGGCGACCAGGGTCGCCGTCGTGGCGTTGTTGACGCCCCGGTCGACGGCGACCACCGGGATGCCGGCCTTGTCGGCGGCCTTCACGGAGTTGCTCGCCGCGTCCGAGTCGACCGGGTTGACGATGATCGCGCCCAGTCCCGAACTGGTGAAGTTCTGCAGCTGGTTGGCCTGCTGCGAGGCGTCGTTCTGGGCGTCCGTGACGGTCAGGTCCACGCCCAGCTTCTTCGCCTCGGCCTGGGCACCGGCCCGGATCTGCACGAAGAAGGGGTTGTTGAGGGTGGACAGGGACAGGCCGATCTTCGGGTTGGCGGAGGAGGAACCGGTGTGCAGGAGGGAGGTCGCGGCGACCAGGGCCACGGTGACCACGGCCGCGAGCGCGTACGTCCCGGCCTGCCTGCCCTTGCCACCGCCCCCGCCGGTGACCACCGAACCGGCCCCGGCCTTGCGGCGCACGGTGTCCAGGAGCACGGCCAGCGCGATGACGACACCGATGACGACCTGCTGCCAGAACGCCGACACGTTGAGCAGGTTGAGGCCGTTGCGCAGCACCGCGAGGATCAGCGCGCCGATCAGCGTTCCGGACGCCTTGCCGGTGCCCCCGGCCAGCGAGGCGCCGCCGATCACGACGGCCGCGATGGCGTCCAGTTCGTAGCCGTTGGCGGCCTGCGGCTGCGCCGAGGAGAGCCGGGCGGCCAGCACGATGCCGGCGACGGCCGCGAACAGCCCCGACAGGGCGTAGATGGCGAGCTTCTGCTTGTTCACCCGCAGCCCGGAGAGCCGGGCGGCCTCCTCGTTGCCGCCGATCGCGTACATCGAGCGCCCGATGTACGTCCGGCCGAGGACGAAGGCCGCGATCAGCCCCATGAGGACCATGACCAGCACCGGCACCGGCAGCCAGCCGCCGAGGGTGTCGCCGAGGTGCGAGACCGAGTCGGGGAAGGCGATGGGGGAGCCGCCGGAGATCACCAGCGCCAGACCGCGGCCCACCGACAGCATCGCCAGCGTCGCGATGAACGGCGGCAGCTTGCCGTACGCGATGAGGAAGCCGTTGACGAGACCGGCCGCGATGCCGGTGGCGACGGCGAGGACGACGGCCAGGAACACCGGCACCCCGTGCGAAGTGGCGGTCCACGCCAGCACGGTGGCCGACAGGGCCGCCACCGAACCGACCGACAGGTCGATGCCCGCCGCGACGATCACGAAGGTCGCACCGAAGGCGAGGATGGCCGTCACGGCCGCCTGGACGCCGACGTTGAGCAGGTTGTCGGTGGTGAGGAAGTCCCCGGACAGCGCCGACATGGCGATGACGAGAACGATCAGCGCGGTGAGCGCGCCGTTGTCGAGGAGCAGCCGGCGCACGGCCGCGGCGCCACCGGCGCCCGTGCTGCTGTTCTTGAGCGTGTCAGTGGCCACGTCCGGCCTCCTTGTCGGTTGTGGTGGGGGTGGCGGGGGCCGTCGGGGCGGCGGGGGTGGCCGGGGCGGCCGGGGTGCTTACGGCCAGGGACATGACGGCGTCCTGGGTGGCCTCGTCCGCGGTCAGCTCGCCCGCGATCCGGCCCTGGGCCATGACCAGCACCCGGTCGCTCATCCCGAGCACCTCGGGCAGGTCGCTGGAGATCATCAGCACGGCGGCTCCGGCGGCCGTCAGCTCGTTGACCAGCTGGTAGATCTCGACCTTGGCGCCGACGTCGATACCGCGCGTCGGCTCGTCGAGGATCAGCACCTTGGTGTCGGCGAGCAGCCACTTGCCGATGACGACCTTCTGCTGGTTGCCGCCGGAGAGCGTGCGCACGTGCTGACCGAGCCCGGCCATCCGCACGCCCAGCTGCCCGGCGATCCGCTCGGCGGCGACGCGCTGCCCCTTGAGGTCGACGATCCCGGCCCGGGTCGCCTTCCGCAGCGTCACCAGCCCGAGGTTCTCCTCCACGGAGGCGTCCAGCACCAGCCCCTGCCCCTTGCGGTCCTCCGGGACGAGCCCGATCCCGGCGGCCATCGCCGCGTTCACGTCGTGCCGCCGCAGGGCCGAACCGGAGACCTTCACGGCCCCCTTGTCGTACGGATCGGCCCCGAAGACGGCCCGTACGACCTCTGTACGGCCCGCACCCACCAGCCCCGCGATGCCGACGACCTCCCCGGCGTGCACCTCGAAGCTCACGTCGTGGAAGACGCCGTCCCGGGTCAGCCCCTGGACGGAGAGCAGCGCGGCGCCGGTCTCTCCCCGCTCCCTCGGGTACTGCTGCTCGATGGAGCGTCCGACCATGAGCCGTACCAGCTCGTCCTGCGGGGTGGTGGCGGGCACCTGGCCCACGCTCTTCCCGTCCCGGATCACCGTCACCCGGTCCCCGAGCGCGGCGATCTCCTCCAGGTGGTGCGTGATGAAGACGATCCCCACCCCGTCGGCCCGCAACTGCCGCACGATCGCGAAGAGTTTCTCCACCTCCTCCGAGGTGAGCACGGCGGTCGGCTCGTCCATGACGAGCACGCGCGCGTCCAGGCTGAGCGCCTTGGCGATCTCCACCATCTGGAGGCGGGCGATGCCGAGTTCACGGACCCGTGCGCGAGGCGACACGTGCACGCCGACCCGCTCCAGCAGGACCTCCGCGTCGGCCTCCATCCGCTTCCGGTCGATCATCCCGAAACGGCGCGGCTGCCGCCCCAGGAAGATGTTCTCGGCGACCGTGAGATCGGGGACGAGGTTGAACTCCTGGTAGATGGTGGCGATCCCGAGCCGCTCGGAGTCCTGCGCACCGTGGATGCGCACCTCCTCGCCGTCGGCCAGGATCCGCCCCGCGTCGGGGGTGTAGGCGCCGGAGAGCATCTTGATGAGGGTGCTCTTGCCCGCGCCGTTCTCACCGAGGAGCACGTGCACCTCGCCCCGGCGCAGATCGAAGTCGACGCCGTCGAGCGCGACCACGCCGGGGAAGGACTTGCGTATGCCCTCGATGCGCAGCAACTCGTCCGGGTCGCTCACGACGTGCTCCTTTGCACAGGGGAGAGGGAGTGCGGGGGCTCGGGGTTCTCGCCGCACGAGCGGCGGACGACGAGCCGGGCGGGGAGGGTGACGGACTGCGGGGGCCGGCCCTCGATCCGGTCGACCAGCGCGCGTACGGCGGCACGGCCGAGCTCGCCGGTGGGCTGGGCGATGGCGGTGATGGGCGGGTCGGTGTGGACGAACCAGGGGATGTCGTCGAAGGCGGCCAGTGCTATGTCACATGGCACCCGGAGCCCCCGCGCCCGCACCGCGTCCAGCGCACCCAGCGCCATCAGGTTGTCCGTGGCGAACACGACCTCGGGCGGCTCGGGCAGGTCGAGGAACCCCTCCGTGACCCGCCGCCCGCTCTCGGCCTGGAAGTCGCCCTGGCCTATGTAGGCGTCGGGGAGGGGGACGCCGTACTCGGCGAGGGCCTCGCGGAAGGCCTGGACACGCTCACTGCCGGTGGTGGTGGCCGCCGGGCCCGCGATGATCGCGACCCGCCGGTGCCCCAGCCCGCACAGGTGGGCGACGAGATCGCGGATGGCGGCCCGCCCGTCCGCCCGCACCACCGGGACGTCGACGCCCGGGATCCACCGGTCGACGAAGACCATGGGCGTCCCGGCCCGCGCGGCCTCCAGCATCAGCGGCGAGCCGCCGTCGGTGGGGGAGACCAGCAGTCCGTCGATCCGCCGGTCGAGCAGCGTCCGTACGTGGTGGTCCTGCAGTTCCGGCCGCTCGTCGGCGTTGCCGATGATGACGCTGTAGCCGAGGGCACGGGCCGCCTCCTCGACCGAGCGGGCCAGCTCGGTGAAGTAGGGGTTCATCACGTCGCTGATGACCAGGCCGAGGGTGCGGGTCTGGTCGGTGCGCAGGGAGCGGGCGACGGCGTTCGGGCGGTAGCCCAGCGCCGCGACGGCGGCCCGTACGCGGGTACGGGCGTCGTCGCTGACCGACGGATGGTCGTTCAGGACCCGGGACACCGTGGCGACGGAAACGCCCGCCTCGGCGGCGACGTCCTTGATGCTCGCCATCGCCGCTCCACCTCCTCGTGGAACTCGTGCACCGCGTGGAATCGATTACACGGTTGCGTGTACCGAGGATTGGAATCGATTACACGGGCGCCGGGCAAGAGCCCGGAGGCGGCCGAAACCCAATCGTGACCGAGGGGGGAACCGGAGAGGACCGGCCCACGCGCGGCCTGACCTGTGGACTCTCCACCGCCTGGGCGGTCACGGTCGCCGTCGTCTACCTGGTGTTCCTGCTGACCTACGTCCGGGGCCTGGTGCGCCGCAGGCGGGCCGCGGGCCGACCCCCGGCCGTCACCACCGCACCGCCCCGAAGTCGACCGGCCGGGGCCGGAGGGCGCGGGTGCGGGATGCCAGTCGGTGGATGCGGGCGGCCATGTCGTCCGGGGGCAGGCGGCGGCGGTCGCCGTGCCCGGGTAGCAGCCACTCGAAGCGCAGCAGGTCGGCGGCCCGGGTCAGCGAGGCGGCCAGTTCCCGGATGGAGTACCAGGTGATGCTGTCGACCACCTCGACGTCCGCCGTCGTACGCGACCAGTAGAAGCTGTCGCCGCTGAAGCAGTACCGCTCGTCGGCCAGGTAGAGCACGCTGCCCCGGGTGTGCCCGGGGCAGGGGAGGGCGAGGACACCGTCGGCGATCTCGGCCGGCTCGGTGCCGCGCAGCACCCGGTCGGCGTCCGGGGCGGCGTCGAGATCGCCCTCGTGGATCCAGAGGCGGGCGCCGAAGCGGTCGGCGTAGCGGCGGCCGTGTGCGGCGTGGTCGCGGTGGGTGAGGAGTACGTCGGTGACGGGACCCGGCGCCTCGTACCGGGCGGCGAGCGCCGGGCTCCAGCGTGGGGTGTCGATCATCATCGACGTGCCGTCGGGGCGGCGCAGGAGGTAGGAGTTGGCGCCGGCGGTGTGCGGGGAGTTGTGCCCGCACAGCTGTACCGTGCCGGCGTCGTCCAGGGCCATCGGGAACGGGTCCCGTGCCGGGTCGAGCCGCCCGCCCGGGGGACGGACGGAGCGGGTGGGGCAGGCGTGCGCCGCCGCGTGCAACCGGTCCGCCTCCGCCGTGTCGCGCGGCTGGCGCAGCACGGCCGAGTGTCCCTGCACCTCCCCGACGAGCCCCGGGGCGAGCTGCCGCGACACATCGCAGTTCGTGCAGCGCCCGTCCACCCGCCAGCCGTGCCCGGCCTGTCCGGTTCCCATGACCCCGTCCCCTTCCGTTCCCGTACTGCCGGTCGTCTCAGGGGTATCCGGGGCCGTACGGAAAGCGGAAGGGGGTCAGGACCTGGTGGTTACGGCGAGGAGCTGCTCTGTCGCTGCTCTGCGGTCGGCTCACATCTCCTTCGGCTTGAACACCGCGAAGGTCGCGCCCTGCGGGTCGGCGACCACGGACATGCGGCCGGCCATCATCTCGAACGGCGGTGCGAAGACCGTGCCGTTGCGCTTGACCAGGGCGTCCACCGTGGAGTCGACGTCGTCGACCGCGAAGTAGGTGAGCCAGTGCGGCGGGACGCCGGGACGGTCGTCGCCGAGCCGGGCGGCGCCGCCGACGCCGCGGTTGCCGACGTTCAGCGACCAGTAGTTCCCGCCGGCGCCCTCCATCGGCTGGATCTCGATCCCGAAGCACTCGCCGTAGAAGCCGGTGGCGGCGGGTACGTCGGTGGTGTTCAGCTCGTTCCAGATCAGCGCGCCCGGCTCGTTGACGATCCCGGCGCCGTGGAACTCGCCCGGCTGCCACACCCCGAACACCGCGCCCT
Organism: Streptomyces sp. NPDC058464; assembly: GCF_042721035.1. NCBI lineage: Bacteria > Bacillati > Actinomycetota > Actinomycetes > Kitasatosporales > Streptomycetaceae > Streptomyces > Streptomyces sp. NPDC058464. The sequence continues at coordinate 350,574 of NZ_JBHXMA010000004.1, forward strand.
GCGGGTCGGCGGCGATCAGCATCCGGCCGATGTCGCCGACGTCCATCACCGGGGCGATCAGGGTGCCGCCCGCCGAGATGATGGTGTCCTGGGTGGCCTGCGCATCGGTGCTGGCCAGGTAGGTGGTCCACACCGTCGGCGGCTCCGGCTGCCCCTCGGGTGCCATGGCCGAGCCGATGCCGGCCACCGGCTTGCCCTGCAGCGTGCAGACCGCGTACCCGCCGAAGTCGGCCCCGCCGACCTCGCCCTGCCAGCCGAACAGGTCACGGTAGAAGTCCAGCGCCGCCTGCTGGTCCTGCGCCATCAGATCGACCCAGCACGGGGTGCCGGCCGGGTACGGAGTGGTGATCTCGGGCATGTGCATTTCTCCCTGCGCGCGAAGAAGTTCCCCGCCGCCCACCTTCACCGCCCCGCTCCTTTCCCGCCACCCGAACGGCCGGAGTTTTACGCTCGGCTCACCCGGGAGTGGCCGCGAGCCCCAGCCGCCCCCGGGTCACCACCAGGACGACGGCCGCCGCCAGTACCGAGGCGAGCAGGAAGGCGTGGGTGGTGTTCTCGACCGTGCCGTGCGGGAACAGGTCGGTCCAGGCCACGGAGAAGTAGTTGTTGACGCTGGTGTGCAGCAGCATGACCAGCGGCATGCTCTCGCCGGAGCGGTTGAAGACCCAGGTCATCACGTAGCTGAAGGCGAGCGTGGTGACCATGAACTCCAGCGGCCACACGGGGCTCACGCCGGGCCCGCCGTCTTCCCGGTGACGAACAGCGCCGACGCGATGGGGCCGAGGTAGGCGCCGGGCAGCCCCCCGAGCAGTTGACTCCCGGTCGCGCTGCCGGGGAAGGTCCAGTGCCACACCCCCAGCCCGTTCCCGGACAGGATGTACGGCGTCCAGGCCGGCCGGCGCATGCCCATGGCCAGGGCGAAGAACCAGGTCGGCGGAGGACGGCGGACACGGGCCCGCAGCGGCGTGCCGGCCTCCGGTTGCGGGGGCTGGTGGTGACGATCACCAGGGGTGTTCGGGAGGCATGCCTGCGATGCCACCAGCACATCGATTCCGAGCTCCGCGATCACTGCCGTGCGCGCCCCGGCTCCCGGTACAGAAGGCTGTACCGGGGCGTACTCGCCGGTGGCGCCGCCGACGTCGTGCAGTCCCGGAGTTCGGCCCGCCCGCCGCATGGATCGTGTACTCGACGGATCCGGTGCCCATGCAAAGAGGTGGTCAACTCTGTTGGAGATGTGGGGATTTGGTGTTGCTCAAGAGTTGGTGTGCCCACTTCACTTGCGGCCGTCACGGTGGATATGGCGGCGGGGGATTCGATGCGTACCACGCGTTATTTGTCATGCTCCAGAACCCTACGGATGGCCGCACGGACGGCCGCGCTCGTCTGCGCACTCGCCTTGCTTGTCCCAGGCGGTTCCGTGGTCGCTGCCGCGGATGCGAACGACACGTCCAGCGGTGCCACGGACTCGCCGGGCGCCTCGGATACGGCCTCAGCCCGAGCTCAGGCCGAAGAGCAGGGCAAACGGGTCGAGATCACCAGCAAGCGCACCGAGGACTCGACCACGTGGGCCGACCCGAACGGCACGCTGACCACCGAGGTCTTCCAGGAGCCGATCCGGGTCCGCCAGGGCGGTTCCTGGACGCCCGTCGACACGACGCTCGCCGACACGGGAGCCGCGGTCACACCCGGCGCGACGGTGGCGGATCTGAACCTCTCCGACGGCGGGGCGGGCCCCTTCGCCAAGGTGGCGGACGACGGGACCTCGCTGGCCCTGTCCCTCGGGGATGACCTGCCCGTGCCGACCCTGCACGGGAACACGGCCACGTACGCCGACGCGGTACCCGGCGGCGGTGACCTGGTGGTGACGGCGCTGCCCGGCGGCTTCTCGGAACAGGTCGTACTCCACGAACGGCCCGACGGCCCCATGACCATCCGGATGCCGCTCACCACCTCCCAGGGCCTGCAGGTCTCCCAGACCGGTTCCGGGCATCTGCTGCTGACCGACGCGAGCGGTAGGACCGTCGCCGACGCCCCCGCACCCCACATGTGGGACTCGGCCGTCGACCCCGCCTCCGGACTCGCCGCGCACGACGCCCCGGTCACCTCTCGGATCGAGAACACCGATCAGGGCCAAGTCCTCGTTCTCACCCCTGACTTGAGCTTCCTCGACTCCGCCGACGTCAGCTATCCGCTGACCATCGATCCGACCACCACCCTGGCGGTCAGTACCGACACCTGGCTGGAGAGCCCCAACTACACCGACTCGCAGCGTTCTTCGGAGGAGCTGCGGGTGGGCACGTACGACGGCGGCACCCACCGGGCCCGTGCCTACCTGAAGTTCGACGTCTCCGACATCGTCGGGACGCACATCGTGGACACCAATCTGTCCCTGTACTCCTACTGGTCGTCCACCTGCTCCACGTCCGGCTCCGGCATCAGGGTCCGCCGGGTCACCTCCGACTGGGACTCCGCAGCCGTCACCTGGGACACGGTGCCGACCGTGACCAGCGCTGGCGAGGTGGTCAACACCGGGGCCCACGGCTACTCCTCGTCCTGCCCCGCCGCCTACAGCAATTGGGACATCGACGCCATCGTGCAGGCCTGGGCGGACGGCGCCCCCAACTACGGCATCCAACTGCGCGCGGTCGACGAGACCGATTCCCTGACCTGGCGGCGTTACCGCTCCGCGAACTACGTCTCCGGGGACGATGCCGAGGAACCGCATCTGACCATCACATACGAGGACTCCGAGCTCGCGGGTATCACCGACTCGTCGAGCCTCACCACTCCAGTGGTCAGCAGCGGTACGGTCAAGGATGCCGACGGAAACCTCGCGGCCGGTGCGGACGTGGTGCTGTACGCCTGGCCGGACAACGAGTCTGACGACGCCCTCGAAGAAGGGGACTCGGTGAAGCTGCAGCCTGTCGCGAAGGCGGTCTCCGACAGCAGCGGCGGGTACGCGCTACGAGTGGCCTCCGCTGCCGCGCTGACTCCGGAGGCCGCGGCGGACGGCACGGTGAACTTCGAAACCGTCGCCTACTCCGGCAGCAGGCAAGCGGTGTTCAACTTTCCTCGCACGCTGGTTACTTCATCGAGCGCTACGGCGTACCTGGCGGCGACTGCGGGCGCGGCTACCTCGGACACAGACACCACGTCCATCGCTGACACCACCCCAGTGGCCGCCGACCTGGTGTTGGACAACGCGCTGTCCACCTCCGAGTATTCAAGCTCCACTGTCGACGCCAGCAACGGCGTTGACGAGGAGAGCAGTTCGGCACCCGAGTCTCTGACGGATGATCCGAACAGTGCGAACGCCTCTGCGGCGGATGACACCGCGGCGGCCGAATCCGACGCGAGCGACACGGGCGTCGCCAAGGCGTGCAACGGCACACTGGTGAAGAAGCTGGGCGCGAAATGGGTGATCGCCGGCCAGACCTACAGTGCGACCTCGGGCGTCAAGCACACCTTCTCCTACAGCAAGGGCGCGGACAGTTCGCTGGGCGTCGGTGTCTCCGCCACAGGCACCTACGGCAGCTTCACCGGCAGTGGTTCTATCTCCAAGTCCAGCTCGATCACCATGGAATACCCCACCTACGGCAACAACAGGGGCGTCTACTACAAGACCGAGTACAGCTACGGCAAGTACCTGGTGGCCTGCCAGAGCCCCGGCCGGGGATCCCCGGTCACCCATCACTACGAGGTGCGCGCCAGGGGCTATTACGGTGGCGCGAACACGAGCACGGCCTACATCCCCACCGCCAAGCACTGTGCCTACCAGCTCAACGGCAGTAAGTTCACCCGCACCAGCTCCCACGCCATCACCTGGACCGACGGCGCCAGCCTCTCCGATGCGATCGGCCTGGACCTGTCGGCCTCGACCGGCTACTCCAGTGACGCGACGGTGGTGTACACCTTCAACGCCAACCGCTATATCTGCGGCACGGGCGGAGCACCGGGCGGCTCACATCCGTACAACTTCGTCGCCACCACCACGAGCAGCGGGCACACCCGGTGAGCGTGCGGCGGTCGCTTCCGGTCCTGGCATTGCTCGCGTCCCTGGTGACGGGCTGCTCCGCGGCCCATCACCAGGATTCCGCCGACGGGCCATTGAACGGGCCCGACTACGCCGATGCCGGATCGGGCGAGGAGTGCATCCCGGAAGAGGAGGGCGGCAGCGTCACCTTCGGTATGGACGAGTTGCACAACTACGGCAGCAAGACTGTCGTCATCGACAAGGTCACGCTGCGCAAGGCCAGCGGTCTGCGGCTGGCCGAGGCGGTCATCGTGTCCACGTCGACCGCTTTCATCGGTGTCAGCACCGGGTACCCTCCCGTCCCGGAGGCCCGCAACCAGCCCGGCATCGACTGGGCCCACCGTCGTAAGGCTGTGGGAGCGAGCATCTCTCCCCAACCGGACAACGCGAAGGTCGCGAACAACCTGGTCCTGCACATCCAGGTCACCGCCTCCAAGGCGCACGCGTCCGGAGTCCTGGTCCACTACCACGTAGGCGACTCCACCTACGTATGGCACAACGTGATGGGCCTGACCGTGGAGACGAAGAAGAAGAAATGCTGAACCGCTCATGCCCCGTCGGGTCATGACGACCGTCCCGGCGGCGGTGCTGATGATCCTCATCGGCCTGCTGCCGGGCGGCTCGGCAAGCTCTCATGCGGGCTCCTCGAATCCGGGACCTGGCACCAGCGCGGTCGTAGCGCTGGTCAACGCGTCCTCCCCCGCCGGAAACCTCTTCAACGGGCAGTTCTGCGGCGGTGTCCTGGTCGCCCCCACCCTGGTACTCACCGCGGCCCACTGCGTACGAGACAGGCGTCCCGCCTCCGTGGACGCCGTCGTCGGAGCCGACAACCTGTGCCGCGGCGCGCCCGTCCCGGGGCAGCGGCTCCACGTCCGCGCGGCTCTCCTGCATCCCCACACGCCACAAGGGCAGGCTGTAGACGCCGCGCTCTTGGTACTGGCAGGCAGAGCCACCGCCGCGCCTGCCCACCTGGTGGATGCGAGCGGCCAACCTCCCGCCACAGGTGTCGAGTTCGGCTGGGGCCGTGACGGCTACGGAGGGGTGGCCCCCTGTCGTCGCACCTCCGTGCCTCTACGTTTCGTACCCGGCGAGCGATGCACACGCGCCCAGCTCAACCTGGACATCGCTCCCAACCCCGCGTGGCAACTGTGTGCCGTGCCGACCGCCGACGCCACCCGCAACACCTGTACGGGCGACTCCGGCAGCCCGGTCCTCGCCACGAACACAGTGTGGGGCCTGGTCAGCTGGGGCCCGAGTTGCCGTATCGACGACGTGGGTGTCTATGTGAGTGCTCCCGCGCTCAGCACCTGGGTGGCCGGAATCGGCCGCACGGTCGCGCATTCGTGAAGGGTACGTTCAGTCGCCCTGCGCGGCGGTCGGCGCGGGTACGAACTCGGGCTGGTCGAGCAGGCGCAGCCAGCTGCCGTCGGGCTGGCGCCTGACGACCTGGGCCCGGGCGCCGGTGCCGTCCTTCGGCGGGGTCGACGTGAGGGCGATGCCGCCGCTGAGCAGCGTCGGCAGCGGCTGCTCCGGCTCGAAGCGGGGACCGCCCGCCAGCACCTTCTCCCACAGCGCGCGGATCGCCTCCCGCCCGACCGTCAGCTCGCCGGGCGGGAACGCCATCACCGCGTCCTCCTCGTAGAGCGCCGCGACCCCGGCCGCGTCACCGGCGTTGGACCGCTCGACGAACAGACGGGTGATGTCCTCGGGCCGCATGGCCTTCTCGTACTCCGGCACGGGGTACCTCCTGGATCTCCGACTCCGTTGCCTGCCTTGCCCTACAGCCTGGTTGGCGGTCAGTCAGAAGTCCAACAGATGGATCTTCTGCCAACTAGAATCGACAGTCATGGAGTTGAGGCAGCTGGAGTACTTCGTCGCCGTCGCGGAAGAGCAGAACTTCACGCGTGCGGCCGAGCGGGTGCACATCAGCCAGTCCGGTGTCAGCGCCCAGATCCGCCAGCTCGAACGCGACCTCGGTGCCGAGCTGTTCGACCGGTCGGCCCGGACGGTCACGCTCACCGTCGCGGGGAGGGCCGCGCTCGAACACGCCCGGGCCGCACTCGCCGCGGCCGGGGCGGTCGGCCGGGCGGTGGGTGACGTGACCGGACTGGTCCGGGGCCGGCTCACCGTCGGGATGGTCGTCGGCTGCACCCTCACCCCGCTGTTCGACGCCCTCGCCGCGTTCCACGAGGCGCATCCCGGTGTGGAGATCCTGCTCCTGGAGGACGGCTCCGACCGGCTCGTCGAGGGCGTGCGCAGCGGCGCCGTGGACCTCGCGCTCGTCGGGGTCGCGGCCGCCGTGCCCGACGGGCTGGACGCGCTGACCATCGTCAGCGAACGGCTCGTCGTGGCGGTCCCGGACGGGCATCCCCTGGCGGGACGGCGGCGGGTCGTCCTGCGTGACCTGATGAGCCACCCGATCGTGTGCATGCCGGCCGGCACCGGCCTGCGCGCGGTGTTCGACCGGGCCTGTGCCGCGCAGGACCTCCGGCCCGCGATCGCACTGCAGGCCAGTGCCCCGGACGCCGTCGCCGGTCTCGCCGCCCGCGGGCTCGGCGTCGCCGTCCTCAGCGAGTCGATGGCCGCGAACCACCGTGACCGGCTCGTCGCCCGCACCATCGACGACGTCGGGACACCGGCACTGCTGGCCCTGATCTGGAAGGGCGCGCACAACCCGGCGGTGCGCGAACTGCTCCTGCACAGCCGACAGGCGTTCACCGGCTCGCGCTCCGCCCCGGGGTAGGGGCCCCCTACGCGCTCCGCACCGTGTTCCGCAGGGTGCCCAGGCCCGTGACGGCGCATTCGACGACGTCGCCCGGGGCCGCGCGGCCGAGCGCCACCCGCCCGGATTCGGTGAACGTCACCAGTTTCATGAATCAACCTCCGCCTTGCTGCGGCGAGTTGAGCTTCCTGCGATGAATTGAGCCGTGCGGGGGCGGTCACGCCGTCTTCGGCTGCGGGCGCCAGGTGCCGTCCAGCGGGACGCCGGCGGCCGCCGCGACCCGGTCGCGGGACTCCAGCAGGCGGGTCCGCAGCGCCCGCAGGTCCACGTCGACCAGTACGCCGTCCCGCTTCACGACGCGGCCCGCGACGAGGACCGTGTCGACCAGGCCGGGGTGACCGGCGGCGACGATGGTGCCGGCGGGGTCGGTGACCGGGAAGACGGTGAGGTCGTCGGTGCGCAGCAGGATCACGTCGGCGTCCTTGCCGGGCGTGAGGCTGCCGGTGCGGGCGGCGAGGCCCAGGGCGTGGGCGCCGTCGACGGTGGCGAACCGCAGCAGGTCACGGGAGTCGAGGCCGCCGTCCAGGCCGCGCTGCACCACGTAGGTGGTGCGCATGGTGGAGAACATGTCGCCGCCGACCGACGGGACGTCGTCGATGGAGAGCGTCGGGCGCAGACCGGCGGCCAGCATCCGGCCCGTCATCGGCCAGCCGAACCCCATCTTCAGCTCGACGTCCGGGCTGATGGACACCGAGGCGCCGGCGTCGGCGAGCATCCGCAGCTCGTCGTCGCCGAGACCGTTGGCGTGCACGAAGGTCGTGGTGTCCCGCAGCAGGCCGTGCTCGTGCAGGTCGGCGACCGGGCGCCGGATCCCTTCGGACTCGACGTGCAGGCTGCTCCGCAGGCCCAGCTCGGCCGCCAGCTTCAGCTCGTCGGCGACGGTCCCGAAGGAGGTGTCCTCCGCGCCGCGCAGCCCGAACGACATGGTGAGCAGGCCGTCGTCCGAGGAGAGCACGGACCGTACACGGCGGATCTCGGCCTCGACCGAGTCGGCGGTGCCCCAGCCCGCGCCGTGGCAGAAGACGGACCGTCCCGGTGCGTCCCGCAGCGCCGCGACGGCGGCATCCGCGTGCTCCGGGCTCTGCGCGCAGTGGAACCAGTCCAGCATCGTGGTCACCCCGGAGTGCAGGGCCTCCAGGCGGCCGAGCAGGGTGCCCGCGTAGACGTCCTCGGGCCGGTACTCGGGCTTCAGCGTGCGGTGCATCGCCTGCGCCCACTCGGGGAACGTCCAGTCCGCGCCGATGCCGCGGAACGCGGTCTGCCAGGTGTGCCGGTGGGTGTCGACGAAGCCGGGCATGACGATCCGGTCGGTCGCGTCGATCACCTCGGCGTCCGGGGCGTCGACCGCCTCGGCGACCTCGACGATCACACCGTCCTCGATCAGCACGTCACCGCGTTCGAGATCGCCGACGGCCGGGTCCATGCTGACCACGGTGCCGCCGGTAAGCAGGATCCTCATCAGAAAACTCCTCCAAGAAAAATGGCTTTTTGTCCGCATTCGTGATGCGGGCAAGTCTTCCCGGGCGGCACGCGGATGTAAGCCGATCCTGGCAACGTTGGCAGGAAATTGCGCCGCAGCGGGGCATCGGATGGTGGTAGGGGAGGCAGGCGGGCAATAATCTGCTCCCATGGATGATGTGGATCGGTCGATCCTCGCCGTGCTCGAGAAGCACGGGCGGATCAGCAACGCCGAGCTCGCCGCGCGGGTCGGCCTGTCGCCGTCACCGTGCCTGCGGCGCGTGCACCGCCTTGAGGAGACCGGGGTGATCCGCGGCTACCGGGCGGAGATCGACCCCGCGGCCGTCGGCCGCAGCCTGCGTGTGTTCGCGGGTGTCCGGCTGATGCGGCACAACCGCGGTGACGTGGCCGCGTTCGAACGCGCGGTGGTCCAGCTGTCCGAGGTGGTCCACGTCCACCACGTCACCGGCAACTACGACTACCTGCTCCAGGTCGAGGTCGCCGACCTGCCGGCCTACGAGGACTTCCACGCCAACCGGCTGGCCGACCTGCCCGGCGTCGCCACCGTCAGCAGCTACGTCACGATGAAGACGCTCTCCGCCCCCTGAGGCGCGGGCGGTTCAGCTGAGGCACGGGCGGTTCAGCCGCCCGCGCTCGCGTCGGCCGCCGCGACCACGTCGGCGACCAGGTCCTCCGTGTCCTCCGTACCGGCCGCCAGCCGGACCAGGCCCGGCGGCACCGACGCGGCGATCTGCTCGTCGTCGAGCATGCCCCGCCACATGGACGCCGGATGCACGGCCAGCGACTCCACGCCGCCGAGGCTGGCCGACCGGCGGGCGTAGCGCAGCCGGCCGAGGAACGCGTCGGCCGCCTCGTAGCCGTCGGTGAACTCGACGCTCAGCACTCCGCCGAACCCGCTCATCTGCTCGGTGGCCAGCTTGTGCTGGGGGTGGGAGGCGAGGCCGGGATAGTGCACCCGGCTCACCGCGGGGTGGGCGTGCAGGGCCTCCGCGAGCGCCTGGCCGTTGGCGTTGTGCCGGGGTACGCGCAGCGGCAGGGTGCGCATACCGCGCAGCAGCAGCCATGCGTCGAACGGGCCGAGCACGGCACCGGTGAGGAGTCCTGCGTCCCAGACCTTGTCCAGGAGTTCGGCCGGACCGGCCAGCACCCCGGCGGACACGTCGGTGTGCCCGTTGAGGTACTTGGTCGCGCTGTGCCAGACCAGGTCGATGCCGAAGTCCGCCGGGCGCTGGTTCAGCGGGGTGGCGAAGGTGTTGTCGGCCATGGTCAGGACGTCGTGCGCGCGGGCCAGGTCGGAGACCGCGCGCAGGTCGGTGATCTGGAGCAGCGGGTTGCTCGGGGTCTCCACCAGGATCAGGCGGGTCTGCGGGGTGAGCGCCCGCGCGAACGCCCCGGGGTCGGTCTGGTCGACCAGGGTGGTCGCCACGCCGAACCGGGGCAGCAGGTTCAGCAGGACCGACGCCGTACCGCCGTAGGTGGACCGCTGCCCGATGACGTGGTCACCGGCGGACACCAGGGCCAGTACGGCGGTGGTCAGCGCGGCCATCCCGGACGCGGTGACCATGGCCGCCTCGGTGCCCTCCAACTCCGCGACGACGGCCGCGACCTGGGCGTGGTTCGGGTTGCCGAAGCGGGTGTAGAAGTCCTTGCCCCGCGGTTCGACGGCGCCCCGCGCGAACGTCTCGCCGTCGGGGGCCGAGAAGGCGGCCGTCTGGTAGATGGGCGGTGCGACGGCGCGGTTCGGAAGGACCTCGCGATCGGCGTGGACGGTGACTGTGGTGCTGCCCGGCATGGTTGCGTGCCCTTCCGTGGTCCGTCGGTGCGACGTCGTCAAGCGTGACCGACGGACATGCGGATGTGAGCGAATCGCGGCAATATTGGCAGCAAGTTGCGCCCATGTACGGGTGCACGATTGTGCTAGAGGATCGATTCGCGCAATTTCATGCTCACGCGTCGATGGTGCCGCGGATGCAGACGGTCGTCGCGCCGCTCACCCAGACCGTGCCGTCCGCGTCGGCGGAGACCCCGATGGCCGCGGCCCGACCCACCCGCGCGCCCTGGGAGACCCGGTAGGCGGCGGGGGCCGCGCCGGTGCCGGTGAGCCACTGCCCGACGCCGGCGTTCATGCTGCCGCAGGCGGGGTCCTCGGGCACCCCGCAGCGAGGAGCGAAGGTCCGCATCTCGAAGTCGTACGGGGAGCCGTCGGGGTAGGCCCCGATCGCGCCGACCATCGCGTCCGGGATGCGGGAGAGGTCGGGTTCGAGGGCGAGCACCTCCTCGGCCGTGGCCAGCCGGAGCACGGCCCAGCCCGGCCCGTTGTCGACCCACTGGTGAGCGAGGACCCGGTCCCGTCCGATGCCGAACGCGGCCACGATCCGCTCCAGGTACGCGTCGTCGAGCGCGCCGTCGCGCACGAGGGGCGGCGCGGCGAAGGACAGTGCGCCGTCGGGACCGCGGCGCACGGTGACCAGGCCGGCGCCGCACTCCTGCACGATCCGGTCGGCCCGCCGCGGCACACCGCCGCCGTCCAGCCAGCCGCACGCGGAGCCGAGAGTGGGGTGCCCGGCGAACGGCAGCTCGCCGTCGGGCGTGAAGATCCGCAGCCGGTAGTCGGCCTCCGGGACGGTGGGGGCCACCACGAACGTGGTCTCGGACAGGTTGGTCCAGTTCGCCACGCGCTGCATCTCCTCGTCCGTCAGGTCCGCCCCGTCGAGGACGACCGCGACCGGGTTGCCCTGATAGGGGCTAGTGGAGAACACATCGACCTGGACGAAGGAACGGGTGCGCGGCGGCATGGTCATCACGGCCTCTCGGTGCGGGAGTCAGCCCCATCACAACGGGTGCCCGGGCGGTCGGGACATGGCCAGTCGCAACAAAGTGGACTGTCTCGTGCCGCGGCCCACCCGGTACGAACGGGAAGGCGTGGGTGTCTCTTCGTACTGATCGTTCTTCCCCGTCCCGTTCCCGCAGCTAGCTTGATCGCGGCCGTTCCGAAGCGAACAGGGGTGATCGGTGTTGTCCGGCGAAAGCACCTTTGGAAGTGGACAGAAGGGACCGGGTTGCCCCTTCGGCTTCACCCCGGAGACGGCCCGGTCGCGGACCGAGGTCCCGATGGCCAAGGTCGCCTGCCCCACCGGCATCGACGCCTGGCTGGTCACCCGGTACGCCGACGTCCGCGAAGTGTTCGCGGACTCCGCGCGGTTCAGCTCCCAGCCCGGATCCATCGCCCATCGCGTCTACGGCATGAACCCCGACGCCCCCGTCATCGAGGGCGACTTCCCGCGGATGGACGGTGCCGAGCACGAGCGGTTCCGCCGGGCCATCGCGCCCGAACTGTCCCCCCGGCAGCTGGAGATGTTCCGCCCCGCCGTCCAGCGGATCGTCGACGACGTGATCGACGAGGTGGCCGCGGCGCCGGGTCCCGTCGACTTCCACGACCGGCTGGTCATGCCGATCGTCACCCGGGTCATCGCCGCGCTGCTCGACGTTCCGTACGCCGACCGCGAGTTGTTCCAGAAGATCACCATGACCCTGCTCGACACCAGGTCCACCGCGGACGAGGTGATCGAGGCGGGGGCGCCGTTCTTCGAGTACGCGCTGAACCTCGTACAGGACAGAAGGAGGAATCCCGGTGAGGACGTCCTCAGCCGGATCATCGCCCACGGAGAGCGGGGCGAACGTCCCTTCAGCGACGCCGAGTTGGCCGTGACGAGCGCCGCCCTGCTGGTGGGCGGCTTCGCCATCACCGCCGGCGTCGCCTCCTTCGGACTGCTCGCCCTGTTCGAACAGCGGGCCCAGCTGGACCGCCTGCTCGCGGAGCCCGAACTCCTGGGAAGCGCCGTCGAGGAGCTGATCCGCTACGGCACCAGCAGCCTCCCCGGCACCGTCCTGCGCAGGGCCGCCGAGGACACCCGCATAGCGGACCTGCCGGTGTCGGCAGGCGACTACGTCGTCACGGTCCTGCACGACGCCAACCGCGACCAGGCCCTCCTGCCCGACCCCGACGTGCTGGACATCGGGCGGAAACCGGTCCCGCATCTCGGCTTCGGCCACGGACCGCACCAGTGCGTCGGGCAGCAACTCGCCCGCCTGGAGCTGAAGGTGGTCTTCGAGACGCTGCTGCGCCGGATACCCACCGTCCGCCCGGCGGTCCCGCTCGACCAGATCGTCTACCGGGAGGACTTCGTCGTGCCGGGCCCGGTGGCCCTGCCGGTCACCTGGGACGCCGTGCTGCCCGCTCAGGCGGCCCGGTGACGCTGCCCGTGGCCCTGGTGACCGGGGCCTCCTCCGGCATCGGGGCCTGTGTCGCGGACCGGCTCGCGGCGAGCGGCCGGTGGCGGCTGGTCCTCAACGGCCGCGACGAGGAACGGCTCGCCCAGGTCGCCGACCGCACCGGCGGCCTCACCCTCCCCATGGAACTCGACACCATCGGCGGCGCGGAGAAGCTGGCCGCCGCCACGCTCGACCTGGTCGGCGAGGTGGACCTGCTGGTCGCCAACGCCGGGATCGGCTGGGCCGGGCCCTTCGCCGACACGCCCCCCGAGATGATCGACCGCCTGCTCGCGGTCAACCTCCTGGCCCCCCTCCACCTGTCCCGGGCACTGCTCCCGGGCATGGTCCAACGCGGGCACGGACACCTGCTGTTCGTCTCCTCGATCGCGGGGAGCGTCGCCGTCGGCGGCGAAGCGGTGTACTCCGCCACGAAGGCGGGCCTGAACACCTTCGCCGAAAGCGTTCGCCACGAGGTCGGCGCCGACGTGAGGGTCTCGGTCGTCGTACCCGGCGCGGTGGACACCCCGTTCTTCGCTCGCCGGGGAGTCCCGTACACCCGCACCTTCCCTGCCCCGATTCCCCCCGACCGGGTCGCGGACACCGTCCTCCGCGCGGTCGGCGGCCACCGCGACGAGTCCTTCGCCCCCGCCTGGATGCGCTTCCCGGCCCGCCTGCACGGCGCCGCCCCCGCGATCTTCCGCCGCCTGGCCGCCAGGTTCGCCTAGGCCGCGGCCAGCTCGCACCACACGTACTTCCCCCGATTGCCGAACCTCGACAGCGGCTGCCAGCCCCACAGATCCGAACAGGCCCGCACCAGCGCCAGCCCCCGCCCGTCCTCCACCTCCCCGAGCCGCTCCAACGGCACGGGCGGCTCGGGCGGTTCGGGGTCCGCGTCCCACGCCCCGATCCGCAGCGTCCCGGGCGGCGACCAGCGCACGCGCAGGGCCGCGGGGCCTTTCGTGTGCCGTACGGCGTTGGACACCAACTCGGTGGCGAGCAGTTCGGCGACGTCGAGGAAGCGGGCGAGTCCGTGCGCGGTGAGCACCAGCCGCAGAGTGTGACGGCTGACGGTGACCGCGCGGGGGTCGTTGGGGATGGTGAGCGTGTACTCCCAGGCTTCGGGCATGCGTCATCAACTCCGGTGGATGTGGGGAGTTTCACGCAGGGTGGCGTTGCCGCGGCCGCCGTGGCAGGGCGGGTCGGTGCACTTCCGCTGCGTGAGCGTCGTGTCACCGACGGTAGACCTAGATTTTTATGTTTCGCAAGCCGGTCGCGTAATCTGACCCCGAACGAGTCGCGCTTGCGGGTGCGTTGGGAGGAACATGCGATGGCGCTGAGGCAACAGCCGACGGCACGTCAGATGCGGTTGGCGGTCGAGTTGCGCAGGCTTCGCGACGCGGCCGGACTGACGGCCCGTGAGGCGGCGGCTCGGCTCGGGGTGGGTTCTGCACAGATCAGCCAGATCGAGTCGGGCCTCACGGGCGTGAGCGAGAAGCGGCTCCGCCTTCTCGCGGGGCACTACATGTGTGCGGACGAGGAGTTCATCGACGCCCTGGTCGCGATGGCCACTGACCGAACCCGAGGCTGGTGGGAGGAATACCGAGGCCTGCTTCCTGCGTCGTTCCTGGATCTCGCCGAGTTGGACCACCACGCTCGGTACCAGCACAACGTGGCCATCCTGTTCGTGCCGGGCCTGCTTCAGACGGAGGACTACGCCCGTGCCGTCTTCTCCAGCCGGGTCCCCAAACTAACCGAAGACGAGCTTGAGTTGCGGGTGCGTCATCGCATGGCGCGCAGCGCAGTCATCGAAGGCCCCTCGCCGCTCTCCTGCGATTCGGTGATCCATGAGTCGGCACTGCGAATCCGGGTCAGCGACCGGGCTGCGTCACGAGCCCAGCTCTTTCGCATCCTGGAACTCTCCGAAGCGGACCACATCACCGTGCGTGTCATCCCCTTTGATCTGGACGGATTCTCCATGGCGAGCAGCACGATGACCTACGTGGGCAGTAGCGTGCCCAAGCTGGACACCGTGCTGCGCGACCACCCGCACGGCGCGATCTACTTCGATGAAGCCGCTCAACTGACTATGTACCGAACGCGCTTCCAGGACGTGAAAGCTGCGTCACTCACACCGGAACGGTCTCGCGACTTCATCCACGGGCTGACGAAGGAGCTGTGAGGAACCGCATGGACAACTGGCGTAAGTCGTCCTACTCCGAGGGCGGCGACGGCAACGAATGCGTGGAGATAGCCACCACCCCCACCCGCACCTCCGTCCGCGACTCCAAAGCCCCCACCCGAGCCACCCTCACCTTCCCCACCCCCACCTTCGCCCTCTTCCTCGAAGCCCTCAGGACCTCCCCGTCGGCGCCTCCTGGACAAGGCCGGCGCCGGCCACCGAATCGTGGCCGGTGCCTGCTGCGGTCGGTTACTTCCCGATCGGGTTGAGGTAGGTGGCGGGGTGGGTGGCGCCGTCCTGCTTGAGGATCTGGCCGCCGAAGGGCCACTTCAGGGTGAAGGACTTCGTCTCGTTCGGCGGGGTGACGACGAACTTCGCCGGGACGAACTTCTGCTTCTTCGGCGTGGACTTGGCCACCGGCTGCAGGGTGATGCTGAAGTCCACCGTGTCCCCCTTCTTCAGGGTGACCTTCCCGACCGTCTTGGAGGAACGCGCCAGCGACCAGGTGCCGTCGGTCGACTGGGCGCCGACCATGTCGACACCGGCGAAGCCGGACAGGGTGCAGGTGCGGTTGCTCTTGTTGGTGAACCAGACGAACGCCTGGGTCTGGTGGCTGGTCTGCTTCATCTCCGGCGCCGCGTCGCCCCCCGTGGCGAAGCCGGCCTTCAGGTCGGCGGTGTGGCAGCGGGTCGGCTGGGCCGTGGCGGCCGAGGCCGGGATGACGGTGGCGGCGGTACCGGCGGCGGCGACGGTCGCGATGATCACGGCGATCAGCTTGTTCTTCATGGTGTTTCGGGTTCCCCTCGGATACGGAAGTCGCGGATACGAAAGTCGCGTGGCACCGGTCGTCGTGCATCACGCTGTCCGACGACCACAACCTTGCAGCGTGATCCGTTCCAGCTGCCACACCTCCGGGGATTACGGGACGCTGGAACGCTCGCACCCGCTCTGACCTGCGTAAACGCCATGCCCTTGGAACGCCCGGCTGGGACGGGGGGGACGACTGTCAGTCCGCACCAGTACCGTCGGATCATGGCTCAGCAGACGGGGACTCCCACCGGCGAACACCGACTCGCCACCGTCGAAGGCGTGCTCGAGCGGATCCCATGGTTTTGACAAGCCGGTGATCGGGCTGGAGGGAGCGGGAGCTGCTCCCGCTGTCGGACCCGGCCGGTACCGTCGGATCATGTCCAGGCAAGAGGCAGAAGCGGACCGCCGTTTGGCGACGTTGGACGGCGTGCTGGAACGCATCACGTATGCCAACGAGGAGAACGGCTACACGGTTGCGCGGGTCGACACCGGCAGAGGCGCCGGCGATCTGCTCACGGTCGTCGGCGCGCTGCTCGGTGCCCAGGTGGGGGAGTCGCTGCGGATGGAGGGCCGCTGGGGCTCGCACCCCCAGTACGGCAAGCAGTTCACCGTCGAGAACTACACGACCGTACTGCCGGCCACCGTGCAGGGGATACGGCGCTATCTCGGATCGGGGCTGGTCAAGGGCATCGGGCCGGTGTTCGCCGACCGGATCACCCAGCACTTCGGGATGGACACCCTGCGGATCATCGAGGAGGAGCCGAAGCGGCTGATCGAGGTGCCGGGGCTCGGGCCGAAGCGGACGAAGAAGATCGCCGACGCCTGGGAGGAGCAGAAGGCGATCAAGGAGGTCATGCTCTTCCTCCAGACCGTCGAGGTGTCCACGTCTATCGCCGTGCGGATCTACAAGAAGTACGGTGACGCCTCGATCTCGGTGGTGAAGAACCAGCCGTACCGGCTCGCCGCCGACGTGTGGGGCATCGGGTTCCTGACCGCCGACAAGATCGCGCAGTCCGTCGGGATTCCGCACGACAGTCCGGAGCGGGTGAAGGCGGGGTTGCAGTACGCGCTGTCCCAGTCCGCCGACCAGGGGCACTGCTACCTCCCCGAGGAGCGGCTCATCGCGGACGCCGTGAAACTCCTCCAGGTCGACACCGGGCTCGTCATCGACTGCCTCGCCGAGCTGGCGGCGCCGCCCGAGGACGGGGAGGACCCGGGCGTCGTACGGGAGAAGCTGCCCGGTGCCGCTCCGGACGCCGAACCGGTCACCGCCGTCTACCTCGTCCCCTTCCACCGGGCCGAAGTCGCCCTCGCCTCCCAGCTGTTGCGGCTGCTGCGCACCGGCGACGACCGGATGCCGTCGTTCCGGGACGTCGCCTGGGACAAGGCGCTCGCCTGGCTGAAGGACCGCACCGGCGTCGACCTGGCCCCCGAGCAGGAGGCCGCCGTCAGGCTGGCGCTCACCGAGAAGGTGGCCGTGCTGACCGGCGGGCCCGGCTGCGGCAAGTCGTTCACCGTCCGGTCCATCGTGGAGCTGGCGCGGGCGAAGAAGGCCAAGGTGGTGCTCGCCGCTCCTACCGGCCGGGCCGCCAAGCGGCTCGCCGAGCTGACCGGCGCGGAGGCATCGACCGTGCACCGGCTGCTGGAGCTGAAGCCGGGCGGGGACGCGGCCTACGACCGGGACCGCCCGCTCGACGCCGACCTGGTCGTGGTCGACGAGGCGTCCATGCTCGATCTGCTGCTCGCCAACAAGCTGGTGAAGGCCGTGCCGCCCGGCGCGCACCTGCTCTTCGTGGGGGACGTGGACCAACTGCCCAGCGTCGGGGCGGGGGAGGTGCTCCGGGACCTGCTCGCCGACGGCAGTCCCGTCCCCGCCGTCCGGCTCACCCAGGTCTTCCGGCAGGCCCAGCAGTCGGGGGTGGTGACCAACGCGCACCGGATCAACGCGGGGCAGCAGCCCGTCACCGACGGCATGAAGGACTTCTTCCTCTTCGTGGAGGACGAGACGGAGGAGGCGGGCAGACTCACCGTGGACGTCGCCGCCCGGCGTATTCCGGCCAAGTTCGGGCTGGACCCGCGGCGCGACGTACAGGTGCTGGCGCCGATGCACCGCGGCCCGGCCGGCGCCGGTGCGCTCAACGGCCTGCTGCAGCAGGCCATCACCCCGGCCCGCCCCGACCTGCCCGAGAAGCGGTTCGGCGGCCGGGTGTTCCGGGTCGGCGACAAGGTCACCCAGATCCGCAACAACTACGAGAAGGGCGAGAACGGCGTCTTCAACGGCACCGTCGGCGTGGTCACCGCGCTCGACCCGGTCGACCAGCGCCTGACCGTACTGACGGACGAGGACGAGGAGGTGCCGTACGAATTCGACGAACTGGACGAACTCGCCCATGCCTACGCGGTGACCATCCACCGTTCACAGGGGAGTGAATATCCCGCAGTGGTGATCCCGGTCACCACCGGAGCGTGGATGATGCTCCAGCGGAACCTGCTCTACACGGCGGTCACCCGGGCCCGGAAGCTGGTCGTGCTCGTCGGTTCGCGCAAGGCGATCGGCCAGGCGGTGCGCACGGTCTCGGCAGGCCGGCGCTGTACGGCACTGGACTTCCGGCTCGGGTCGGGGCGATCTCCGGAAAAATGATCGATCAAATGAGTCGTGAAGGTCACAGAGCCCTTTCCGATTGGGAAACAAGGGGGCAGGATGAGCAGGTTGGCGGCACTGAGTGCCGCCGATGGGCCCAACGGTCGACCCCGAGTGCACTCTCCTGAGCCAAATGGGGGATGGTAGAGACAGTCAGGGCACCTCGAAGATGAGGCACTACGTCGGTGAGGGAAGACGTGAGCGACAACTCTGTAGTACTGCGGTACGGCGACGGCGAGTACACCTACCCGGTGGTCGACAGCACCGTCGGCGACAAGGGCTTCGACATCGGGAAGCTCCGCACCCAGACCGGTCTCGTGACCCTGGACAGCGGCTACGGCAACACCGCTGCCTATAAATCGGCCATCACCTACCTCGACGGCGAGGCGGGCATCCTCCGCTACCGCGGTTACCCGATCGAGCAGCTGGCGGAGCGCTCCACCTTCCTGGAGGTGGCCTACCTGCTGATCAACGGTGAGCTGCCGACGGTGGACGAGCTCACCACGTTCAAGAACGAGATCACGCGGCACACGCTGCTGCACGAGGACGTCAAGAACTTCTACCGGGGCTTCCCGCGGGACGCCCACCCGATGGCCATGCTGTCGTCGGTCGTCTCCGCGCTGTCCACCTTCTACCAGGACAGCCACAACCCGTTCGACGCGAAGCAGCGCGACCTCTCCACCATCCGGCTGCTCGCCAAGCTTCCGACCATCGCCGCGTACGCGTACAAGAAGTCGGTCGGCCACCCGTTCGTCTACCCGCGCAACGACCTCTCCTACGTGGAGAACTTCCTGCGCATGACGTTCTCGGTGCCGGCGCAGGACTACGAGCTCGACCCGGTCGTCGTCGCGGCCCTCGACAAGCTCCTGATCCTGCACGCGGACCACGAGCAGAACTGTTCGACGTCGACGGTCCGCCTGGTGGGCTCGTCGCAGGCGAACATGTTCGCGTCGATCTCGGCCGGTATCTCCGCGCTCTGGGGCCCGCTGCACGGCGGCGCCAACCAGTCCGTCCTGGAGATGCTGGAGGGCATCCAGGCCAACGGCGGCGACGTCGACTCCTTCATCCGCAAGGTGAAGAACAAGGAGGACGGCGTCCGCCTGATGGGCTTCGGCCACCGGGTGTACAAGTCCTTCGACCCGCGCGCGAAGATCATCAAGTCTGCCGCGCACGACGTCCTCTCGGCCCTCGGCAAGTCCGACGAGCTGCTGGACATCGCGCTGAAGCTGGAGGAGCACGCGCTCTCCGACGACTACTTCGTCTCGCGCAACCTCTACCCGAACGTCGACTTCTACACCGGCCTGATCTACCGCGCCATGGGCTTCCCGACCGAGATGTTCACGGTCCTGTTCGCCCTCGGCCGGCTGCCCGGCTGGATCGCCCAGTGGCAGGAAATGATCAAGGAGCCGGGTTCCCGCATCGGCCGCCCGCGCCAGATCTACACGGGCGTCGTCGAGCGCGACTTCGTGCCGGTCGAGGAGCGCTGACACCAGCCGGTCACCGGGTCAGGGGGCGCTGTCTTCATCGGCGCCCCCGCCGCAGGCGCACAGGCGCCGCAGGCGTAGAGACGCGGCAGGCGTGCAGACGCAGCAGAAGGCGCCCTGGAGCGCCGGTCCCCCCACGGGCCGGCGACCAGGGCGCCTTCCCGTGTCCCGGTGCGGATTCCCCCCACGGGATCCGGCCGGGCGCTCGGTACGGCAGCGCCTGAATCGCTGCGTTGAGCACAACGAGCAGAACTCGCCGTACTTGATCCAGTGATGCGGTGCGATCTGCCGGGACCCGTACGGCACGGGAGGGCCGCTCAAAGCTTCCCGTCGTACGTGCCCCGGCAACGCATCTCTGAGGAAGTCCCCCAAGACATCCCCAGATGCCAGGTCAGCGCCCCCCAAGACGCCTCTCTGACATCGCCAACTTAGACCGTCGAAGCCCTTCGATGGTTACGTTCACACCACTGTGATCTGCGTCTCTTGCATCCGTCCGATAGATGCGCAAGAGCCCCGATACGGTGATCGGAGCCCAAGCGTAAGGATGATGCGCGAGCCTTGTGAAGAGCTTATGTGAGGTGCGCGTTGGACTCCAGGGGGACTCCTACATCCACTGTGCCGAACCGCCGGTAACTTTCAGCGGAAGGTGCGCAGCCGCAGACTGTTGGTCACCACGAACACCGAGGAGAAGGCCATCGCGGCCCCCGCGATCATCGGGTTCAGGAGTCCGGCGGCGGCCAGTGGGAGCGCGGCCACGTTGTAGCCGAAGGCCCACACGAGGTTGCCCTTGATGGTGGCGAGGGTCCGCCGGGACAGCCGGATCGCGTCCGCCGCCACCCGCAGGTCCCCGCGCACCAGGGTCAGGTCGCCGGCCTCGATCGCCGCGTCCGTCCCGGTGCCCATCGCCAGCCCCAGATCGGCGGTGGCCAGCGCGGCCGCGTCGTTGACTCCGTCGCCGACCATGGCGACCGTCCGCCCCTCGCCCTGCAGCCGCCGTACGACGGCCACCTTGTCCTCGGGCAGCACCTCGGCGACGACCTCGGTGATGCCGACCGCCCGGGCGACCGATTCGGCCACCGTCCGGTTGTCCCCGGTCAGCAGCACCGGCGTCAGCCCGAGCGCGCGCAGCTCGCGGACCGCCTCGGCGCTGGTCTCCTTGACCGCGTCGGCGACGGCGAGGACCGCCCGGGCCCGCCCGTCCCACCCGGCCAGGACGGCCGTACGCCCCTCCTGCTCGGCCCGGGAGCGCGCCAGGGCCAACTCCTCGGGCACCACGTCGAAGAGGCGTCCCACGGCCACCTGGCGGCCGTCCACACGCCCGCGTACGCCCCGCCCGGGGACGTTCTCGAAGTGCTCGACCGCGGGCAGCGTCCCGACCCGCTCCCGCGCCCCCGCGGCGATCGCCCGGGCGACCGGATGCTCGGAGGCGTGTTCCAGGGCGCCCGCGAGCCGCAGCACCTCGGCCGTGACGTCCTCGGCCGCGTCGTCCTTGCCGGCGGCCTCGGCGACGTACACCTCCTGGAGGCGCATCCGCCCGGTGGTCACCGTCCCGGTCTTGTCGAGGACGACGGTGTCGACCCGGCGCGTGGACTCCAGCACCTCCGGACCCTTGATGAGGATGCCCAGCTGGGCTCCCCGGCCGGTGCCCACCATCAGCGCGGTCGGCGTGGCCAGGCCCAGGGCGCACGGGCAGGCGATGATCAGGACGGCGACGGCGGCCGTGAACGCGGCGGCCGTGTCCCCCGTGACGCCGAGCCAGACCCCGAAGGTGCCGAGCGCGATCAGGATGACGGCCGGGACGAAGACGGCGGAGATCCGGTCGGCGAGGCGCTGCACCTCGGCCTTGCCGTTCTGCGCGTCCTCCACCAGCCTCGCCATCCGCGCGAGCTGGGTGTCGGCGCCGACCCGGGTCGCCTCGACGACCAGCCGCCCGCCCGCGTTCACGGTGGCGCCCGTGACGGCGTCGCCGACGGTCACGTCCACCGGCACGGACTCGCCGGTCAGCATCGACGCGTCCACCGCGGACGCCCCCTCGACCACGGTCCCGTCGGTGGCGACCTTCTCCCCGGGCCGTACGACGAACCGGTCGCCGACCGCCAGCGCCGCCACCGGCACCCGCACCTCACGGCCGCCCCGCAGCACCACCACGTCCCGGGCGCCCAGCTCCAGCAGCGCCCGCAGGGCCGCCCCCGCGCGCCGCTTGGAACGCGCCTCCAGGTAGCGGCCGAGCAGGATCAGCGCGACGACCCCGGAGGCGACCTCCAGGTAGATCGTGGACGCGCTGTCCATGCGGGAGACGGTGAACCGGAACTCGTCGTGCATCCCGGGCATGCCGGCGTCGCCGAAGAACAGCGCCCACAGCGACCAGCCGAACGCGGCCAGCGTGCCGACCGAGACCAGGGTGTCCATGGTGGCCGCGCCGTGCCGGGCGTTGGTCCAGGCGGCCCGGTGGAACTGCGCGCCGCCCCAGACGACCACCGGCGCGGCGAGCGTCAGCGACAGCCACTGCCAGTTGTCGAACTGCAGCGCCGGAACCATCGCGAGCAGCACGACCGGGACGGCCAGCAGGCCGGAGACCAGGAGGCGGTGGCGGAGGGCGGCGAGCTCGGGATCCGGCGCGGCCTCGGGCGCGTCGCCGTCCGGCTCGGGTTCCGGGGGTGCGGGCTCCTCGGCGGTGTACCCGGTCTTCACGACCGTGGCGATCAGGTCGGCGACCTGAACCCCCTGGGGGTATGTGACCTTCGCCTTCTCGGTCGCGTAGTTCACGGTGGCGGTGACGCCGTCCATCCGGTTGAGCTTCTTCTCGACCCGGGCGGCGCAGGATGCGCAGGTCATGCCGCCGATGAGCAGCTCGACCTGGGAATCGGTCTGCGAATCGGTCTGCGAATCGCCGGCCGGTCGCGGCGGGGCTATCGGTGTCTGTGCGGTGCTGGTGGTGGTGCTGGTCGTCATGTCCGGACTCCAGACAACGGACCGGACCGTGCGGAGCCAGTATCAGCTGGTCGGCACGGCCCGGCGGAGAGATGTGTTTCCGTCGTACGTACGGCTCGTGGCGCTGGTGATTCCTGCTCGCCCCTGCTTGCTTTCCTGTTTGCCTTCCGGGATGTCAGGCGCGGCCGGCGAGCTCGAAGCCCGCCTCGTCGACGGCGGCGCGGACCGCCTCGTCGTCGAGCGGGGCCGCGGAGACGACCGTGACCTCGCCGCTCGCCGCGACGGCCTGCACCGAGCTGACGCCGGGGAGCCCGGAGAGCTCGGCGGAGACGGAACCCTCGCAGTGTCCGCAGCTCATGCCGGTCACCTTGTAGACGGCGGTCACGGAGCCCGGGGTGTCGGTCTGGGCGGTCATGTGGTTCTCCTCGTCGAGGCGTGTGGGGCCGGTGGGGCCCACGAGGGAACCCCACTGTTGTCAGACTATACCCCTAGGGGGTATTTCTCCAAGAGGGGTCCCGGCGCGCCAGCGAGTGCACCCAGGTGACCCCGAGCAGGGCGACCAGTACCAGCAGGCCGACCGAGAACATCGTGAAGAGGTGCTCCTGTGCCGCGTCGGGGCGCGGGATGTACCCCTCGGCGAACAGCTGCCGGTCCGGTCCGGTTCCCGCCAGACGTGCCACCAGCCAGATCGCGACGCCGTGCGCGGAGTCCCACAGGGCGTGCAGCAGGGTGACCCCGAGGCCGGCGGCGACGACCTGGGCGGTGAGGCGGAATCGGCCGTTCGGGCGGCGCAGGGCGAGCAGGACGCCACCGGCGATCGCCGTCCACAGGCCGTGTCCGAAGGGGGCCGGTACGCCGCGCAGGAGCTCCGTCTCGATCAGCGCGCGCAGGTCGATCCCCTCGGTGGAGACGGCCGCGTCGAACGCGTATCCGGCGCTCTCCAGGGCCGCGAAGCCGAAGCCGACCGCGCCGCCGAGCACCAGCCCGGCCCGGATGCCCCGGATCCCGGGCATCCGGCGCAGTACGAACATCAGCGCGCCCAGTTTCGCGGTCTCCTCGATCAGGCCGACGGTGACGAACATCCCCCAGGAGGGGCGGACGAGGTAGGACTCCATCAGCGAGGCCCCCAGCACCCCGAGCGCGCCGCCGGCCAGGAAACAGCCGAGGATGGCGCTGACCCCGAGGTCGCGGCCGTGCCGCTCGTAGGCCCACAGCACGAAGGCGACCGGCACGAGAAAGCTGCCGAGCAGGATCAGCGTCGGCAGCAGCGTGGTGTTCCTCGTCGCGTACGTGACCGCCGCCGTCAGCGCCCACAGGGCGAGCCCGCCGCCGAGGCAGCGCTTCCACAGGCCGGCGCGGATGCGGGGGTACGGCGGTGGCGGCTGCAGCGGACCGGGGATGCGGGCCTTCGGCCTGCCGGGCGGCGGAGAGTGGGTCACGGCGGGTCCCCTTGTGCTCCTGCGGGTGCGGGCGGCGCTCGTCGGATCGCGATTGGGGCGATTTACCCGCACCTTAGGCAGATGTTCCGCGTGTCGCAGTCCGGGTGGCTCGGGGGAGTGGCTGTCCGGTTCGCGGGTGGGCGGCCATGGGGTGGCGGCCGGTCGCAGGCGGGCGGGCGGCGGTGGGGTGGTGGCCGGTCGGCGGGCGGGCGGGCGGCGGGGTGGTGGGGTGGCGGCCGGTCAGCCGGCGGGCCGGCCGAGGCGGTCGCCCACCAGGGGCTCCAGGTAGCGCGTGAGCACGTTCTTGATCTCCTGGACGTACGCCTGGCGCTCGGCGCCCTCGTGGCTGAGCACCAGCTCCAGGCCCGCCTTGTAGATGCCGAGTGAGACGTGTGCCGTCCGCGTGACGTCGGCCTGGCCGGTGCCCGGCGGGAGGAGTGAGGCGAGCAGGCCCTCGATGCGGCCGAGCAGGTTGGTGTGCAGGGCGTCGTGGGCCTCGGTGATGCCGCCGGGCATGTCGGGGCCGTGCATCAGCGCGAAGAACACGGGGTGCTCGGTGTTGAAGGCGGTGAGGCGGTCCACGACGGCGGCGACCGCGTCCGCCAGCGGGGTGGCGGGGTCGACCGGTGCGAGCGCCTCGCCGTAGGTGTTCCGCAGGTCGTGCAAGAGCCGGTCGCCCAGCTCGATCGCGATCGCCTCCTTGTTCGGGAAGAACTGGTAGAGCGTGCCGGGGGAGACGCCGGCCTCGCGGGCGATGGCGTTGGTGCTGGCGGCCGTGTAGCCCGTGGTGCAGAAGACCGAGGCGGCGGCTTCGAGCAGCTGCTGGATGCGCCGCTCGCCGCGAGCCTGCCGCCGGCGCGGCTGCTCCTTGCCCGTGGCCGTGGCCTCGGGCTGCTCTGGTGTGTCGGGCTTGTCGGGCACGCGTTATCCCCAGCTCTTCGAACGCGATTGACAAACACGAGCGGTCGCTCGCATTCTGATGGAACGCGAGCGATCTCTCGTGTTTGCCAGTCTAAATGGCAATGGCCGACCCATGCTGCCCCGCGCACGCAGCGGATGCGCACCGGCAGGCAGTGGTCACGCTGAAGGGGACACCGCAGGATGACCGAAGTCAACAAGCCACCGCAGGCCGCGGGCGGGGCCCGCCCAGGGGGCTGGACCCGGTTCGTGACCGCCCGGCCCCGGCTCTCCCTGCTGCTCGCCCTGGTGATCACCGCGCTCGCCGTGCTGGCCGGCAGCGGGGTCGCCGACCGGCTGGGCAGCGGCGGCTGGGAGGACCCGGCAGCCGAGTCGACCTATGCGACGAAGGCGCTGGAGCGCGAGTTCCCGGACTCCCAGCCGAACCTGCTCCTCCTGGTGCACGCGCCGGGCGGCTCGGTGGACACCCCGGCCGTGGCGGCGGAGGCGAAGGCCCTTGTCACCCGCCTGTCCGGCGAGAAGGGCGTCACAGGGGTCGGTTCCTACTGGCAGACCAAGTCGCCGTCCCTGCGCGCCGAGGACGGCCACGAGGCACTGATAGCGGCCCGCATCACGGGTGACGAGAAGACGGCGGCCGACACCCTGGACCGCATCGCCCCGCACTACCGGGGCACGCACGGACCCGTGACCGTCAAGGTCGGCGGCATGGTGGCGGTCCGCAGCGACATGCAGACGATCATCAAGGAGGACCTGACCCGCGCCGAGCTGATCGCGCTGCCCGTCACGCTGGTCCTGCTGGTGATGGTGTTCGGCAGCGCGATCGCGGCCCTGCTCCCGTTGGGCATCGGCATCGTCGCCATCCTCGGCACGAACGCGGTGCTGCGCGGCATCACGTCCTTCACGGACGTCTCGGTCTTCGCGATGAACCTCACCACGGCCCTCGGCCTCGGCCTGGCCATCGACTACGCGCTCTTCATCGTCCGCCGCTTCCGCGAGGAACTGGCCACCGGCGCCGACCCGCTGACGGCGATCGGCACGACACTGCGCACCGCGGGCCGCACCGTGCTGTTCTCGGCCCTGACGGTGGCCGTCTCCCTCGCGGCGATGCTCGTCTTCCCCCAGTACTTCCTCCGCTCGTTCGCCTACGCCGGCATAGCGGTGGTCCTGCTGGCCGCGGCGGCCGCCCTGATCCTGCTTCCGGCCGCCCTGGTCCTGCTGGGCAACCGGGTCAACGCGCTGGACCTGCGCCGGGCGTTCCGCAGGGGCCGGCAGTCCCGGCCGTCCGGCGCGGAGGGCACGGCCTGGGCCCGCGCCGCGACCCTGGTGATGCGCAGGGCCCCGCTCTTCGCCATCGCCACCACCGGCTTCCTGATCGTCCTCGGACTCCCCTTCCTCGGCGTGAAGTTCGGCACCGCCGACGACCGCCAGCTCCCGGCCGGCGCCGAGTCCCACGTCGTCCAGCAGCACATCCGGGACGACTTCCCCGGCAACCCCGGCGGCGCCCTCGAAGTCCTGGCCGAGGGCAGGGCGACCCCGGCGCAGTACGCGGCGTACAAGGAGCGGGTGGCGGCCCTGCCGGAGGCGGCCGGGGTGAGCGGTCCCCTGGTCAAGGGCGATGCGGCGTACTTCACGGTGCAGCCGAAGGGCGAGTCGGTGGACGACGGCGCCCAGCGCCTGGTGGGCGAACTGCGCGCACTGAACACCCCCTTCGACACGAAGGTGACGGGCACGGCGGCGGTCCTGGTCGACTCCAAGCACGCCATCGCCGAGCGCCTGCCCTGGGCGGCGGCCATCATCGCGATCGTCACCCTGCTCCTGGTCTTCCTCCTCACCGGCAGCGTCCTCATCCCCGTCCAGGCGGTCCTGCTCAACGCGCTCAGCCTCACCGCGATGTTCGGCGCGGTGGTCTGGGTCTTCCAGGACGGCCACCTCTCGAACCTGCTGGGCTTCACCAGCCCCGGCTCGATCGAGACCACCCTCCCGGTCCTGATGTTCTGCGTGGCCTTCGGCCTCTCCATGGACTACGGGGTGTTCCTGCTCTCGCGCATCAAGGAGGAGTACGACAGGACGGGCGACCACGAGCGGGCGGTCCGGCTCGGCCTGCAGCGCACCGGGGGCCTGATCACCGCGGCGGCGATCATCCTGGCGGTGGTGATGGTGGCGATCGGCACGTCCCGGGTCACCAACACCAAGATGCTCGGCCTCGGCATCGCCCTGGCGGTCCTGATGGACGCGATGGTCGTCCGCAGCCTCCTGGTCCCGGCCATCATGCGCCTGACGGGGAAGGCCACGTGGTGGGCACCGGCCCCCCTCCGCCGCTTCCACGCCCGCTTCGGCCTCAGCGAGGGCGAACAGCCGGCACCCGAGCCGCACGCGCCCGAGCCGGACGCGCCTCAGCAGGACGCGCCTCAGCAGGACGCGCCCCAAAGGGGCGCGGGGCTGAATTCGATATGCGGCTGCCGCCGCGTGGGCGCGACCAGCCGCGACGAGCCGGAACTGACACTGCAACCGGACTCCCACGGCGCATAGCCTTTCGCGCAGCCCCCGAAAGGAGCCCCCGCGATGCGCGCCGTCGTCTTCGACCACTACGCCGCCCCCGCCGAGGTACGGGACGTCCCCGACCCCCACCCGGCCGCCCCCCACGCAGTGGTCGTCCGCGTGGAAGCCACCGGCCTCTGCCGAAGCGACTGGCACGGCTGGTCGGGCCACGACCCGGACATCAGGCTCCCGCACGTGCCCGGCCACGAACTGGCCGGTGTCGTGGAGTCGGCCGGCGCCGGGGTGACCGCATGGCACCCCGGCGACCGGGTCACCGTCCCCTTCGTCTGCGCCTGCGGCAGCTGCCCGTCCTGCGCCGCCGGCGACCAGCAGGTCTGCGAACGCCAGACCCAGCCCGGCTTCACCCACTGGGGCTCCTTCGCCCAGTACGTGGCGCTGGACCACGCGGACGTGAACCTGGTGGCGATCCCGGACGACATGTCGTACGCGACGGCGGCCTCCCTGGGCTGCCGCTTCGCCACCGCGTTCCGCGCGGTGGTCCAGCAGGGCAGGGTCGCGGCGGGGGAGTGGGTGGCGGTGTACGGCTGCGGGGGCGTCGGCCTGTCGGCGGTGATGATCGCGGCGGCGTCGGGGGCGCGGGTGGTGGCGGTCGACGTGTCGCCCCGAGCGCTGGACCTGGCACGGAAGTTCGGCGCGGTCCACGCCGTGGACGCGACGGACACCGACGACCCGGCGGCCGCGGTCCGCGACCTGACCTCCGGCGGCGCCCACCTCTCCCTGGACGCCCTCGGCTCCCCCGCCACCTCGGCCGCCTCGGTCAACTCCCTGCGCCGTCGCGGCCGGCACGTCCAGGTGGGCCTGCTGCCGTCCCCGGACGGCAACACCCCGGTGCCACTGGCCCGCGCGATCGCCCTGGAGCTGGAACTCCTCGGCAGCCACGGCATGGCGGCCCACACCTACCCCGCCATGCTCGAACTGGTCCGCGCGGGCACCCTCCGCCCCGACCTCCTGGTCACCTCGACGATTCCCCTGGACGCGGCCCCGGCAGCCCTGGCGGCGATGGGCGGGGCACCGGCGGCGGGGGTGACCGTCATCGAACCCTGGGCCTGACGTGTGCGCGCCCCGCCCTCGGCGGGCGGGGCATTCCGCGACAGGGCTCAGATGTCTCTGCGCCCTCGGTTGCCCGGCCGGGAGGCGACCCAGGCGCGGACCGTGTCGGCGTACCAGTAGGGCTTGCCGCCCTCGACATGGTCCGGCGGAGGAAGCAGTCCGTGCTTGCGGTAGGAGCGGACGGTGTCCGGCTGCACCCGGATGTGCGCCGCGATCTCCTTGTAGGACCAGAGCCGTCGGTCGGTCATGGGATGCACCTCCCTGCGCGCACCGCGGGGGCGACCGGAGGCGGTCGTCGGGGGAGCCGGGCGCTGCGCTGGCGATCACAAAGCCTGTGCCCGGTGAACGACGGAGAGTGACTGTGGGCAAGCGGCTGTCGACCTGGTGTGACCGAGAACCCGCGTAGGCGCGACATGTGTGACACAAGGGGGGTGTTTGTGACACAGCTGGGGCACAGGCGCACACCGGCTTGTCGGCGGGGCGTGTTGACATCCGTGTGCACGGCGCCCGCGCGACCGGAGGCGAGCAGGACGGGCCGGACCCGCTGCGCCAGGTCCGGCCCGTCGGCTTCCCCCACTCAAAGGCTCTGGTGATCAGCGTGCACAACCCCGCCCGCGCCGGTCTTGGAGAAAACCGCACTCCCTCCGCCGGGTCCCAGCACCAGGCTCGTCGCCTGCCCCGACATCCGGTCCGCCGGCGCCGCGGCGGCCGCCGCCCGCGCCGCCGCGAACTCCCCGGGCGTGCACCCGGTCATCGCCTTGAACTCCCCGCTGAGATGCGCCTGGTCGTAGAACCCGCACACCGCCGCCGTCTCCGCCTGCCCCCGCCCCGCGGCCAGCATCCGCCGCGCCCGCTGCAGCCGCAGCACCCGCGCCGCGGCCTTCGGCCCGAGCCCGATCCGCTCCCGGAAGCGGTTCTCCAAGTGCCGTACGCTCCACCCGACTTCGTCGGCCAGCCGGGGCACGGGTACGGCACCCCAGTCGCGCCGCAGCAGCTCCCACGCGCGCTCCACCTGCGGCGAGGCCGGAACACCGGCCCGGCTCCACCGCAACAGCACGTCGTCCAGCAGCCGGAACCGATCCGCCCAGCGCGGCAGGGCGCCGAGAGCGGCGGCGAGTTCCCCCACCCCGTGCCCCAGTGAGTGCGGCAACTCGTCCGGATCCACCGACCTGTTGGCCAACTCGTACTGCGGGATGCCGAAGAGCGAGAAGGCGGCCCAGGGCATCAGCAGCACCTCGATCCCCGAGATGCGGCCACCGTGCTCACCGATGGCGGGCGTGGTGGTGAGCCCGTTGCAGACGCAGACGAGGGTGACGGGCGCCCGCCCGTCCCGCAGGATCCGTACCGGCTCCCCGAACCCCAGCAGCAGGGTGGCGGCCCCGATGGGCGTCTCCAGACGCCGACGGGGCCGGTCGAGCGCGATCCGGATCCCCCGATAACTCAGAATTCCCGGCCGCAACGCCGGGTGCGGAAGTCCCTCGACGATCTCCCAGCTCGCCATCGCCCTATCGTCCTACGGCCGGGCAGCGCCCCGTAAGGGGCGCGGGGCCGTATCGATGTGCGGCTCCGCCGCGTGGGCGCGACCAGCCACAACCGGCCCGCATCCGCCGCACCACCGGTACCACCACCCTCATGGGCGCCCTCACCCCCACCCTCTCGTCCGAATGTCCGGACAAACCATTGACACGACCTCCTCTCCCGGACTACAAACCACGGGAGAGCCATGACGAAGGGAAGCCGATGGCGTACGACCTGATCACCATGGGGCGGATCGGGGTGGACCTCTATCCGCTCCAGACCGGTGTCCCGCTCGCCCAGGTGTCGTCCTTCGGCAAGTTCCTCGGCGGGTCGGCGACGAACGTGGCCGTGGCGGCCGCCCGCCTCGGCCGCAGCACCGCCGTCATCACCCGTACCGGCGAGGACGCCTTCGGCGCCTACCTGCACGAGGCCCTCCAGGGCTTCGGCGTGGACGACCGCTGGGTCACCTCGGTCCCCGGCCTGAACACCCCGGTCACGTTCTGCGAGATCTTCCCGCCGGACGACTTCCCGCTGTACTTCTACCGGCAGCCCAAGGCCCCGGACCTGGAGATCGACGCCCACGAGCTGGACCTCGACGCCATCCGCGACACCCGCATCTTCTGGATCACCGGCACCGGCCTGAGCGAGGAGCCCAGCCGCACGGCGACCCTCGCGGCCCTCGCCCACCGCGCCAAGGCGGGCACGACCGTCTTCGACCTCGACTGGCGCCCCATGTTCTGGAAGGACCCCGACGCGGCCCGGCCCTTCTACGCCGAGGCGCTCAAGCACACCACCGTCGCCGTCGGCAACCTCGACGAGGTGGAGGTCGCGACCGGCGTACGGGAGCCGCAGGCCGCCGCCCAGGCCCTGCTCGACGCGGGTGTCGAGATCGCCGTGGTCAAGCAGGGCCCCAAGGGCGTCCTCGCCGTCAGCCGGGACGGCGCCTGTGCCGAGGTCCCGCCGCTGCCCGTCGACGTCCTGAACGGGCTCGGCGCCGGAGACGCCTTCGGCGGCTCCCTCTGCCACGGCCTCCTCGAAGGCTGGGACCTGGAGAAGATCATGCGGCACGCCAACGCGGCCGGCGCCATCGTCGCCTCCCGCCTCGAGTGCTCCTCCGCGATGCCGACCAGCGAAGAGATCGACGCCGCGCTCGCCGCCGGAGCGGTGCTGTGAGGGCCGGCCGCGTCGCGGGCGCGCGCCCCGACGAGGGCGCCGGCGCGGGCGCCGGCGCGGGCGCCCCCGCCCAGCAGGTGAAGGTCGACGTCTCCGCCCTCGTCCACACCCGCACCCACCACCCCGAGGCCATCGCCGAGGCGGCCACCCGGCGCGCCCGCCGTCCGCTCCTCAACGAGGACGGCAAGCTGATGATCGTCGCCGCCGACCACCCGGCCCGCGGCGCGCTCGGCGTGGGCGGCGACCGGCTTGCCATGGCCAACCGGGCGGAGCTGCTGGAGCGCCTCTGCCTGGCACTGTCCCGGCCCGGCGTCGACGGTGTCCTCGCCACCGCCGACATCCTGGACGACCTGCTCCTCCTCGGCGCCCTCGACGGCAAGGTCGTCATGGGCTCGATGAACCGCGGCGGCCTCCAGGGTGCCTCCTTCGAACTCGACGACCGGTTCACCGGCCACCGCGCCGAGGACATACAGCGTCTCGGGTTCGACGCGGGCAAGCTGCTGCTGCGCATCGACTACGACGACCCGGGCTCGCTGACCACCCTGGAGTCCACGGCTCGCGCCATCGACGACATGGCCGCGCGCCGGCTGCCGGTCTTCGTCGAGCCGTTCATCAGCCGCCGCACCCCCGAGGGCAAGGTCAAGAACGACCTGTCCCCCGAGGCGGTCACCAAGTCCATCGCCATCGCCTCCGGCCTGGGCGGGAGTTCGGCCTACACCTGGCTGAAGGTGCCGGTCACCGACGACCCCGACGACATGGCCCAGGTCATGGAGACGTCCACGCTCCCCGCCGTGCTGCTGGGCGGCGAGGTCGGCGACGACCAGGACGGGGCGTACGAGAAGTGGCGCAGCGCCCTGCGACTCCCCACCGTGCGTGGCCTGGTGGTCGGCCGCTCGCTGCTGTACCCGGCGGACGGCGATGTGGCCGCCGCCGTGGACACCGCCGTCGGACTGCTGTGAGGGCGAGAAGATGACGACCAACGAGCTGCATCTCACCAAGGGTTCGACCGCGAACGCCCAGTACGCGCTCGACATCGACCCCAAGCGGGCCGGTTGGGCGCACAGCAGCCTCCGGATCGTCGAACTGCCGCCTGGTGGTACCCACTTGTTCACCACCGGGGACAGTGAGTGGATCGTGCTTCCGCTGCAGGGCGGTTGTACGGTGCAAACAGAGGGAACCGAGTTCCAGATCCTGGGCCGGGAGAGCGTGTTCAGCGGAGTCTCGGACTTCGTGTACGTGCCCCGGGACGCCCAGGTCCAGATCGCCTCCGGCGCGGGAGGCCGCTTCGCCCTGGCAGGAGCGAAGTGCGAGCGACGACTCCCCGCCCGCTACGGCCCCGCGCCGGAGGTCCCCGTCGAAGACCGCGGCAGCGGCACCGCCGCCCGGCAGGTGCGCAACTTCGCCTCCGCGGACGCCTTCGACTGCGACAAGCTCATCGCCGTCGAGGTGATCACGCCCGGCGGCAACTGGTCCTCGTACCCCTCGCACAAGCACGACGAGTACCGGCCCGGCGAGGAGTCGGAGCTGGAGGAGATCTACTACTTCGAGATCGACGGCGCGAACGGATTCGGGTATCAGCGCGTATTCCCCTCCCGTGAGGGCGGTACGGACGTCCTCGCCGAGGTCCGCTCCGGCGACGCCGTGCTCGTTCCCGACGGATGGCACGGCCCGTCGATCGCGCAGCCCGGGCACGACATGTACTACCTGAACGTCATGGCGGGGCCGGGTGCGACGCGGGAGTGGCGGATCTGCTTCCACCCGGACCATACGGAGGGTTACCGATGACGATTCGGTTGACCGTCGCGCAAGCGCTTGTCCGCTTCCTCGCCGTCCAGTTCACCGAGCGGGACGGCGAGCGCCGCCGCCTGATCGGCGCCACCTGGGGCATCTTCGGCCACGGCAACGTGGC
This sequence comes from Streptomyces sp. NPDC058464, assembly GCF_042721035.1. Classification (NCBI taxonomy): domain Bacteria; kingdom Bacillati; phylum Actinomycetota; class Actinomycetes; order Kitasatosporales; family Streptomycetaceae; genus Streptomyces; species Streptomyces sp. NPDC058464. The sequence continues at coordinate 383,751 of NZ_JBHXMA010000004.1, forward strand.
CGGCCTCGGGCAGGCGCTCGTCGAGTACGCGGACGAGATGCCGTACCACCAGGGCCGCAACGAACAGGCAATGGTGCACGCGGCGGTCGGCTACGCGCGTCAATCGAACCGTCTCGCCACGCACGCCGTCACCACCTCCATCGGCCCCGGCGCCACCAACCTGGTCACCGGTGCCGCCCTCGCCACCGTCAACCACCTCCCGGTCCTGCTCCTGCCCGGCGACGTCTTCGCCACCCGCCCCGCCGACCCGGTCCTCCAGCAGCTCGAGGTCCCGTACGCGGCCGACGTGTCCGTCAACGACTGCCTGCGCCCGGTGTCGAGGTTCTTCGACCGGATCAACCGCCCCGAGCAGCTGATACCCTCCGCCCTGGCCGCGATGCGGGTCCTCACCGACCCGGTGGAGACCGGCGCCGTCACCCTCGCCCTCCCGCAGGACGTGCAGGCCGAGGCGTACGACTGGCCGGAGGAGTTCTTCGCCGAACGGGTGTGGACCGTACGCCGGCCGGGCGCCGACCCCGTCGAACTCGCCGCGGCGGTACGGGCGATCAGGGACGCGCGCAGGCCTCTCGTCATCGCCGGCGGCGGGGTGCACCACAGCCGCGCCGAGGCCGTCCTCGCCGAGTTCGCCGAGGCCACCCGCATCCCGGTCGCCTCGACCCAGGCGGGCAAGGGCTCGCTGCGCTGGGACCACCCGCAGGACGTCGGCGGCATCGGCCACACCGGCACCGCCACCGCCGACGAGCTCGCCCGCACCGCCGACCTGGTGATCGGCGTCGGCACCCGCTACACCGACTTCACCACGGCCTCCGGCACCCTCTTCGAGAACCCGGACGTCCGCTTCCTCAACCTCAACATCGCCCCGTACGACGGCCACAAGCTCGCCGGCCTGCCCCTGGTCGCCGACGCCCGCGGCGCCCTCGCGGAGCTGACCGAGGCACTGGTCATGCACGACCACCGGGTCGCCGACCCGTACGTCACCGAGTACACCGAGGACAAGGAGCGCTGGGAGCAGCGCGTCGACGCCTGCTACGAGGCCGACGAGCCCGACATCCGGCCGACCCAGCCGCAGGTCCTCGGCGCCCTGGACGCGATCGTCGACGAGACGGACGTACTGATCAACGCGGCCGGTTCGCTCCCCGGCGACCTGCACCGGATGTGGCGGGCGCGCTCGCACGACCAGTACCACCTGGAGTACGGCTACTCGTGCATGGGCTACGAGATACCGGCCGCCATCGGGGTGAAACTCGCGGCGCCGGAGCGGAACGTGTGGGCGCTGGTCGGCGACGGCACGTATCTGATGATGCCGACCGAGATCGTCACCGCCGTCCAGGAGGGGATAGCCGTCAAGGTGGTGCTGGTGCAGAACCACGGCTACGCCTCCATCGGCGGCCTCTCCGAGTCGGTGGGCGGCGAGCGGTTCGGCACCGCGTACCGCTTCACCTCGGACGACGGGACCTTCACGGGTGCCCCGCTCCCCGTCGACCTGGCCGCCAACGCCGCCAGCCTCGGCATGCGCGTCCTGCGCGCGAAGACTGTCCGGGACCTGCGCACGGCGCTCGCCGAGGCGCGGGCCGCCGACACTCCCACATGTGTCTACGTGGAGACCGAAACGGCCGACACTGTGTCGGGCCCGCCTCCCGCGCAGGCCTGGTGGGATGTACCTGTGGCCGAGACCGCGACCCGATCCTCCGCGGTCAAGGCACGTGAGCTCTACGAACGGCACGTCTCCACCCGACGCCGCCATCTGTGAAGGAGTAACCGGTCATGACGAAGATCGTCAACCACTGGATCGGCGGCAAGTCCGTCGAAGGCACGTCGGGCAACTTCGGGCCGGTCACCGACCCGGCCACCGGCGCGGTCACCACGAAGGTCGCGTTCGCGTCGGTCGACGAGGTCGACGCCGCGGTCGCCACCGCCAAGGACGCGTACCTCAGCTGGGGCCAGTCCTCGCTGGCCAAGCGCACGGAGATCCTGTTCCGCTTCCGTGCCCTGCTGGACGCCAACCGGGACGCGATCGCGGAGCTGATCACCGCCGAGCACGGCAAGGTGCACTCCGACGCCCTCGGCGAGGTCGCCCGCGGCCTGGAGATCGTGGACCTGGCCTGCGGCATCAACGTGCAGCTGAAGGGCGAGCTGTCCACGCAGGTCGCGTCCCGCGTGGACGTCTCCTCGATCCGCCAGCCGCTCGGCGTCGTCGCCGGTATCACGCCGTTCAACTTCCCGGCGATGGTCCCGATGTGGATGTTCCCGATCGCCATCGCGACCGGCAACACCTTCGTCCTGAAGCCGTCCGAGAAGGACCCCTCGGCCTCCATCAAGATCGCCGAACTGCTGGCCGAGGCGGGCCTGCCCGACGGCGTCTTCAACGTCGTCCACGGCGACAAGGTGGCCGTGGACCGCCTGCTGGAGCACCCGGACGTCAAGGCGGTCTCCTTCGTCGGCTCGACCCCGATCGCCCGCTACATCCACACCACCGCCGCCGCCAACCACAAGCGGGTGCAGGCGCTGGGCGGCGCCAAGAACCACATGCTGGTCCTCCCCGACGCCGACCTGGACGCCGCGGCCGACGCCGCCGTCTCCGCCGCCTACGGTTCGGCCGGCGAGCGCTGCATGGCCATCTCGGCCGTCGTCGCGGTCGGCGCGATCGGCGACGAGCTGGTGGAGAAGATCCGCGAGCGCGCCGAGAAGATCAAGATCGGCCCCGGCAACGACCCGACCTCCGAGATGGGCCCGCTGATCACCGCCGTCCACCGCGACAAGGTGGCCTCCTACGTCTCCGGCGCCGCCGCCGAGGGCTGCGAGGTCGTCCTGGACGGCACCGGCTACACGGTCGAGGGCTTCGAGGACGGCCACTGGATCGGCATCTCGCTCCTCGACAAGGTGCCCACCACCGCCAAGGCCTACCAGGACGAGATCTTCGGCCCCGTCCTCTGCGTCCTGCGTGTGGACACGTACGAGGAGGGTGTGGCGCTGATCAACTCCTCCCCGTTCGGCAACGGCACCGCGATCTTCACCCGGGACGGCGGCGCGGCCCGCCGCTTCCAGCTGGAGATCGAGGCCGGCATGGTCGGCGTGAACGTCCCGATCCCGGTCCCCGTCGGCTACCACAGCTTCGGTGGCTGGAAGGACTCGCTCTTCGGCGACCACCACATCTACGGCAACGACGGCACGCACTTCTACACCCGCGGCAAGGTCGTCACCACCCGCTGGCCCGACCCGTCCGAGGCCCCCGCGGGCGTCGACCTGGGCTTCCCGCGCAACCACTGAGAGTGACCGCTTGACCCCGTTGAGGTCGTCCGGATATCGGACGGCCTCAACTTTTTTTGTAAGCCGCGCTGCGGTTCTCGTTTGTCGGGGATGAAACGGGTGACTTAAGTTCTTTGCGTTCATGACCTTCGAAAGCAAGGTCATGCGAAGAAAAGTCTTGATGATTGCCTCGCCTGGCCGCTCAACCCTACGAAAGCGATGTGACGACCGTCGCCTTAAGGGTGCGGAATCCGAAGGTAAACAGCCATTGACGCGACGGTTTTCGTCGGGGTTCCATGCAGCACAGCCCAACCGCCGGAGGCATCCGCACAAGTCGATCGGAACCGCCGCATGACCGACACGCTCCGCCCCGTCGAGAACGCCGTCACAGAGGCGTCCGACAGCCCCAAGACGCTCAAGCGCTCCATCGGAGTGGTAGGCGGCACCCTCCTCACCCTCTCCTGCGTCACACCGGCCTCCACGCTGTTCGTGGTCGTCCCCGATCTGTTCGGCTCCCTCGGGACCGCCACCGCCCTCACGATCGCCATCGGCTCCCTCCTCTGTATCGCCGTGGCCTTCTGTTACTCGGAGCTGGGCACGCTCATCCCCAGCGCGGGCGGCGAGTACGCGATGGTCTCGACGATGGCGGGCCGCCTGGCAGGCTGGCTGGTCTTCGTCCTCTCCCTCCTCGTCGTGATGATCGTGCCCCCGGTGATCGCGATGGGCACGGCCGACTACCTCTCCCCGATCGTCCACCTGGACCCGGCCATGACGGGCGCCGGCGTGATGCTCCTCGCCACCCTCGCCGGTCTCCTGGACCTGCGTGCGAACGCCTGGATCACCGGCATCTTCCTGGTCCTGGAGGTCATCGCGGCGGGCGTCGTGGCCGTCCTCGGCTTCTCCCACAGCCACCGCGGGGTCGGAAGCCTCACCTCCATGCAGGTGGCGGACACGGGCGGCCACACCACCACGGTCACCGCGATGCTCGTCGTCTCCGGCCTCGCCATCGCCCTCTTCGTCACCCAGGGTTTCTCGACGGCGGTCTACCTCTCCGAGGAACTGGAGAACCCGCGCCGCAACGTGGCCCGCACGGTCCTCGCCACCCTCGCGATCTCCACGGTGGTCATCCTCGTCCCGGTCGCCGCGATCACCATGGGCGCGACCGACCTCAAGGCCCTCACGGGCGGCGACATCAGCGCCATGGTCACCGCCTGGTCCAACTCCGCGGTCGGCACCTTCGTCAGCCTCTGCGTGGCCCTCGCGATCATCAACGCGGGCATCGTCATGGTCATCCAGAACTCCCGCGTGCTGTTCGCCTCGGCCCGCGACAAGGCCTGGCCGGCCCCGGTCAACAGCGCCCTCTCCCGCCTGGGCCGCTTCGGCTCCCCCTGGGTCGCCACCCTCGCGGTCGGCGTCCCCGGTGCCGTCCTCTGCTTCGTCAACCTCGACACCCTCTACGGCGTCACGGGCGTCTCGGTGACGGGCATGTACCTCCTCGTCGCCATCGCCGCCCTCCTCTCCCGCCGAGGCCACCACAAGCACACCCCCGCCTGGCGGATGCCCCTCTGGCCGGCGATGCCGATCCTCCTCATCGCCGTCCTCGCCTACATCCTCACCCAGCAGGAAACGACCTACCTCCTCTGGACCGGCGGCATCACCGCCGTCGCCACCCTCTACTGGGCCTTCTACCTCCGCCCCCGCAAGAACACCCACTGGGTCGTCTCCATCCCGGACGACACCCAGGCCTGACGGGACCCACTCGGGGCGCCCCGCTTGAGGCGCCCCGCAAGGAGCGCCCCGCAAGGGGCGCGGGGAACTGCGCGCCCAGCCCCCACCGGCCCGCCGGGACCCACCGGCCGGCCAGGCGGGAGGCGTGGGAATCGTGCCCGGCGTCAACCCCGTGTACCGCGCCCGAAGTACACGGCGACGTGTCCGTACTCCTCGGGGATGGCCGGGGGTTCACCCCAGCGTCGGCATCGGATGTCGGTCCTGCCACGTACCGTTGAAGCATGGATCTTCGACCCCCCGGCCTACGAGCCCTGCTTCGGCG